>JAGFIW010000041.1 GCA_024103195.1 Saprospiraceae bacterium | reverse complement strand
GAAAACACGCGCTTTCATGCCGGGGAAGAGAAAGGGGATGCGGAATTGGCCCGCCGGATGGCGGCCCTCGGGACGGTGTATGTCAATGACGCCTTTGGTGCGGCTCATCGCGCCCATGCATCGACCGCATTGATCGCTTCTTTTTTCCCGCCGGAAAAAAGGGCTTTCGGATTTCTCATGCAGGCCGAACTCGACAACGCCGCCCGCACGATGGATCACCCGGAAAGGCCATTGGCCGCCATTGTGGGTGGTGCCAAAGTATCGGACAAGATCCTTTTGCTGGAAAACCTTTTGGAAAAGGTGGACACGCTGCTGATTGGCGGAGGGATGGCCTATACGTTCCTCCGGGCACAGGGTGGCCAAATCGGACGTTCGCTGGTGGAAACCGACCGGCTCGATCTGGCCTCCTCCATCCTGGACAAGGCGATGGTGCGGGGTGTGCGGCTTCTGCTTCCGGAAGATTCGGTAGTGGCCGACCGGTTTGCCCCGGATGCTGCCACACGGATAGCACCAAGCCGGTCCATTCCGGAGGATTGGATGGGGCTGGACATCGGTCCTGCCGCGTGTGAAAGCTTCCGGAAGGCCATACTTGAGGCGCGCACGATTCTTTGGAACGGTCCGATGGGGGTCTTTGAAATGCCGGCCTTTGCCTCCGGCACCCGTCAGGTGGCCCTGGCGGTCGCGGAAGCCACCGATCAGGGCGCGTTCAGTCTCGTCGGCGGCGGGGATTCCGTTACGGCCGTCAACCAGATGGGCCTGGCCGACCGGGTGAGCTTTGTGTCTACCGGAGGTGGTGCGATGCTGGAATTGCTGGAAGGCAAAGCATTACCTGGCGTGACCGCCATCCTGGGCTCCCGCTCCTGAATGCCAGCGCGCTTACCAGGCCACAGTCAAATCGATCGACTTGTCGATATGCATTTCGGTTTGCATGAAGCGCCGGGCCTCCTGGCCCATGCGCTGGCAAAGAGAACGATCGTCCGCGAGTTGTTGCACAGCTCCGGCAAAAGCCGCGGGATCTCCGGGTGGTACCAGCAATCCGCTGACACCGTCATTGACCAGATGGCGGTTGCCCGGGATATCGGTGATAACGGGCGCCAGCCCGAGCGACATCCCTTCAAGGACCGACTTGGTGATTGCTTCCCCTTTGGTGGAACTCAAGGCAATGACCTGGGATGCTTTCAGCAATGGCAGCGGATCCGGGCAATAACCGGCAAAATGGACCTGCCGGAAAGCCGGTGTTCCCTTCAGGATCAACCGGTTGGCGGGGTGATCCATATCCCGTCCAATGAGCAACAGGTGGATATCCGGCTTCCCCTCCAGACGCACCCATGCCCGCAGCAACGTCGGGATGTCCTTGAAGGCGCGGTTGTTGGCCATACACGCCACGGTAAAAGCCTCCGGGGGAATGCCGTAGGCCTTCAGATCGGCGGGCTTTACATCGGCGTACCAGGCGGGATCATGCCCTTTGGGAATGCACACGGCCAGCGGTTGGCGATACCAGTTTTCGCGGTCCACCAGCGCCTTTATTTCCTCGGTGATGCATATGACGCTGTCGGCACGGGGATGCAGATATTTGAGATAGGCGACCGGATCGAAGGCGTGAATGTTGCCGGCATACCCGCGGTACAGGAGCACCTTGACCGGCAGGCCGATCGCGGCCGGCAATCCGTTGAGCATGGCCCGGCTGTTGTACAGGTGCATGAAATCATAATTTCCTTCCTTGAGGACCCGGCGGATGCGGGCGATGGCGCCGAATGACCATTTGGAGCGGGGATGCCACGGGATGACGCGGATACCGGCCTCTCTGAACCGCCGGATATTGCTTTCTGCATCCGGGTAGGTCATGATGTCCACCTGGACACCCCGGCGGGCCAGACCGATGAACATCTCTGCTTCGGGTCGGGTACTGTTGATGCTCCGGTAATTGCTGATCACGAGGACCTTGAAGGCCATAGGGGACAGGTTGGGCGGCAAAAATAGCCATTCCCCAACGGCCGGTGCGGGACAGGTTTCGTCTATTGCGTTCCTTTGAGGCGTCAATACCGTGCTCATGCCTCACAAGTGCCCTGCCGTTTTGGTTTTGTTGGCTTGCTGGATTTCCTGCAGACCCGTGTCGAAAGAAGTGGCACCCGAGACTGGCCGACCGGAATGGGCGCTTGTGATTCACGGAGGGGCCGGGACAATCGAAAGAGACCGGATGACCCCCGAACGGGACAGTCTGTACAGGCAGGCACTGAATGAGGCGCTCGATGCCGGGGAGGCCGTGCTCGAAGCCGGAGGTACAGCAGTGGATGCCGTTTTGGCGGTTGTCGTATACATGGAAGATTCCCCGCTGTTCAATGCCGGTCGCGGTGCTGGCTTTACGGCCGAGGGACGCAATGAGCTGGATGCCGCCATCATGCGGGGTGATGATCTGGCTGCCGGTTCCGTCACCGGGTTGACCCGGATCAAAAACCCGATCCTGGCGGCACATGCCGTCATGACCGCGTCAGAGCATGTTTTTCTGTCGGGACCTGGTGCCGATGCCTTTGCCGAAAGTCAGGGTTTGGATACCGTAGGGCCGGCCTATTTTTTTACCCCGGAGCGTTGGGAGGCGCTGGAAAAGGCCCGGCGCAAGGAGGCAGGCACCTCTTCTCTTCCGGGCCTCGATGCAGATACCAAGTACGGAACCGTTGGCGCTGTGGCTTTGGACCGGGCGGGACATCTCGCAGCCGCCACATCAACCGGTGGAATGACCCTCAAGCGATGGAACCGGATCGGTGACGCGCCGGTCATCGGCGCCGGGACATACGCCGACAACCGCGCCTGTGCGGTTTCCTGTACCGGACATGGCGAATATTTCATCCGGTATGCAGTGGCTCATGATCTCGCTGCCCGTGTGCGGCATGGGCGGGCTTCCCTGCGTGCCGCCGCCGATTCGTTGATCATGGGGGAATTGTTGCGCGCCGGCGGATTGGGCGGTCTCATTGCCCTCGATACGGCAGGCCAAATGGCTATGCCCTTCATTACCCCCGGGATGTACCGGGGTTATGCTCGTCCGGGAACCCGCGAGGTAGCCATTTACGGGGACGAATAGCCTTCCGCCAGGGATCAATATCGCTCGTCCCTTTGGCGCGTCATCCGGTGCCAAAGCCCCCGGACCAAAATCCAGCCGTGCGCCAACAGGTTGGAAACCAGTCCGTAATGATGCTGCATAACCCGGTAGCGATCCGACAGGGATTGTCGGTGGCGCTGTCGGGAGAGGCCTCCCATCTCGAACCGGGCGAGGACCAATCCCGTATGGCGGACGGAGCGGGCATTTTTGAGACATCGAATGACCCAATCAATATCGGCGCACAGGTTTCCGTTGAGGTATTCCGGTGCCAATGTGCGTTTCACGAGAAACCCCTGGTGGGATACGACCATGCCCCAACGCAGGCTCTTCCACGTTAGACGGGCCGGTAATTTTTGGGTGGTGAGGGCGCTGCGGGTACCGGCCACCCGGCCATGAGCATCCACGAGGTGGACTTCTCCATAGAGGACATCCGGTTCTTCCTCTTGGGCAAGGACGGCCAGGTGCCCGAGTGTGTCCGCAGATTCCGGCGTGTCGCCGGCATTGACAAACCAGAGGTAACGCCCGGTGGCCATACGCATGCCTTTGTTCATGGCATCATAGAGGCCTTTGTCGGGCTCGGACATCCAGTGCAGCCGGGGTATTTGCTGTTGCCGGAGCCAGGCAGCGGTGCCGTCGCCGGAGGCTCCGTCCACCACAATGTGCTCGTAATCGGTCCAGGATTGACCGCGCATGGCCTCCACCGTTTTCTCCAGGGCTTTGCGGGCATTGAAGCACACCGTAATGACCGAGAAAAGCGGGGTGGTTTCGGCAGTGGACGGCATGCGGTAAAGGTAGGAAATCGGGGTGCGATCGGCGGAAGCATGTATCTTCGGCATCCGCCATTGCCTCATGAGTCGATTTCTTGCCCTTGCCATCCTTTTCGGATCCGTAACCGGCCTGATGGCCCAAAACCAGGGGTGTCAATCCGCCTTCACCCTCGGGCAGGATACGGTGCTTTGCTTTCCGGACAGCCAGGTGATCGTACGGGCCAACAGCGCCTGGGAGGTGCTGTCCCTCCAATGGCTGCCGGGACCGGGAGCCGTCATTCTGGATTCGGCCGCGGTTTCCGTCACAACCACCAGTACGGGCTGGGTAAGGGCCATCGCGGCCATGCGCAGCCCCAACCTCATCCTGAACGGCGACTTTAGCCAGGGCAACTCCGGATTTTCTTCCGACCTGATTCACAGCCCCTTCACCCTCATCCCACCCTCCACATACGCCATTACGACCGACCCCGCTTCCATCCATCCCGATTTCTTGCCTTGTCAGGACCATACCACGGGTACAGGAAGGATGCTGGCGTCCAACGGCAACATATTTGCCAACCGGGACGTGTGGTGCCAAACCGTGGCAGTGGAACCATCGGGGGTGTATGAACTGTCTTTTTGGGCATCGGCCCTGACGGAAAACGAGCTGCCTGAATTGGTCTTTCGGATTGACGGCCAAAATCTGACCACTCCATTGGTGCCCGGGCCCGATCTGTGTGACTGGAAGGAAGCCACGCTGTCCTGGACGGCGGGCATGCAAACTTCGGCCGAGATCTGTATCCGCAACCTGAATGGCTCCAACAGCGGCAACGATTTTGCCCTGGACGACATCGTGATGATTCAGTACTGCACGGCGGATGATACGGTGTTTGTCAGGCATCAGCCGTTGCGGGAGACCGTGGTGGACACCCTGCTTTGCAAGGGTCAGGTCCTCGAAGCGGCCGGCCAGGTTTTTGACGTCACGACATCGGGCATCTGGGCCTTCCCCGATGCGGCCGGTTGTGATTCCCTTGTCCGGATAGAGCTTGAGGTCATTGACCCAGGACTGGGGATCCAGACGCCGGATACGCTGACCTGTATAGACACCTTGGTCCGATTGGAAGCATTTGCGGGCTGGACCGGACCCGGGCAGTCCTTCCGCTGGTTTGGCCCGGATGGTCAACCTCTCCCCGGAGGAGACATACCTGCCGTCGAGGTGAACGCAGGGGGCATGTACTCGGTGGCGTGGACGCTGTCCGATCCGAAAGGGTCTTGTGTACAAATGCTTGATGTACAGGTATTTGTCAACAAGAATGCGCCTCAGGCGGACGCCGGCCAGGATCTGGCACTGACTTGTATGGACGATACGGTTTGGTTGCAGGCGGGGGTATCCATTCCCGGTTGGCTTTATCAATGGACCGTACCTCCGGGCGCGGCATCCATTCCGGACGGTACATCCGCCTGGCCAGTCACTGCCCCCGGTACCTATCTTCTGGAGGTCTCGGATCCGGCCAACGGGTGTACCGCCAGGGATACCGTAATCGTACAAGACGAGAGGAGGCAAATCGGGCCTGTGGAGGTGGTCATTACCCAACCGGTTTGTCAAACGGACAACGGGGTCATCGAGGTCCTGGGCGTAGGCAATGCCGAAGCGCCGCTGGCATTGGTATTGACGGACGCTACGGGGGGAGAATGGACAGGGGCCGGGTCTTTTTCCGGTTTGACCGGCGGCCCATACACCCTGCATGTCACCGATGCTGATGGGTGTCAGGCTGCCTTGCAGATCGAAATGCCAACCGGTCTCCAACCGCTGATCACCCTTCCGGAAGGATTGTCTGCCGAAGCGGGGGCCTCCATCCTGGTGCAACCCCAATTCAATTTTTTACCCGGGGATGTGAAGGCTTTTTCCTGGAGCTCGGAAGGCTTCCAGGTGGATTGTGCGACGTGTCCGGTGGTGGAAGTGTCGGGATGGGGAGAAGCCCTCCTGCGCCTTTGCGTGGAACTGTCCCCGGATTGCACGGTTTGTGATTCTGTGGCGGTGTCCTTCACGACGGGAAATGTCCTCTATGTCCCAGGGGCTTTCTCCCCCAACGGGGATGGGGTCAACGATGTATTCAGACCCTTTCCGGCGTCCGGGGTGGTATCCGCATTCCGCCGTCTGGCCATATATGACCGCTGGGGCGGGCTGCTGCACGAGTGGGTGGGGGAAAGTCCGGATCCTCCATCATGGGACGGTACGAAAGCGGGCGACAGGTTGGACCCTGGCGTATTCGTGTATCACCTTGTAGCCCTGATGACGGGCGGTGTCGAAATGTCCTGGTCCGGTGAGATTTTTTTGCTGAAATAGGTGATTTCAGGCATCGATTTCTCTGAAATAACACTCTTTAATTATAAGTCGGAACGTATATTGCGTGAATTTCGATTTTTTTTCATAACTTAACGCCTCTTTCACCAACCTTTACCGGTTATGAGAATGAATTTTACCCTCTCTGTTGCCTGGATGCTCGGTATTCTGTCGCTTTCCCTGACCCTGAAAGCCCAGGAGACGCAGGTCCAGATGGATGGGACCGCCTTGCGCGCCGAAATCACCCTGACAGAGGGTGTCCATACCATCGAATGGTGCGGACTGACACCCGGGGAGTCGTATGGCTTCATGTTTCGCGGGATGGCGGCCGATATGTGTATGGGGGATATCCTCATCATCAACGGCAACACCTCCCAAATGGGGGTCGGCAATCCTATGTCATTCAAAGCTCAGGAGGAATGTGTCCGGTTGGAGCTTTCGGTAGACTGTTTCCAACCGTTGAAATCCATGAACGTCTGGATGTCCGGGTTCTGCCTTTCCTGCAAGAAGAAGGACGAGGGCGGATTGCGGTATTCCGTGTCCCCCAACGGCGATGCTGACTACCTGATCCGCGAGGTCTTCATTGGGGGCGGCTGTTTTGATGTCAGCGGGGTGTCCGTGATCGGCAACTCGGCCGGACTCGGCGAGTTCAGCGACGGAGGTCCGCTCAGTATCGACCACGGGGTCATCATGGCATCGGGCAACGTGACCAATTCGCAAGGCCCCAACAACCAGGGCGGTGCCGGCAACAGTCTGGGTGAGAGCGGGGATCCGGATCTCAATCTGATCTCCGGACAGACCACCTTTGATGCCACGGGGATCGAGTTTGATTTCCGGCCCACCATCAACCAAGTCACTTTCAATTACGTCTTCGCTTCCGAAGAATATCCGGAGTACGTCTGTGCCATTTTCAATGACGTGTTCGGATTCTTTGTGAATGGCCCCGGTATCGTGGGTGGTTTCAGCAACCAATCCGAAAACATTGCCTGGATTCCGGGTACGGTAGTACCCGTAGGTATCAATACGGTCAATCCGGGTGTACCTGGTGCCTTCGGGAATGCCGCCAACTGCTCGGGAAAAGGATCGCTCAATTATTCCCAATTTTATGTGGACAACATAGGCGGCGCCGAGTTGCAGTATGACGGATGGACCACCGTATTCCAGGCAGTTGCCAATACGCAGATCTGCGAAACCTATCACATCAAGCTGGTAGTTGCCGATGCCGGCGATGCCATTTTCGATTCCGCGGTATTTCTCGAAGCCAACAGTTTCAATGCCGGAGGTAAAGCGGAAATGGCCTTTGAGGCTCCGACAACGGGCACCAACCTTGTGTATGAAGCCTGTAATGACGGGGTCATCACGATCTGCAAATCCAGCCCCAATGATCTTGATGACGATGTCACGCTCAATTTCACCGTGCATCCGTCCAGTACGGCCACTCCCGGTGTGGATTACGCGCCTCTGCCCACCAGTTTCTTCATTCCGGCCGGAGAGGAATGCATCCAGTACCAAATGGAGGTTTATTATGATTTGATCAATGAAGGAGTCGAACTGATCAATCTGGAACTTGAACTGCCGTGTTCCTGCGTAAGTCCGTTTGTGGTGATCCAAATCGCGGACACTCCGCCCATCACGGCCGAATTGGAAGACTTTACCGTTTGTGAACAGGAAGGCGTCGATTTGTCCGTGTTGGTGTCAGGTGGGGTTCCCGCTTTCGACTACCTCTGGAATACCGGAGCCACGGATCCCAATATTGCCATTTATCCCACCCAATCCGGTAGTTACACGGTGACGGTAACGGACGAATGCGGTCAGGAAGTGGAAGCTGTATCCAATATAACCGTGCTGCCTCGACCGAAAGCCACCATTGATGCCGAAGGGATCCTCTGTGCCGGTGATACCAATTCAACAGTGGATGTCACCGTCACTTTCGAACCGGCGAATTCCGGGCCCTGGAGTTTTACCTATGTGCTGGACGGGGAGTATTTCACGTTCAACAACATCACTCAGAATCCCTTCACCTTCAAGGTCAAGCGACCCGGATACATCGGGCTGATTGACGTCTTCAATCCCGAGTGCACAGGCACTGTCGCCGGTGACGACTATATCGAGGAGGACAAAGTGGAGGTCTTCTATCTGATCACACCGGTATCTTGCCAGGGACAGGATGACGGGGCCATCCAGGCCATCGCCACGGGACTTTATGCGCCTTACGAATTTTATTGGTCCGGCGGTTGGGAATGGACGGACCTTCTCGATCCGATCGGTATAGGCACCTATTATGTGACCATCACGGATGCCATCGGATGTACCCGGGTTGACAGTGTGGTTATTTCTTCCCCTTCGGATATCCAGATCCAGGGCGTTGTAACGGGTGATACGGAATGCTTCAGCGCTACGGGTTCGGTCAGTCTTTTCATCAACGGGGGTCTGGCCCCTTACACTTACTTGTGGAGCAATGGCAGCACCCAGCAAAATCCCAGCAATCTCCCGGCAGGTCTCAACGAAGTGACCGTGACCGACAGCCGGGGATGTGAATCCTACGCTTCCTTCAACATCATTGCCTCGGATGCTCCGGTGGCGGTCGTCGCGCCGGGTACACCAGCGACATGCGGTGATCCCAATGGTGGCTCGGCCCAGTTGGATGTGTCGGCCGGTACGCCGCCCTATCAGTTTGCCTGGTCAGGGAATGGGGGCAACCAGCAGAATCCATCCGGCTTGGCTGGAGGACCCCACCAGGTGACGGTGACCGACAATGCCGGATGTGTGACGGTGGCCACCGTAGACATTCCTTTTGATACGCTGGCACCGGTGGCATTAGCCGGACCTGCAGACACCCTCACCTGTAGTGTGACATCCCTCCAGCTTGACGGGTCTGGCTCCTCCTCGGGGGCGCAGTATTCCTATCTGTGGACCACGACGTCCGGGCAGATCCTCAACGGTGAAACAACGTTGTTCCCGATCATAGGCTTGCCGGGCATGTATCAGTTGCAGGTGACTGACCAGGCCAATGGTTGTGTTTCCACCTCCACTGTACAGGTCCACCCCGATCTGAACGCCCCGACGGCAGCCATTGCCAATCCGGATACCATTACCTGTGCGGTCAGCCAGGTGGTGATTGACGCATCGGGTTCTACCAACGGACCCGGAATTGTTCCTGCCTGGTCCACCCAAAACGGCAACATTGTTTCCGGTGGCAATACTCTGAACCCGACGGTGAATGCCCCGGGCCTGTACGTCCTCACCCTGGTCAATCAGACCAACAATTGCGTGACTGTACAGGAGGTGACTATTGCCGAAAACACGCAAAAACCACCGGTGAATATTGCGGTGCCTCTGGTACTGACTTGTGACAACACCGCTGTGCAATTGGTCAGCAACGGTACGCCGGGCGGTGCTCCTTATACCTATGCATGGACGACCTCGGGCGGAAACATTACCGGAGGCGGTACTACCCCTACAGCGACGGTCAACCAACCGGGCACTTACACCCTCATGGTCACCAATACCCAGACGGGTTGTACGGAGCAGGCTACCATTTCGGTGCTGGAGGATAAAGTGGCTCCTGTGGCTTCGGCCGGTGTTTCGGGCCTGATCACCTGCGATACCAAAGAAGTGGAACTCCTAGGTTACGGTTCTTCTACCGGACCGGAATACACCTATTTGTGGACGACCCTCAACGGAAACATCACCGGGGATCCGACGCAACTCAACACAACGGCCAACGGTGCGGCTTTCTACCTGCTTACGGTTGTCAATACCGAGAACGGGTGTCAAACATTCGAATCCGTTCAGGTGGCCATTGATACGGTACCGCCGGTCGCCTTTGCCGGCCCGCCTGCCGACATCAACTGCGCCAACCCGCAGACCATTCTGGATGGTACCAATTCCACCAACCAGCCATTTACCTCCTACCAATGGACAACGCCGGACGGCAATATCCTTTCCGGTGCCAACTCCCTCAATCCGACGGTCAACAAGCAAGGCGTTTATACGCTGATCGTGACGGATGATCTGAATGGCTGTACGGCAGAAAGTTTCACCATCGTCACGGGAGATTTCAAAATTCCTACCGTTCAGATTGCCGACCCGGGCAAATTGACCTGCACGGTGGACGAGATCATCCTGGATGCTTCCAATTCCGATTTCAACTCTTCGGTGACTTTCACATGGTCCACTACCGGAGGCAATATCGTCAGCGGTCAGAACACCGTGACACCAGTAGTCAATGCCCCGGGTCAGTACTCTCTGAGTTCCCTGAATTCCACGAATGGTTGTCAGGGATTTGGCAGTGTCATCGTCGTGGAAGACAAGGTCGTCCCCAAAGCAGACGCCGGCAATCCGGAGGAGATATATTGCCTGGGTGACTCTGTCCAGCTGGATGGCAGCAAGTCCTCAACAGGTACGAGCTATACGTATGACTGGTATCAGAATCTGGGCGGCCCTGCCTACTTCCTGAACGAGCAAACACCCTATACCCAGGAAGCGGGTACTTACTTCCTCGTGGTGACGGATACCCGCAATGGTTGTACTTCGGTCGACCAGGTGACCATTGAGGCGGATTACCTGAGCAGTGCCGAGGTCCAGCTTTCGGATCCCATTTGTTATGAAGATCCCGGAACGATGGAGATCTTCAATGTCCAGGGAGGATTGTATCCCTACCAATATTCCATCAACGGTGGTCAGTCCTTCCAGTACAACCCACGGTTCAGGAATCTAACTTCCGGTCTTTACCAAATTGTGGTGCGCGACGCCAAGGGTTGTGAGATCAAGGATGCCTACGAAATACCTGAAGTCAACCAGTTGTTGGTACACATTGAACCCGAAATCACGATCAAACTCGGAGAGCGTGTCCGCCTGGAAGCCCAATTGAATTTTGACCCGGGCAAACTCCGTTCCATCGAATGGTATCCGGCGTATGGACTTGACCGTACGGATTCTCTGGTCGTGACGGCGGATCCCTTCATTACCACGCCGTATTTCATCACGGTGGTGGATACGTTCGGATGTGAAGCCCGCAATCAATTCAAGATTGTGGTTCAGGACCCGGACATTTATGTGCCAAGTGCCTTCTCGCCATACAACCTGGATGGCAACAATGACAAACTGATGATTTTCGCCGGGGACCTGGGCATTGAGGAAGTCGAGCTCTTTGAGGTGTTTACCCGATGGGGAGAGAGAGTCTTCTATGCCGAGCATTTCCAACCCAATGACGAGAATTACGGATGGAATGGCCTGCATCAGGGACAGCCGCTCAATCCCAACGTGATGGTTTACTATGCCAGAGTCAGATTGATCGACGGCCGAGTTGTCACGGTGAAAGGAGATGTCAGCCTGATCAATTAAAAATATTTGGATGAATGTAAAGCGGCGATCCGGTTTTCGGGTCGCCGCTTTTGTTATATTCGCACGGTGTCATTCATGACAAGGTTTTTTCTTGTGTTAGGGGCAGGCCTTCTTCTTGTTTGGGAAGGAGAGGTGATGGCATTTCCGTTTTTACCTCCGTGGAGTCTCTTCGATAACGCCGTGCCCTTTGTGCATGGTTGCAAGGAGTGTTTTCGACTGACCGAAGATGCTGCCTGGCAAAAAGGATGTATTTGGGATGATAGTCCCGTGGATTTTAGTGGCCCCATCGATATTCAGGCGACCCTCAACTTTGGTGACAAGGACGGGGGTGGCGCTGACGGCATTTGTTTGGTATTTGCTCCTTCACCCGGATGTGGCGATATGGGGGTCGGGATTGGCGCTCACGGTATACCGGGTGCTGTTGTCATCGAATTTGACACGTGGAATAACGGAGGAGGGTGGGGCGACCTTCCTAATGACCATGTTGCCGTAAATATCAACGGGAATTTGCAGGCACCTGTCCTTGGACCAGTTGATCTGGGCAATATTGAAGATGGTCAGGATCATACCATCCGGTTTATCTGGGATGGTGCAGGGAACATTCAGGTGTTGTTTGACGGAGCGCTGGTGCTGGCCGGCAATTACGACCTTTTGGCGGCATTAGGCGGGTCGTCGGTGTATATGGGATACACGGCAAGTACCGGATCGGCATCCAATACTCAAATTGTCTGTCCGGAAAATATCATTGTGCCACCTCCACCCATTCCCCAATTCCAGGTGTTTGATGCATCAGTCTGTGAAGGAGCCACGGGTGTACTTTACGGGGTTGTGCCTGTCCCCAACGTCAGTTACCAGTGGACAGTGCCGCCAGGTGTAACGATCAATGGTACGGGAGAAACCGTTGCCCTTGACTGGGGCTCGGAAGGGGGAGAGGTATGCGTCAGCCTGGATAACGGTTGTGAAGTTGGTGATACGGCTTGCATTACGGTGGAAGTAACCCCGTTGCCGGATGTCACCCCGGAGCTGCTTCCTCCTCAATGTGCAGAGTCCTTCGATCTTTCCTTGATCGTGCTGTCCAACCAATTGCCTGGTCAAATCATTTCCTGGCATCCTGATCAGATGGCGGCCCAACTGGGAACGCCGGATTTGGGATCGCCGCCGGTCGTGTATGCTTCCGGCACTTACTGGCTTCGCGTGGTCGCCGGGGATGGTTGTTATCAGGTGGTTCCCGTGGATGTGGTGTTGGAGTTTCCCGAATTGCTCGTTGAGCAACCCGATCCGGTTTGTTCTCCCGGAGGCATAGAGCTCAGTGCTGTAGTCCTGACGGAACTCAACGGTTTGCCATTGGCCGAATTCGATTTTTATCTCACCCAGGCGGATGCTGAAGCCGGCATGAATGGGCTGGCACAAACCTGGGTGACGGCGTCCGGTACCTATTGGGTGCGGGCATTGACCGCCAATGGTTGTCCGGCCATAGCATCCATTGAGGTAATGATTCTGCCTTCCCCCGAAATGGCCATCGAGGATCCTCCCACCCAATGTGAAGGAGATATTCTCGACCTGGGGACCATTTTCATTGAAGAGGTCAATGGTTTGGACCCCTCCCAGTACATACTTTCTTTTCATGCCGATCAGCCATCTGCGGAAGCCGGCAACGCCCCACTTGACCCTCCCCATGTGGGAAATTCCGGTACCTGGTGGGTGCGCATGACAACGGCCAATGGATGTCATGATGTCGCTCCCGTATTGGTTATTTTTCAGCCGGCGCCAACCGCTGACCTGATGGCGGTATCCGAGGCCTGTCAGGGCGACTCCACGTTGATTCAATTCCACTTTTCGGGCACACCCACTTTCATGTGGTCGTGGAGCTACGGTACAGATACGTTTACCTTTCAAACCAACGACTGGCTGGAGGAGCAATGGGTGGTCCCTGATAGTTCGGCCATTCTGGCCATTGTTCAGTTTGTAGATGCGTCATCGGCTGGATGTGATCCGCTGATTGGTCCCCCGGTTTCCTTGACCGTTCATGAACGTGTGTCCGTCGATATTCCGGTTATTGAATGCGACCAGGGCACCTACAGGGTCCGGATTCGGCTGTTGGAGGGTGATTCCCTTAGCTGACAAGTCACCGGTTCACCAGGCATCCTGACGGGTTCGTGGTTTTTGTCGGATCCTATTGCCAACGGGCAACCGTATTCGCTCACCATTTGGGATGCCAATGGTTGTGATACCCTTCATTTGTCGGCAGCGCCTGATTGCAGTTGTACCACGGATGCCGGAACCTTTGTTGAGGCGGGAGCGGAACTGTGT
Organism: Saprospiraceae bacterium; assembly: GCA_024103195.1. Lineage (GTDB taxonomy): Bacteria > Bacteroidota > Bacteroidia > Chitinophagales > Saprospiraceae > JAGNXB01. The sequence continues at coordinate 3,679 of JAGFIW010000041.1, read as the reverse complement.
ACAAGCGATACCCTGTATTTGACATTTGCCCAGAACGGGGTCCTGGATTCCAACGATCTCAGGCGCTTTGTCCTGTACAGTGGGACGGCATTCGGCATTCAGGAAGTGCTCCAGTGGAGCGCGAATCCTTCCTTTGCCTTCGACCCGGCCGTCATGCAGCCGGGACAAACCTATTTTGCAGCCCCGGTGGCAGGTGATTCTCTGGGGGGACTGGTTGATACCAATGACCTTTGTTTTTCCCTGGTATTGGGAATTCCGGTAGTTTTTCATGCTCCTCCGGTGATCACCCTACCGGAAGATGACACCGTGTGTGTGGCGCCATCCTATTTGTTGCCTGTTGCGCTGCAAGGCATGGCCCCATTTACCCTTACCTATCAGATTGGCGCGCTGCCGCCTGTTACCCAATCCGTGAACGGAACCCAATGGTCCCTGCCTCTTCCTGCTGTTTCAAGCAATCAGGTTGTATTCCTGGGGGTATCTGATGCGCACTGTTACACGACCTTGTCGGATACCTTCAACCTGATCGTCAATACCGGACCGATTGCCACCAATTTTGTATTTGACTGCAACGGTTCCAATACGGAATATACCATCCAATTCTCCATCATGGGAGGTGATCCCGGCTCTTATGTCGTGACCGGCGGCCCCGGGTCATTGAATGGCGCCATATTTACCAGTGCTCCGATATCCGTGGGTACGATGTACCACTTTGTTGTCACGGACGCCATGAATTGCAAGCCATTTACCGTTACCGGCAATTATGCTTGTCTTTGTTTGACCAATGCGGGTGCGATCACCGGTGGACCTTTTCATGTGTGCGTAGGGGATTCGCTGGCCTTTGGTCAAACAGGTGGATTTTTGGACCCCAATGACACGCTTGTCTGGTGGTTGGTGGCCAACCCGGCCGACCCTGCAGGCTCCCGGATAAGTTCTTATGAAAGTCAATTCATTTTTTACCCGGGTTTGCCGGTGCAAACAGGCAAGACTTATTATCTGGTTGGCGTGGCAGGCAACTCCGGGCTTGACCATGGTGTGGATTTGTCAGATCAATGCCTGGATTACTCGGTCTTTGTGGAGGTGGTTTTTGCCGAAGTGCCGGACATTGATGAAGTGGTGGCGTTTCCGCTCAGTTTCACCTGCAGGGATACCACCATCACCCTGTCTGTAAATATCGACACGACACCCGGGATACTGTATTGGTGGAGTTCGCCGGATGGCCATTTTCTGTCTGCTCCTGACGAGCCATCGGCTGTGATTGACCGGCCCGGACATTATACTGTTTTCGTCACCGAAGCCCTGGCAGGGTGCCGGGATAGCCTGTCACTTGAAGTGACCGGCGATTTCACGCCTCCGGAAATAGTGACAGGATTGCCGGATACGCTCACTTGTGTGAAGACGGCAGTCACACTGACGGCTGCGGCAACAGGCTTTGGTCCGGGATGGCTGGCGGATTGGTCGACTTTATCGGGGCGGATCCTGCAGGGTGCCTCCACACTCAACCCGGTTGTGGACTTGCCCGGCCTCTATGTGTTGACGGTCACACATGGAGATAATGGATGCATGGCAACATCAACCGTTTTCGTTGAACGGGATACGATGGCACCTGTATCCGTTGCCGGACCCGATGTCACGGTAGGATGTGGGCAGCCTTTTCCCGACCTGGACGCTTCCAGTTCGATGATGTCGGGAGCAGCGGCATTTTTCTGGTCAACGACCGGTGGCCACATTGAGGATGATCCGACCCTTCCGGTGATCCGGATCAGCAGCCCTGGTCTGTATGTCCTTCACCTCATGGACAAGACCAACGGTTGTCAGGATCTGGACAGCATCTGGGTGGTGGCAGGCCCCGGGCTTCAGGTTGGTGCTGTGGAGGTTGCGGGACCACTATGTCATGGCGAGAACAGCGGCAGCATTGCGCTGCCTTCCATATCAGGAGGAACACCTCCGTTTTCTGCGGAGATTGCGGGTCAAATGGTCGTCCTTCCCGGCTTATTGACTGGTCTGGGAGCCGGCGATTTTCACCTGACCATCACGGACATCCAGGGCTGCCTGTGGGATACTATGATCCATATTCCGGAGCCTCCACCTGTCTTGGTGGATCTCGGACCTGATATCAGTATCACATGGGGAGAGAGTGTCTTCCTAACCCCTTCCATCCAGGGAGGAAGCGGAGTCTATGAGCCCGGCGACTGGATGTCGGCGGGAGAATTGCTTTGCGGCGGATGCTCCACCCTTTCGTGGCAGCCCCTTGAAGATATCGGTGTTTTGTTCGAAGCCATGGATGACAGAGGTTGCATCGGGTCGGATGAAGTGCGTATACATGTTTGGGTGCCGAGGTTCTTGTATGTCCCGAGTGCCTTTTCTCCCAATGCGGATGGCATCAATGATATTTTCGGGATTTATGGCGGCACCTCGGTGGATCGGGTCAGAAATCTGGCCATCTTTGATCGGTGGGGCAATTCCCTTTTGTCATTGGACAACTTGCCGGCAGACGGAACGGCAGGTTGGGATGGAACCTATCGCGGCCTGTTGATGGATCCTGGCGTTTATGTTTGGGTCGCCGAAGTGGTATTTACGTGTATGACTAACCTTCTTGTCTAACGATCGTACAACTGATTGTGAACCTTAAAACAAGAAGGCAATGGAAGCAGTAATTTCAGGCCGAATTGTGGCCAAAGACCCGAAAGTTAAAATTGCACGTAAGAGGCTGAGTGTACTCCAATTGGCTGAGAACCTGGGGAGTGTGAGTGAGGCATGCCGTCGCAGTGGCATGGACAGGACTAGCTTTTACGCTTGGAAGAAGCGATTTGAGGAGCAAGGTCTGGAAGGATTGAAGGATCTGCCACCGATCCACCTTACTCATCCGCAGACGACCTCCAAGGAGGTTGAGGACAAGATTCTGAAACTTTCCTTGTTGCATCCTGGATGGGGTTGTGTCAAGTTGAGTGACAAGCTCAAGCTAGAACAGATTTCCGTTAGTTCTCCAACCATACAGAAGATCCTGAGTAAGCACAACATGGCCTCCAAGTATGACCGGATCATGCGCCTTGAGGAGAGACATCTCAAGGAAGGCATGGAGCTGACCGAGGAGCAGATTCGGCTGGTTGAACGCATGAATCCTGCCTTTACAGAGCGGCATGTTGAATCGTCCAGACCAGGTGAACTGTTGAGCCAGGATAGCAAACTGGTAGGCACACTATCGGGGATTGGCCGCATCTATCTGCATTGTGTGGTGGATACCTACGGATCCTTTGGGTTTGGCATCCTGCACACTTCCAAGCAGCCGGAGGCGGCTGTATGTGTCTTGTACAATGATGTGATTCCAGCTTATAAGGAATGGGGTATCCCCCTGGAGACCATCCTGACAGACAATGGCAGAGAATTCTGCGGTACAGAATCTCATCCCTATGAGTTGTTTTTGAAACTCAACGATCTGGAACACCGCACCACACAAGTACGGCGTCCTCAAACCAACGGGTTTGTTGAGCGATTCAACAGGACCGTCAAGGAGGAATTCATTCAGGTAGCCTTTAGGAAAACCTTTTATACAAGCGTGGACCAATTGCAGGAGGACTTTGACCAATGGCTGTATCACTACAACCATGAGCGTCCTCACAGAGGATACCGGAATATGGGAAAACGACCTATTGACACGGTAAGGAAATTTATTCCGAAAACA
>JAGFIW010000038.1 GCA_024103195.1 Saprospiraceae bacterium | reverse complement strand
CCTGGGTGTGTATTGCAGAATCAGCCTGCGGTCCATCCGGTCGAAAAACCAGGATTCGGAGGCATATCGGTCGCCCCATACCGTCACCAGAAATTGGCGCAAATCCAGGGTTGCACTTTGGATACTGATTTCGCGCCCCGGGAATCGGGAGCGCAGGTACGCGTAATCCGCCTCCAGATCTTTGTCTCTCCAGTAAATCCGTGTTCGGTCATCGGTATAGGAGGTATTGATCAAGCGGCGGGTTTGGGGATCCAGGAATACACCCCCCAGGTCCACCCGGTTGAGCGGGTCCTTCTCCACCTCCTCCATTGAACCGGTGACCGGGTCCAGGAGGAAAAGTGTTGACAGGTTCAGATCGCCTTTGTTGGATACCAGATAGGCCTTGGTATTGTCGGCCGACCAACCGGCTACATAAGCCTGTTCGGTGACCAGGGTTTCGTAAATGGGCGTCAGTTTGTCAGGTCCGTCCATCCGCAACAGGGTAGTGGTCCCTTGCTCGTCCGTGCGGTACAAAAGACGTAGGTTGTCGTCCCAATCAAAGTCGTAGGCAGTAATCCGGTCCTTGTTTTCATATAGGAGGGTGCGTTCGCCGGTAGAGATGGAGAGCCTGTACAGATCATGCCATGCTTTGTCCCGGTCATTGAGTCCTACCATCAGGAGATCGGGATTGTTGAGGCTGACGGCATAGATCTGGGCCGTCACTTCCTCCAAAGGGGTGAGGTTGCGCGAGGCGGGCATGGACCCATCCGTGTTGACCGCCGCAGGATCCACGGCAAAGACATTGATGTTTTCGTCGCCGTCTTTGTCGCGAACATAAAGGATGTATTTGCCGTCAAAAGACCAGAAAAAACCGTAGAGAGGCCGCTTGCTGTCGGTCAGTGGGCGGGCCTGTTCAAAAGGTGCGTCGAATGATTTGACCCAGATATTCATGATGCCCCCGTATTCCTTCATGAAAGCGATCCAGCGTCCGTCCGGACTCAGCTGGCCGCCGCTGATTTCAGGGTTTCCGAAAAACAGGTCGCGATCGAGCAGGGGAGTGTTTTGACCGTAAGTGGTCACAGGCATGAAGGTGAGCATGTTGAGACAGAAAAAAAGTGGGTATCGCCACATGGGAATATTGTTTTGAAGGGAAGGTTCGGTAGGCCGGACAACGTACAAGTTACGGGCAAGGCCTGCCGGTGGCATTCACTTGGACAAACACCGGAAGTTCACCGGTTATTGGGTGTCGAGGGCTTTTTTTATTCGGGCTTGCAGATCGGCAGCATGCGCCTGAATGACAGGATTGCGATGCTTTTTGGCTGGTTTGGCCACCATTTCTCCAATGCGGAGGAGTTGAAGCCGGGCTTGGTCAACGGCATCCTTGTTGGCCGTTCCTTCCTTAAGGAGGCCGGCATAGGCATCGGCAAGACTGGCTTGTACCTGCCGTCTGGCGGGATCCATGTCACTTTTTTCCCAGTCTTCGAAAATTCCGGTGGTCAGAAGATCGAAATGTTCATTCATGCCATAGGCGGCCGATCCATAGAGGGTTTCCTGTTGCTGAATTCGCGCGAGCCGGGCTTCCCGGAGCAGCATGTCAATGAGCGAGGATTGTGCCTTGCCCAATCGCCCGAGCACTCCTTGGGCTTCCGTCTTTTCGAGGATTTTTTCATGTAGTATCCAGGCAGGCGTCCTGAAAAATTCCTGCTGGAGATAGGCCATGGCATCCTTTTGGCGGTCCCGGGGTACAGGGGTGAATACGGCGCCTTCCTGGTCGGCGGTTTTCGGATTGTCATATACGCCGCCGACGTTTGCAGCCACATGTCCGCCATACCGTCGCCATTGTGCCATCACCTG
>JAGFIW010000037.1 GCA_024103195.1 Saprospiraceae bacterium | reverse complement strand
GGTAATCCTCCTGCTTAAGGGATGATCGAGGCGGCGCAAGCCGCCGAGATAATCCTCCAATCATTGGGGACATCGAGGCGGCGAAGCCGGCGAGATAATCCCTGAATGAAAGGGGAATCGGCCGTGCTGGCACGAGGCCGGTTGCCCCTTGCACGAAAGTCGGCGAAGCCGCCCTGTTCGATATTAGCTACCCCTTCAAGGGATCACCGAGGCGGCGTGAGCTGCCGAGATAATCCCCTATTCATAGGGAACAAGAAGGCGGCGTGAGCCGGCGAGAGAATTCCCCATTCATAAGGATCAGGGAGGTGGTGTGGCGAGGGAATCCTCCAATAGGCATCATATTGTCCCTTTGAATAATATGTAAAAATTCAACCAAAAACGTTTAATGCGTGGAAATATTCAGAATAATATATTTAGAAACATGATAATACAGAATTAATTATATGTTTTTGTCTGTAGATATGCGTTCAGTTCCTGGTCCCGTCCCGGGAATAAAGAAAATCAATGTCTTGGTCGGCCAAGGGCTAAAAAGTGGGCAAAAAAGATTTGGAAGTTCATTTCTTTCCTATTTTAGCCGCGTCTTAGCAACAAACCGCAAACGAAAACCTCACCACTATGCAACGCTTTCTTGCACTGATCCTTGTCCTTGTGGCTTTTATGCTGACCGGAACTGTTGAGCTTTTCGCCCAGGACGGCGGGGAAGCTGCCGGTCCCTCAGGGTTCCAGCTTCTGAAGAAGTACTTTATCGAAGGAGACTGGCGATTCATGAGCCTGGTGCTTGTGTGCCTCATCCTCGGCCTGGCTTTTTGCATCGAGCGGATCATTACGCTCAACATCGCTACCACGAATACCGAAAAGCTGATCGGCAGCATTGACGACGAGCTTCAGAAAGGCAATGTCGATGGCGCCATGGAAGTCTGCAAAGCGACGCCGGGTCCGGCGGCCAGTGTTCTTTATGAGGGATTGAAGAATGCATCCAAGGGCGGCGACGCCGTTGAAAAAGCCATCGTCAGTTACGGAGGCGTTCAGATGGGGCTGCTGGAAAGAGGCCTTGTGTGGATTGCGCTTTTCATTGCCGTTGCCCCCATGCTCGGGTTCCTTGGGACGGTCATCGGGATGATCCAGGCCTTCGACCGGATCGAAGCAGCCGGAGACCTGTCGCCTTCCGTTGTAGCCGGCGGTATCAAAGTGGCGCTGTTGACCACCGTATTCGGTCTTGTCGTTGCCATCATCCTGCAGGTGTTTTACAACTATATCGTTTCCAAGATCGACAGCATCACCAACCGCATGGAGGACGCCTCTATCGCCCTCGTCGAGGCCCTGGCCCGCAGGAACATTATCAAGTAACCCAAAACAACGGCAGGCATGTACTCATTCCTGAACAAATACGGCCAAACAGCGGCCTTTGCCCTCGGTGCTCTGATCACCGTCATCTTCTTCATTCAGGTCAATGCAGGTATTTCCACTTTTGACGGTTTGAGCAAGGAGGAACAGCTGAACACCGGCATCTTCAGTTTCGGACTTGGCGCATCGGTGTTTCTCACCATTCTTTGTGCCCTCGCCATAGTGGCTTTCGGATTTTATTACCTGTTCACGCATCCCAAATCGCTGATGCGCACCGTGGTCCCTGTGTTGGTGTTGGCAGGTATTTTTGTGGTGTCTTACATCATGGCCAAACCGGCAGAAACCGGCGCCATGGCGTCGCTCGCAGAACGATTTGAGCTGACCGACGGTCAGGAGAAGTTCATCTCGGCGGGTTTGTCCACCACACTGGTCCTCTTCATAGGTGCCGCGCTCGCATTCGCTGTTTCAGAGGTCCGCAACTTCTTCAAATAATCAAACAAGGGTATGCTGAAGAAAAAAAGTGGCCGGGGCCGGATGGTGAACGAGATCAATGCCAGCAGCATGGCGGATATCGCTTTCCTGCTGCTCATCTTCTTCCTCGTCACGACCCAGATTGTCGAAGACAAGGGTATCCTTGTCAAATTGCCGCCCTGGTCGGATGAACCCCCCGAAACGCTCGAGCTGATATCGCGCAACGTGTTTTCCGTACTTGTCAATGCAGAAAACAAATTGCTGGTGCGGGGAGAACCGGCCGAGATTTCCGAACTCAGGGAACGGGCCAAAGAATTCATCATGAACCCTACAGGCAGGGAGGATCTCTCCCAGTCGCCCACCAAGGCCATCATCTCCCTGAAAAACGACCGGGGTACCAACTACAAGACCTATATCGAAGTCTATAACGAACTCAAAGGGGCCTACGACGAACTTTGGGATGAGGAATGCCGCCGCAAATACGGGGTTGCCTATAGCGAAGAATTGCCCCTGGAATACCGCAAGGAGATCAAGGCCAAGATCCCGATGGTCCTTTCCGAAGCAGAACCCACTTCATACGGAGCTGAATAACGCAAAGCCATGTCTTCACATTTCCAGTCCAAGCGGGGGAAAGCCAATCCGACGATTTCCACAGCCTCTTTGCCGGATATCATCTTCATGCTGCTTTTCTTCTTCATGGTTGTCACGGTTCTCCGTGATACCGAACTCAAATTGAAGATTACCGTCCCCAATGCTACCCAGTTGACCAAGCTGGAGGAAAAGTCGCTTGTCAACTATATCTACATCGGAAAGCCCACGCCCAAATACGAGAGCGTGTACGGGACCAAACCGCGTATCCAGTTGGCCGATCAGATCGTGGACGGCCCCGAGAACATTCCGCTGTTTCTGGAACGGCACAAGGTCAAAGTGCCCGAATCCCGCCATCCCCTCATCACCACCTCTCTTCGGGTGGATGGTGAAGTGACCATGGGCATCGTTCAGGATGTCAAAACCATGCTCCGCAAACAAAACCAGTTGCGCCTCAACTATTCCGCCAGGAAAAAAGAGGACATCTGAACCTGCTGACACCGTCAAGGAGGAAAAGGGAGAGGCCATCGCCTCTCCCTTTTTTCATGTATGGAACATTAGTTGGTCTTTCGTCCCGGTGAAAGGAGGGACGGAAATAGGGGAATTGGTCAACCGGCACCTCCCGGCTTTGCCGGCATGTCGCAAGTCTTCGGGTGTTCTGCCCTTGGACCCAATGGTTGTGAACGGAGAGGTCTACGGATATCCTGTCCAGGAAAAATCCGGCTATCGCTGCCCGCCGGCCAGAGCGGTGCCGTTCTACATACGCTGGAGCCATTATTCAATCTATCAATCAACTTAATGATATACAGTAGAATGAATAAATAATATTAAAGAATAAACAAAAAATATAATATTTTCTTTGTGAGGTCGGAAGAAAATGGAGAGGATGTGGGTATTCCCGTTGGCGGTCGTAGCTTAGCCGGATGAACGGCACTTCCATGCGAACGCACATCATAGGGACCGGTGCGGCCATTCCATCGGTCGTCAAGACCAACAGTGATTTCGGATTGCACAGATTTTATGATCGTAACGGTCATGTGTTGCCCGATCCACCGGAGGTCATTGCCCGGAAATTTGAAGCGATCACGGGTATTCGGGAGCGTCGGTATGCCCCGGAGCACGTCCTGGCCTCCGATTTGGCCGCCGAAGCGGCTTCCGCTGCCCTGGAAAATGCCTGTCTGGACAGGGAGACCCTGGATTTCTTGCTGGTGGCCCACAATTTCGGCGATGTGCGCAAGCATACCATTCAAACCGACATGGTACCACCTCTTTCCTGCCGGGTCAAACAATCGCTGGGCATTCTACGGCCCGACTGTGTCGCTTTTGACGTGGTGATCGGATGCCCGGGTTGGATCCAGGGATTGATGCAGGCGGATCTCATGATCCGCGCAGGAGAGGCCCGACGCGGATTGGTGATTGGGGCCGAGACATTGTCCCGTGTCATTGATCCCTATGATCGCGACAGCATGATTTTTGCCGATGGCGCCGGCGCTGTTGTGCTGGAAGGCAGAGCGTTGGGCGAACAAAGGGGCATTTTGGCCAGCAAGGCGGTCACCTATGTCCGGGACGAGGTATACTATCTCTCTTTGGGTCGATCCTATTTTCCCGAGAGCGATGCCCGTATCCGTTACATCAAAATGGAAGGCCGAAAGATATACGAGTTTTCTCTCCAACATGTCCCCGGCGCCATGAAGGCGGCCTTTGACCGTTGCGGGCGACCCATCCAGGATCTCAAGAAAATTTTCATCCACCAGGCCAATGAAAAAATGGATGAGGCCATCGTGGCACGTTTTTTTGCCCTGTACGACAGTCCCGTGCCGCCGGATATCATGCCGATGAACATCCATGACCTCGGCAACAGCTCGGTAGCCACCATCCCCACCTTATATCATCAGGTGGTGACAGAGAATTGGCAGGGACACGCCTTGCAACCCGGAGATCTGATCCTGTTTGCTTCTGTGGGTGCTGGCATGCATGTCAATGCGCTCGTTTATGGCGTATGAAAAAAGGCGATCCGGCATGGCCGGACCGCCTTTTCCAGGTAGATCGGAGCCGTGCCTCAGTGAGGAATGGGCGTCTTGGTATTGTAGAAAAAGAATGACCAGATATCGGCCTGTTCGTCGATGATCTTGGAGGTAGGCTTGCCCGCCCCGTGGCCAGCACTGGTCTCGATGCGGATGAGCACAGGGTTGTCGCCGACATGACACTCCTGCAGACGCGCCACATACTTGAAGGAATGTGCAGGTACCACGCGGTCGTCATGGTCGGCTGTCGTCACCATGGTGGCCGGATAGGCGGTACCGGGCTTCAGGTTGTGATAGGGCGAATAGGCGAGCAAATTGTGAAAATGAGTGGAGTCCTCGCTGCTGCCATACTCGGGCACCCATCCCCAGCCTACCGTGAACTTGTGATAGCGAAGCATGTCCATGACCCCTACGGCCGGAAGGGAAACCCCGAAAAGATCCGGGCGTTGGTTGACACATGCGCCGACCAGCAGCCCCCCGTTGGAGCCACCCGCGATACCCATCTTCCCGGGGCTTGTGTATCCTTCCGCAATGAGATATTCGGCGGCAGCAATCATGTCGTCGAAGACATTTTGCTTTTTGAGGAGCATGCCGGCCTTGTGCCATTCCTCCCCGTATTCCCCCCCTCCTCGCAGGTTGGGCATGGCAAAAATGCCGCCGTTTTCCAGGAGCAGAAGCCGCGATACACTGAAGGCCGGGGTCAGGGAGATATTGAAACCTCCGTATCCGTACAAATACACGGGATGCTGACCTGTCTTGGTCAGGCCTTTCTTGTGCACGACAAACATGCTGACCGGAGTCCCGTCCTTGCTCTTGTAAAAGACCTGCTGGGACTCGAAATCATCCGGATTGAACTTGAGGTCCGGCCGGTAGAACACCGTACTCTCGCCAGAGGCAATGTCGTACAGGTATATCGTGCCGGGATCCGTAAAGGATGTGAAGGAGTAAAAGACGTGCGGATCGTCCTTTTTGCCGGCAAATCCTCCCGCTGAACCCAACCCGGGAAGACGGATCTCCGTCTCGCCCGATCCGTCATAGGCATAGCGGTAAATATGCGTGGTGGCATTCTGGAGGTAATCGGCAAACAAGGCACCACCCCCGGTGGATACACCGGAAAGGAGATGCTCCTTGTGGGGAATGACATCGACCCATTGTGAAGGGTCTGGCTTGGCAGGATCTACTGCCACCAGCCGGTAATTGGGGGCTTGGATATTGGTCAGGATCAGGAACTTGCCATCGTGGTGATCCACGAGTGTATTCTTGGTGTCAAATCCCTTGACCAAAGGAATGAAGGGGGTGCCGGGTTTGGACAGGTCCTTGAAATAAGTTTCAAAACCATCTGTGCCGGTCGCTGCATAGAGCACCAGATATTTCCGGTCTTCGGTAATGGTTGTCCAGTGGTACATCCGGGGTGCCATTTCGTTGCGATAAACGAGCTGATCGGCTTCCTGAGGTTCACCGAGCCGATGGAAATAGACGCTGTGGAACTGGTTGGCGGCGCTGAGCTCCATACCCGGTTGGGGTTCGGGCATTCGGCTGTAGTAAAAGCCGTCCGAAGTCCATTCGGCCGAAGAGAACTTCACCCACTGGAGCCGGTCCTCCAGTTCTTTGCGCGTTTCAATTTCCATGACCCGGATCTCGCTCCAGTCCGAGCCGGCTTCGGAGCGGGAATAGGCGACATAGCGGTTGTCGGGACTGAATCCGATCAGGTTGATCGCGGTGGTCCCTTCAGCGGACATGGCGTTGGGATCCAGGAATACTTCCGGTTGGCCTTTCAGGCCTTTTTGTACGTAAATGACCGCCTGGTTCTGCAAGCCGTCATTCCGGGAAAAGAAGTACCAGTCCCCGGCCTTCATCGGCGCGGAAACCTTGGGGAAATTGTACAATTCCTCATACCGGCTGCGCAATGTGTCGCGAAAGGGGATTTTGGAGAGGTAACCAAAGGTGACTTCGTTCTGGGCCTTCACCCAGGCTTCCACTTCAGCGGCAGTATCAATCTCGAGCCAACGGTAGGGATCCGGTACTTCGATGCCGAAGTATTGGTCCACGATATCCTCGGTACGGGTGTCGGGATAAGTGACGGGGATGACCGGAAAGGACATGGGTTCGGGAGCTTGTTTGCAGGAGGCGAGAAAGGCGAGCATGATGGCCAGGGTCAGGTGAGATCGTTTCATACGGGCATTGGCGTTAGAAGTTGTGAAGAGCAATCAGGTTGTTGAAAGGCAGGATTACGGGCCGGATCCGTTTGGCATACCGATGCGCATGGCATGCAGCAGGTCTCTGGCGGACGGGCCGGCGCAAAATAGCAAATCCAGTCCACAAAGACCGGGCAGAAAAGGGTGCCGATCCTGAAATACCTGGGGATAAGGGACGATCCGGAGTCCTTGTGGAGGATTGGCGGGTGAGGAGGGTCGCAATGCGTTGCGCAGGTCGAGTGTGTCTTCGGGTGAGGTCGGCAGATATTCCCGGGTGTTGGCCCTCTGGCCTGGCAACCGCAGTTGGTGGATGAGCCATTCCGCGACCATCAGGTTCCAGTCCCACAGCCAATGGGGTGGTGCTTCGAACAGCCGGAACAGGGAATCGGCATAATGGTCGAAGTAAGGCGCATTCCCGTAGGTGGAGGCGAGTGTTTTGGGATGGGTGCGATGCCAGGGTGTGTCGTAGGCGATGCGGACCTCCCTGATCGGCATTTGCCGGTGTTTGCCTTGTCGCAGGGGGATGGTGAGCGTCTGAACGCCATTGGATCCGTCAATCAGGCACCGCTGGCGCCAGGATCCCTTCTGGTAGTTTTCGCAGGCCTCCCAACAGAGGAGGTCTTCATCGGCAGCCAGGAAGGCCAATACCCAAACGGAGGGAAAATAATGGGTCTCGACCAGCGTGGTCATGGCCCAAAGATAGGCAAGGTTGGCAGGGGCAAAAAAACCACCCGGGCACCGCGCGAGTTTTGGACCCCATTTCGTCAGGGTTAGGGCAGCTGCCGGCTTTCGGTAATCCCCTTGTCCAAATGTGGAACCGCGTTGGCGGCAGGGGCCCGCCCCAGGGCCGGCAAAGACCACCCGTCATGTCGTCGTGTTGAGCCAAACTGCAAAAACGGGTACTCGAGTGGCCGATCGGTCGGGATCGTTGACAGATGTCCGGAGGGGAGGAACACCTGTTGTTTTTTCAACGGGCGGTCATGGATCCGTATTGTGAGTCCCTGCCGGATTTGTCCATCATTGGCAGGCTACGGCAGGGCCGTGCCGACTTTGCTATCTTTGCGGTCCGAAACAGGATACCGATGAACGCACCTTCCAAACCCATCCAGATGGTGGATCTCCAGACCCAGTACCAGGATATCCGGAAGGAGGTGGATGCTGCCATCGCCGGTGTCCTGGGTTCCACGCATTTCATCAATGGCGGGGCGGTCAAGGAGTTTACCGCTCATCTGGCCGATTATCTCGGCGTCTCCGAAGTCGTACCCTGTGGCAACGGGACGGACGCCCTCCAAATCGCGTTGATGGCCCTGGATCTGCGACCCGGCGATGAAGTCATCACCTCCCCGTTCACCTTTATTGCCACGGCAGAAGTGATTGCCCTGCTCGGCTTGAAACCTGTATTTGCCGATGTCCAAGCCGATACCTTTACGCTGGATCCCGGCGAAGTGGAACGGCGCATCTCCCCCCGCACCCGGGTCATCCTCCCTGTCCATTTGTACGGGCAGTGCGCGCACATGGAGCCATTGTTGGAGATGGCCTCCCACCATGGGTTGGCGATCGTGGAAGACAATGCCCAGGCCATTGGAGCGCGTTACCGGTATGCCGACAGAAAGGAAGCCATGGCAGGAACGATCGGCACCATCGGATGTACGTCGTTTTACCCCTCCAAAAACCTGGGCGCCTACGGAGACGGCGGGGCGATCATGACGCGTGATGCAGCGCTGGGAGAAAAGTTGCGCATGATCTGCAACCACGGTTCCAGGGTGCGGTATTACCACGACGTGGTCGGCGTCAACAGCCGGCTGGACACCCTGCAGGCGGCTGTGCTGGATATCAAACTCAAGCGGCTGGATGATTACAACCGCCGGCGTCAGGAAGCCGCCGACAGATACGATAAAGGATTGGCGGGATTGCCGGAGGTGGTCGCCCCGGCACGAGCGGCCTGGTCGACCCATGTGTTCCACCAATACACGATCCGGGTGGCCCGTGACAGGGACGTCCTGCAGAATTATCTGCGCGATGCCGGTATTCCCACCATGATCTATTACCCGGTTCCTCTGCATTTGCAGCCGGCCTACAAGGCGTACGGCTATGTACCCGGAGATTTTCCCGTTTCCGAAAAGCTGATGCACGAGGTGCTCTCCCTGCCCATGCATCCGGAACTGACGGCGGAAGAAACGACCTATATCACCGGAAAGATCCGTTCTTTTTTCCAGGATTAACCAACAATTATGAAACGCGTTCTGGTCACCGGCGCCGCCGGATTTTTGGGGTCGCATCTCTGTGACCGCTTCATCCGGGAAGGCTGCCATGTCATTGGCATGGATAATCTCCTGACCGGTAGCCTCCGCAATATAGATCACCTGTTCGGGGTAGAGCAATTCGAGTTCTATCACCACGACGTCACCAAATTTGTCCATGTGCCGGGTCACCTGGACTACATCCTGCATTTTGCCTCTCCGGCCAGTCCGATTGACTACCTGCGAATGCCCATCCAGACGCTGAAAGTAGGCTCTCTGGGTACCCACCATCTGTTGGGTCTGGCCAAGGAGAAAAAGGCGCGCATCCTTATCGCCTCCACATCGGAAGTGTACGGGGATCCGCTGGAGCATCCCCAAAAGGAAACCTATTGGGGGCACGTCAATCCGATTGGCCCGCGCGGGGTGTATGACGAAGCCAAGCGTTTCCAGGAGGCCATCACCATGGCCTATCACCATTATCACGGACTGGACACGCGCATCGTCCGGATTTTCAACACCTACGGACCCAGGATGCGCGTGGATGACGGCCGTGCACTGCCGGCCTTCTTTGCCCAGGCGATCAGAGGCGAAGGGCTTACCGTTTTCGGAGACGGGAGCCAGACCCGCAGTTTTTGTTATGTGGACGATCTGGTGGAGGGTATTTATCGGCTCTTGTTGAGCGATTATGTGCTGCCAGTCAACATCGGCAACCCCTCCGAGATTTCCATCCTGGCCTTTGCCGAAGAAATCCTGCGCCTGGTGGGAAATCCCCAGGCATACATTGACTACAAACCACTGCCCGTGGATGATCCCCGGCAGAGACAGCCCGATATCAGTCTGGCCCGGGAGCTTTTGGGATGGGAGCCGAAAGTGGATAGGGTAGAAGGGCTGGCGAAAACCTACGCGTACTTCCGCGAGGTCGTGAGGGCCTGAGGGGATCCGGTCAGTCCCGGAAATAAAGCATGCCCTGCAGGAAGGGGAGTATCCAAACCGGACGGTGGCCGGTTTCTTCCTGATCCGATCCCCAGGGATGGTAGCGGTGGTTGTACTGAATCCGGACGCCGGGGGTAATGGTGAAGTGCCGGGAAAGACCGATGTCGAGACCCATCCCGAGGCGTCCATAAAACGAATGCCACCATCCTTCCACCTGTTCCGGCTGGAGTTGCATGCTTTGTCCGCCGAGGCCCGCCTCCCAGAAAAAGCCTTTTTTGAAGACATCTCCTTTTCGGGAAAACGTCGGGCACATGCAATCGCCATACAGGTCCATGGGGTAGATACGGAAATCCACCCCGGCGCTGAAAATCCGGTTTTGCCCACTGGAATTCCGGCCGTCCAGGGCCAGTTGACCATAGGATATTCCGGGTACCCATTCGGTACGCATCCGGGGATTGCGGAAGGTGTAAACCAGTCCTGCCGACCAGGAACTGCGGATGACCGGATCGGGGGCGGATGCCGATTCACCGATTAGTCCCGGCAAATGCATCTGTCCCAGGATACCGATCTGCCCGGCCGCATTTTGCGTAGCGAACAGGCAAATCCAGGCAATCGGAATGGCATACCGCAACAATGACATGGTGAATGGGTTAATTTTGCCCCAAGGTACACGCTTTGCCGGGCACCCCGTTTCTTGTAAGTGGCGGGCATCCGATGGAGCCCACGCTGTAACCGAACGCCATGAAGACCAGAACCTCCCGCAAAGAAAAGGTCAATGTCATTACCCTTGGCTGCTCCAAAAACTGGGTGGACTCCGAGAACATCCTGACCCAACTGCGAGCAGCCGACATTGATGCCGTGCATGAATCGGAGGACGGTCAGGCCGATGTCGTCATCATCAATACCTGCGGATTCATCGACCGCGCCAAGGAAGAGTCCATTGACACCATCCTGCGATTTGCCGGGGCCAAATCCAGGCAACAGATCAGTAAATTGTACGTGACCGGGTGTTTGTCCCAGCGTTATCGCGAAGAGCTCGCCCTGGAAATCCCGGAGGTGGACGCCTGGTTTGGCACGATGGAATTGCCCGGGCTTTTGGCGAGATTCCAGGCCGATTACCGACAGGAGCTGCTCGGCGAAAGGAAGGTATTCACACCGGCTCATTTTGCCTATCTCAAGATCTCGGAGGGCTGCAACCGGACCTGTTCCTT
>JAGFIW010000275.1 GCA_024103195.1 Saprospiraceae bacterium | reverse complement strand
CAGGTGCGCCCGGAAAGGCAGGCCTTCCATCTCCACGATCTCCAGGGCATCCAGCAGAACAAACAATCCTTTTTGCGCGGAGAATGCCCCCACAAAAAGAATTTGCAGGCCTGGTCCACGCTCAAGGACCCCAGGCGTCTGCGAACGGGCAAAATAATCGGTATCTATGGCACTGGGAATCGTCTCCACCTCATCCAGATATCGCTTCCAATAACGAGTGATGGTGGCGCTCACCCCCACAAGTACATTCATGCGACGATACAGCCACCACCGCGCCCAGCCACTGACCGGATACGACACCCTGCGCGTCGCTACCTTGCGCATGCATCCCTCACCGGCAAAAGCCAGGGAAAGGCGGTCGTGAAAATGAACCACCGAAGGCCTTACCTCTCTTAAAATCCGCCGCAATTCCCTGCGCGACATCCTTTTTCGGGATACACCCGACCAGGCATGCACGTGAGCGATACCGTCAGCCTTCAGCGCCCGGTACAATTCTCCCCGGGCATGCACCGCCACATGGCTGTCCAGTCCCAGGTCCAGCAGTCGGGTGTGCAGATAATAGACCTGTTTCTGCCCACCCCGCCATTCCTGTCCTGCATCAAGATGCAACACGCGCATTCCTTCGGGTTGACACTGCAACACGCGCAGTTTGGCGTATTTCAGGAAACGGGACCATGCGCCGTTGACACAGATGACCAAACCATACCAGCCATCCAGAAATCCTCCTTTCAGCACATAATCTCTGAAGAATTTGAACGGCGGTTTGACCAGCATTTTGATCAGCGCATACCGCTCTCCGGCTTCGAAGGCCTCCCTCGCGCCAATGGTCGTAAACGATTGGATTTGCCGGACATGTTGATCGATGGAATAAAAAGAGTAATGACGAATCTGACCGTCTAGCAGTTCTATCCGGGCATCCCTGACCAGCAAGACCTTGTCGTGGGGGTTGCGCCCACCCCAACGGCCTTTGCGCCGGTCCCACAACCTGAGCTTGCGGTCGGGATACCAACCGCAGTACCTTACCCAATGCCCACAATAGCTGGTGAGACGATTGAAGGTATAACCATCAGCCTGTCTGTTGCGTTTGACCGCCACCACCGAGGCGCGCGCTTTGTCGTCCAACACTTCGTCGGCATCGAGAGAAAGGACCAGATCGAAAGACGCCTGATCAAGGGCCAGGTTTTTCTGGGCCACATGTCCCAAAAAGGCCTGGCGAATGACTCTCGCCCCCATCCCGGCAGCGATCTCTGCCGTGCGGTCGGTAGAAAGGGAATCCACCACCACGATTTCGTCGGCCAGGTCCTGGACCGACGCGAGACACCGGCCGATATTGGCCTCCTCATTAAAGGTGATGACCACGACGGAAAGCTTTTCCGCATCTGGACTGGCCTTGCCGGCAAGTGGCTCCATAGGTCTCAAAAGTACACCGTCTGCCACAGTCATGGACACGGGTGACTCAACGGGCTTCCGGCGCGAATCCCCTACCTTTGCGCAAATCTCTGCATCCATGTCCACGGTTTCTGTTTCTACCCGACACAACTTTTCGGCCGGTCCGGCCATCCTGCCCCGGGAGGTGTTCGAACAAGCCGCCCAGGCCATCCTGGATTTCAACGGAAGCGGCCTCTCTCTCCTGGAAGTTTCGCATAGAGGGGCGGATTTCGTAGCCGTGATGGACGAGAGTTTCCGGTTGGTCAAAGAGATCCTGGGTCTGCCGGAGGGATATCATGTGCTCTTCGTGGGCGGGGGCGCCAGCAGCCAGTTTTTCATGGTACCTCAAAACCTCTTGGGAGAAGGGGATGCCGCCGCCTACGTCAACACCGGCACCTGGGCGACCAATGCCATCAAGGAAGCCCGCGCTTTCGGAGACATCCGGGTCGTGGCCAGTTCAGAAAGCGAGCAATTCACCCATATTCCCAAATCCTACCAGGTTCCGGATGACTGCCGGTATCTGCATATCACTTCCAACAACACCATCTTCGGGACCCAATACCACGAATGGCCGGAGTGTTCCGTTCCCCTGGTGTGCGATATGTCTTCCGATATTTTCAGCCGGCCGATCCCCATCGAACGCTTCGGATTGATCTATGCCGGCGCTCAGAAAAACCTGGGACCGGCAGGGGTCACGCTTGTCATTGTGCGGGAGGATATGTTGGGTCGGGCTACCAGACATATTCCCACCATGCTGGACTATCGCACCCACATCAAGAAGGAGTCGATGTACAATACTCCTCCGGTATTTCCCATCTACGTCAGCATGCTGACCCTGCGGTGGATCAAGGCACAAGGAGGGTTGTCGGCGATGGAAGCCCGCAATCGCGCCAAAGCAGCCTGTCTCTATGCGGAAATCGACCGCAACGCGCTCTTCCGGGGCACCACGGCTCCGGAAGACCGATCCTGGATGAATGCGACCTTCGTCCTCCGGGATGAAAAGCTGAATGACGCCTTCCTCGCGATGTGCAAGGAAGCCGGCATTGTTGGGCTGAAAGGCCACCGTTCGGTGGGAGGGTTCCGTGCCAGTATGTACAATGCCCTTCCCCTTGAGAGCGTGGAGGCATTGGTGATGGTCATGCGGGCCATGGAGGAAAAACACGGCTGAAATGATGGGTTGGGGAAAAAGAACTGCCGCCCCATCCCCTGTGGATCCGGAATCAGAAATGAAGGAATTCCGGGTTGACGGCTTCAATATCCCGGTAAAGATCATCAGGGAAAAACGAGCCAATTCCCGCGTCGCTTTCGGGCGTCAACAGGTGGTCATACGGCTTTCCCGGTATCTGAATGCCTCCGACCAGGAAAGTCAGTTGGAGTTGTTTTACCAATGGATCAGAAAACAGATTTCCCGCAAACCCGACCACTATGAACGCTTCCGGGTCAAGGTCTACCACGAAGGGCAACGCCTTCGCGTGAGCAACCGGACCTATACGCTTCATTTTCAGAAGGAGGCCGGACGCAGGACGATTACCGGCAAATTGTATCCCGATGTGCACCGCATCGACTTCCAGGTGCCGGACAGAGCCACCGACGAGATGGTAGCCCCCCATGTCGAACAATTGCTCAGTCGATTGGTGGCTGCCCACCACTTGCCTGAAGTCACCCAAAGGGTACGTGAACTCAATGCGCGACATTTCGGCAGGCCGATGGGGAAAGTGAGCTTGAAATACAACCATTCCAATTGGGGCTCGTGTTCGGCCAAAGGCAATATCAATCTCTCCACCAGGCTTCTCTTCGCGCCTCCGGAAGTGTTGGATTACGTCATCATTCACGAACTGGCCCATCTGATCGAGATGAACCATTCTCCCAGGTTTTGGGCCCAGGTGGCCCGGGCCATGCCGGATTATCCCAGGCATGAGCAATGGCTGAAAGAACACGGAGCGGGCATGAATTATTGATGGCTGAAGGGGTCTGTCCGGTAATACCTACCTTGTCGCGCCCATTAGGATGACCCTGTTACCTGACCGACAAGTGTGGCTGAAGTCTCTGGAACGCGTAGAGACTTTGGCGGCCGGCCACCGCCTGGCCCGGCTACTGGCACATCCCGGCCGCTATTTGTTTGCCCTTTTTTACCGCGAAATCATCTACCGGTTGTTTCGGCGTCCGGTTGCAGCCAAAGCCACCGTATTTTTTGGCCTTCGCATGCACCTTTTGCTGCCGGCCAGCACGGACATTTACCTGACCGGAGGCAAAACCCACTCCTCGGAAATACGTTTGGCCAGACTCTTCATCCGGAAAGTGCAACCAGGAGATTTCGTCCTGGACGTCGGGGCGCATTACGGTTACTTTGCACTTTTGGCTGCCCGATTGACCGGTCCTGCGGGGCTGGTCCTCGCTTTTGAGGCATCACCTTCCACCTTTGAGGTTCTGGAGCGCAATCAACCGTTGGTCAGTAGCCTGGAGGTCCGTCGTGCCGTCGTCTCCGACCATGCCGGAGCATCCACTTTTTACGAGTTCCCCAACCGTTACTGTGAGTTCAATGCGCTGGATGTGACCCAGTTTGCCGGCGAGCCGTGGTTTGCCCGCAATCCTCCCGTGGCGCGAACGGTGCCCACCGTGCGTCTGGACGATGTCATCACCGCCCAGGGCCGTGTGCCCGCATTGATCAAGATGGATGTGGAAGGAGGTGAATGGGGCGTCATCCGGGGAATGGAAGACCTGCTGAAAAAGGAACGGCCATGGTTGGTCATGGAATACCTGTCACCCCACAGAGGGAATGCCCCTCACCGCGAGGCGGAAGCATTGCTCGAAAGGCTCGGTTACCGGCCTCATGCCATTGACCCGGAAGGCCTTCCGGTGCCTGTCGGTTCTGCCTCTGATTGGCTTTTACACCAGGGGGTTGATTCCGACAATTTGGTGTTCATCCGGTCCTGAACGGTAAAAGGATGCCGGCGGGGACAGATTTGCGATGGCAGAGCAAGAAGGCTTGAGGCCCCGGACTCAGACCGCAAAACTCTCTCCACAGCCACATGTCCGGGCGGCATTGGGATTATTGAAGTAAAATCCTTTGCCGTTGAGGCCGCCGGAAAATTCCAGGGTTGTATTGCACAGGTAAAGGAAACTGCGCAGATCGGTGACGACCTTGATGCCGTTGTCGTCAAAGACCTGATCATTGGGACGTGACGTGTTGTCAAACTCCATCTGATAGGTCAGCCCGGAACACCCTCCACTGGTGACACTCACCCGGACGAAATGGTCTTCTCCCAGTCCTTGTTCGGACATGATCCGCCTGATGCGGTCGCGGGCGCTGTCTGCGACGAACAACATGGAAAACAGTTATTGGGGAGCCCCGGCTGCCCGGGTTTCCTCTTCCACCGGGATGCCGTTCTTTTTCTTGTAATCGAGAATCGCGCTCTT
>JAGFIW010000274.1 GCA_024103195.1 Saprospiraceae bacterium | reverse complement strand
ACCCGCTTCCGGAATGCCACATCAACCAAATCGCTGCCTGGATCAACCAGGGAGCTCAAAACAACTGACAACATCCACTTGCCCATGCTCAGAATGACCGGATTCGCCCTTTTCCTCCTGGCCATGGCCGGCCCGTTTACCGGCTGTTACTACGATGTGGAGGAAGACCTTTATCCCTTCACGACCTGTGACACGACGGGTATCCGTTTTTCCGTCGATATCCAGCCGGTGCTCAACCAGCAGTGCAATGTATGCCACAACAACGCGCTGGCCAGCGGAGGGGTGATCCTGGATACCCATGCGGGGGTGAAAGCCAAGGTGGACGACAACCGGCTGCTGGGCGCCAGCCGGCACGAGGCGGGATTCAGTGCCATGCCGCAGGGGCAGCCACAACTGGATGCCTGCACCATCGAGAAAATCGCCGCGTGGGCCGCCGTCGGCGCTCCCAACAACTAAATCCCTTCGATCATGAAAAAGTGGTTTATCGGCATCGCTCTCCTCGCCCTCGCAGGGCTGGCGATCGGCCTGTACATGTACTTCAAACCTCTGCCTGGCATGGAAGACCTCCGTGCTGACCACAAAGTGGCGGCGGCTTCCCTGTATGAAGCTTTTGATCAGGACGAGGCGGGCGCTTCGTCCACCTATCTCGGCAAGGTCGTCGAGGTGGAAGGCACCATCCAGAGTGTGGAAGCCGGCGATCACGGCGGCATGACGGTCATCCTCGAGGCGGGGGGACTGATGGGGGGTGTGCTTTGCCGGATGGACCCCGGTCAAAAAGAAGCGACCGAAGCCCTGCAACCCGGCGCCGCCGTGCGGATCCGGGGCGAATGCGTCGGCAAACTCATGGATGTCGAGCTTTCACGCTGTGTAATTCTGTAACCTTTTTCTCCTTCAACAAATACCCATAACTATGAAAAAGATCTTTTTCCTGGCGGTGATTCTCGGAATGGCCGCACCTGCCCTGCAGGCTCAAAAATATTTCACCCGGGACGGCAAAATCAATTTCGTCGCGAGTACCCCGCTGGAAACCATTGATGCGACCAGCAAAGGCGCTACCGCCGTCATCGATGCCTCCTCGGGGGCCCTCGAATTTGCCGTGCTGGTCAAGGGGTTCATCTTCGAAAAAGCCTTGATGCAGGAGCATTTTAACGAAAACTATATCGAATCGGAGAAGTATCCCAAAGCGACGTTCAAGGGCCGCATCGTCGAGTCAACGGCCGTCAACTGGGCGGCTGACGGGACCTACAAGGTCAACGTACAGGGCAAATTGAACATCCACGGGGTGGAGAAAGAGCGCACCATTCCCGCCGTCATCACGGTCAAGGGTGGCAAAATAATGGCCTCCTCATCCTTTGATGTCGCCGTCGCGGATCACGAGATCAAGATCCCGTCGGTTGTGCAGGACAAGATCGCCCGGATCGCCAAGGTCAAAGTGGATGTCACCCTGGCCGAAATGAAGAATTGACGCATATGACCAGGATTTCCCTCTTCCTCCTGGCGATCGGTATCGTTCTGGGCAGTAGCACTGCGGCACAGGCCCAGGACGATTTGCTTTCCCTCCTCGGCGAGGAGGAAGTGACCGACTACACCACGGCCAGCTTCAAGACAACCCGGGTCGTCAATCTCCACAGTCTGGAGAACACCCATGCCGGGGTGTTGGACTTCAAGATCAATCACCGCTTCGGACAGCTCAACCAGGGGGTGTATGATCTTTTCGGGTTGGACAACGCCTCCATCCGCCTGGGGCTCGATTACGGCATTACGTCCCGCCTCCAGATCGGCGTGGGGCGCAGCACCTACCAGAAAATGCTGGATGGATATCTCAAGTACCGCATCCTGCGCCAGAGCACGGGAAAGGTCAACATGCCGGTATCGGTGACGGCCGTAGCGGGCATGTATGTCAACACGCTGAAATGGGCCAATCCGGACCGCGAGAATTATTTTACCTCCCGGCTTTCCTATGCCTGGCAATTGCTGGTGGGCCGCAAATTCAATGACTGGATCACCGTCCAGTTGGCACCCACCCTCATCCATCGCAACCTGGTGCCTGTCCGGGCGGAGAAAAATGACGTGTATGCCCTCGGGATCGGTGTCCGCCAACGTCTGACCCGCCGGGTAACCCTCAATGCCGAATACACCTGGGTGGCGCCCGACCAGTTGAATGCGCGATACCGGGATGCCGTTAGTGTGGGGTTTGACATCGAGACGGGAGGGCACGTCTTCCAATTGCATCTGACCAATGCCACCTGGATGACCGAGCCCGGATTCATTACGGAGACCACCGGGGATTTCCTGGACGGCGGCATCCACTTCGGCTTCAACATCAGCCGGGTGTTTACCATCGTCAAACCGAAGATTTGAGTTTCCGGCCCGATCCGTATCCGTGGTCTGCGGAATACGTGTACGTTTGTGACCGCATATTTGACATATGTTGTCTCGACAACCATGGCCAGCCATTGGGCGTCTTTTTACCAAGCGGATGATGGAAGCCGGCCGTGTCATGCGGTATCTTCCTTTCCTGGCCGGCTTGTTGACGGCGGCCGGGATCATTTATGTGGCGGGAGTCGCTCCCGCCAGCTTCCCGAGGGGTACGCTGCACATCCTCATTGATGTCAACCTCGTCCTCGCCCTGGCGGGCCTGAGCAGTCGTTACCTGATCCCCGGCGAACGACCGCCGGCCAAAGCCTGGTTTTTTGATGCCCTGTTTTTCGTGTTGCTCCTCCTGGGGTTTTGGCTTCCCGTGACCCCGGCCGGGCCGCTGGCAGCCTCCGAAATTTTCCTTTATCTGATCAGCATCAGCAGTCTGGTCAGGGAATTTGCCGCCTTGCGCCATTCCCTGGGTACTACCGTGATGCATCCGGCCCGGTTGTTTGCCATCAGTTTTTTGGGGTTGATTGCGATGGGATCCTTTCTCCTGCTGCTGCCCAATGCCACCCATGGCGAATTGTCACTGATCGATGCCGTTTTTACGGCCACCAGTGCCGTGTGCGTGACGGGCCTGATCGTTGTCGACACGGGTACTTTTTTTACGCCGCTCGGTCAATGGATACTCATCGGATTGATGCAATTGGGGGGCATCGGCATTATGACGTTCACGAGTTATTTCTCCTTCTTTTTTCAGGGGGCCGCCAGTTTCGACCACCAGCTCCTTTTGCATGAGCTGACGAATACGCGGCAGATATCGCAGGTGTTCAAAACCCTCAAACAGATCATTCTGCTCACTTTCGCGATTGAAGCGACCGGTTGTGTTTTGATCTTTTTGTCTCTCGACCCTGCCGCTTTTGCCGATTTGTGGAGTCGATGGTTTTTTTCCATTTTCCATGCGGTCAGCGGATTTTGCAATGCCGGTTTTTCGACCTTGTCCGCCGGTTTGTTTGACGCGGGATTCCGGTTCAATTATCCGTTGTTGCTGATATTGGCCGGGTTGTTCATTCTTGGAGGGATAGGCTTCCCCATCCTGTTCAACGGAGGCCAGTATCTGCGCTATGTCATCAAGCGGTTGTGGTTTATCAATGAGCGAGCCAGAAGAGGGGCACACATTCCCTGGGTCGTGAATATCAATACCCGGTTGGTCCTGATTACCACAGCGCTTTTGGTGGTGGCAGGCACCTGTTTGTTTTATTTCTTCGAAAGAGAAATCACGCTCTCTGATCATTCCGACACCGGCAAATGGGTGACGGCCTTTTTCAGCGCCACCACCCCCCGGACGGCCGGGTTCAACAGCATTGATTTTGCCCAGGTCAGTCTTCCGGCCTCTTTGCTCGTTATTTTTCTGATGTGGGCGGGAGCATCGCCTGCATCCACAGGAGGTGGTATCAAAACCAGCACCCTGGCCATTGCCGCGTTGAATGTGCTCAGTCTGGCGAAAGGGAAAACCCGTATCGAGATCTTTCGCAGGGAGGTCGCAGACATATCCGTGCGCCGTTCCTATGCCGTGATCATGCTGTCCCTGCTGATCAACGTGATAGCCATTTTTCTGGTGGCCACCTGGGATGCGGACCAGGGCATTTTGAAGATCGTGTTTGAATGTTTTTCGGCCTACAGTACCGTGGGGTTGAGTATGGGTATAACACCCGCCCTCAGCGCGCCCAGCAAGGTGGTGCTCATCCTGTGTATGTTTGTCGGTCGCATCAGTTTGCTCACGGTGATGATTGCCTTTTTTCACCGCGTTTGGAGGGCCAGATACCGGTACCCTACAGAAGAAATTCTCATCAACTAAGCACCATGAAATATCTGATTCTCGGTTTGGGCAGTTTTGGCTCTTCCCTGGGCACCAAGCTCACCGCCATAGGTCACGAGGTGATTGGCGTGGATGCCAGTATGACCAAGGTCGAAACCCTCAAGCATGCCCTGACCCATGCGATATGCGCCGACTGTACGGATCCCCTCGCTGTGGCAGGTCTGCCGGTCAGGGAATCGGATGTGGTCGTTGTGGCCATCGGTGAGGATGAGGGGGCCAATATCATGACCACGGCGCTCATGAAACAAATGCATGCCCGGCGACTCATCAGCCGTGCGGTTTCACCCCTTCATCAAACCGTGCTCGAAGCCATGGGGGTGGACAAAATTGTGCATCCGGAGGAAGAAACGGCGGAAAGGTGGGCCAAAAAACTGGATATCAAGGGGGTCGTTGACTCCTTCGAACTATCCTTGTCGCATACCATCATTGAGGTGGAATCCCCGGCCAAATTCATCGGAAAGACCATTCGCGAAATCGGGTTTCGCCGTACTTACGGGGTTCTGGTGCTCACCATCATTCGCCCGGTCATGGAAAAAAACATGTTGGGCGTGGCCCGGAAGGTCAACAAGGTACTGGGTGTCATTTCCTCCGGAACGACGATCGAACCGGGCGATGTACTCGTCATTTACGGCGAAGTCAGGGACATCCGCAAAATGATGGCGGCATGACCGGAAAGGGGAAAGGACGGAATTATTCCGGGTCATTATTCGGGTTCCTGGTCATGTCAGGTGGGTGGATGACCATCATCGCCGTGATGCCCGTCTCCGCGGGGGGACAAATCCCGGACAGCACGCGTCTGACGGACTGGCGTCAGCCGGGGCGCAGCGGAAATTACCTGCCCGCCGCCCAGGTAGATGTCCTGCAGTTTGGCGCGGATTCCTCGGGGGTATGGCCCTGTGATGATGCCGTCATGCAGGCCATGGATGCGCTACAGGGACCCGGGCGGGTCCATTTCCCCCCCGGCCGCTACCGGTTTGCCAAAACC
>JAGFIW010000259.1 GCA_024103195.1 Saprospiraceae bacterium | reverse complement strand
GCCATCCAATTCCTGATGCGATACCCGTACGACATAGATGTCCCGGCCGATCTTTAACTCCTGACCTGACTGAGAAACACCAAGCAGGCACATCGGGTGGACATCAGTTGCGGAGCAATGTGACATTACCTTTTTTGGAGAAATGGCGCCCGTCGCCGCATGTTGCTTCCAAATAATATCCGAATACGTCCGTGGACAGCGGCGTTCCCTTATAGGTACCATCCCACCCTTCCTGCTTGTTCAGGGTTCTG
This sequence comes from Saprospiraceae bacterium, assembly GCA_024103195.1. Lineage (GTDB taxonomy): Bacteria > Bacteroidota > Bacteroidia > Chitinophagales > Saprospiraceae > JAGNXB01. The sequence goes on along the minus strand of JAGFIW010000259.1, from coordinate 2,038 downwards.
AAGACCTCCATTCCCCATCGGTCATATACAATGAAGAGCATTTCTTCAATGAACAATCCCCGGACAAACAATTGGTCGTTAAGGCCATCCCCGTTGGGCGTAAAAGTGTTCGGAACAAACAAATAAGGCTCTTCACAACTGGGATTGCCAAAGCGTACAGTCACCTCTGCGGTGTCTGTACATCCTTGTTCATTGGTCACCACCACTATAAAGGTGGTCTGGGAATCCGGATAGGCAACGGGGGTCGGCAGGGACGGATCGGTGAGCGTTTCCGCAGGAGTCCATTGATAAGTCCATCCTGTCCCCTGGGTCACTCCCAACTGGACGGGCGTACCAGGAAGAATCAGGATAGGGTCTGCCCATGCCGTAATCTCCGGGCGCGAACCCGCCTCCGGAATGACAATGGAAGCCTCCTCCTCACAACCCGCCGTATTTTGCCCCTCAAGTTGAAGTAGAAACGAAGGTGCGCCCCATGGGATACAGACGGTTAACTGATCTTCTGAAACTTCCCACGGTCCTGCCCCCGACCAGGTCAGGACCAGCCCGGAAGTGTCACCGCCCAACACAGGAGAGACGCAGAGGGAATCCCCTTCACAAAAGGCAGGCAAGGGAGGAAGGGACAAATCGAGATGAGAAGTGTTCCCCCTGACGGAATCCAGCCATGTGCACTGGGCTGCATCGGTCAAGCGTACGAAAAAGGTGACGGGTTGAGGTACAGGGTAAAACAAGTCGGGACCTTGGGCAATGATATTCTGGAATTCGACGTCTGAAGCCCACTCGACGTTAAGCCCCTGCGCGCCAGCAATTTGCAGGAATACGGCCGCCAAACATGTCGATGTATCGCCGGGAATCCATACCTCGGGCGGGGAAGTTATGCCAAGGTGTATTTCATGTTCCCATACACAGGGTGCCTCTCCGGGGCCCTCCACGCGCACCGAATAGGTCACTGGCTCATCGGGCTTGACCCAGGGAGAGACCGCATTCGGATCAGTAAATTCTTCCACCGGAGACCACATGTAATGGAAGGCGGTGTCTCCGCCCGGATTCAATTGGACGGAATCTCCCGGACATACGCTTAGGCTGTCGGGCAACTCCAGATCCACAAAGGGTATGGAAAACCGCTCGCAAATCGTATCCCTGCATCCCTCATCACTCTCCAGGGCCAGGCAAACCTCGAAAGAATCGGGACTCGTGACAACCAGAGACAAAATGGAATCGTGGCCTTCCACATAACCTTCCACGATCCATGTTCGGCCAGCCAGGGGATAGGTCAGATACTCGGTTATATCGGCTATCAGAACGACGGCAGTGTCTGAACATGTCTGGTAATTCCAGCCAATTCCAGGAATGGCAGCCGCTTGATCGATTTGGATTTCAGCAAGAATGGTATCGGTACACAAACTGTCCGTGATCACGACAATTTGGACATTATAGGTGCCGGGGCCTCCATATTTGTAAGATACACGATCTCCGACCGCCGTCACATCCGGGTTGAGGGGATCACCGAAATGCCATTCATAGGCAAATCCACCGGGGGTCTCCAGTTGGAAAAATACTTCATACCCTAGACAGGTGTACCATGATACTACTTCCGGATCGGGATCCGGTTGAATGATGGCCAACAAGATACTGTCCCTGGCCGGGCACCCATGGGTATTTTCGGCTTCCAGATAAACCGTGTACAACCCGGGTTCGTTCTTACGGACCAAAGCCGGGTTGGACTGATTCCCGTCCGGGAATAATTCAGGGGGCAACCATGACCAGGTGGCCAGGGTATCCTGCGAATCCGGAAGTTGGATCGTTATGCCATACCCTTCTCCCGGACACAGTACGAGGGTGTCGGGAATATCGATTTCGAGGGCGAGGAATTCCACCCTGAAGCTGTCAGTGGCTTCACACCCGTATTCATCCACCACATGGACCCATATCACCATGCTGGAATCCGGTTCCAGGAAGGCCGGATTTCCGGTCCCCATCAACTGGGTCAAACCGGCATCTGCCCACCAGGACCATTCAGCCGGACGATCTGCGGTACCGG
>JAGFIW010000223.1 GCA_024103195.1 Saprospiraceae bacterium | reverse complement strand
GGACAATGTCTGCGCTTCGGGAACTCAGCGCGACGCAGTAACCTGCGGGATAGACTTCTCGTCCAGCCGCATAAAACAAAAGCCCCGGCCTGATGGACCGGGGCTTTCAAGTGCCCGCGACTGGACTCGAACCAGCACAGTATTGCTACCACTAGCTCCTGAAACTAGCGCGTCTACCAATTCCGCCACACGGGCCTGAGGGGAGGGTCGATTCCATTGAAAAGAGCGTTCTCTCCCGTCTCCGGGGCGCAAAGGTACAACAAGGGTTCCGATATGTGCAATAAGACCGGATTTTTTCAGAAGGAGGGCGGACTACCCGTTTACGGGATGCCAATGCCGTTCCCTTACCCGCAGCCGCCGTTCTCTCAATAGGTCATTGGGCCTTGTGACGCACAATCCATCTTTGGTCCATGACAACAGGCACTTTTCCTTTATAAATATGAAAAAAATCAATATATATGTATAACTTTAATATATTTGTCCTCGTATAATCCCACAAATCCCCCAAACCGATGGTACAGTTTCTACTTCTCAGCGCGATTTGCACCACCATAGGATTCTTCACGGCCATGTTGCCCGCCCGTCCGGCGGCCGGCAAATGCACGGAGGTCCCTCCTGCGGGTGAAGATCACCGGGAACCCTTGTCCAGGGCAGCCTGACGGAGCCGTTGCAGGAACGGCGAAGCGAAGATGAAATCCTGGAGGATATCATTGTCGCTATGCATGACTTGTTCCCGGGAGCCCTGCCAGGCCAGGGCACCATTGTACAACAGGATGATGTTCTCGCCGATTTCCATGACCGAATTCATGTCGTGGGTATTGATCACCGTGGTCATGTCGTTTTCCCGGGTGATTTGCTGAATCAGTTCGTCAATGACGAAGGCCGTCTTCGGATCCAGGCCGGAGTTGGGTTCGTCGCAGAAGAGATACCGGGGGTTGAGGACAATGGCTCTGGCGATGCCGACTCTTTTTTGCATCCCTCCCGAGAGTTCGGACGGAAACTTTTTGTTGGATCCGGCGAGGTTGACGCGTTCAAGGCAATGATTGACCTGATCGGCCTTTTCACCCCGGCTCATACCGGTAAACATGTCCAGGGGAAACCGGACATTTTCTTCAACTGTCATGCTGTCGAAAAGGGCGGATCCCTGGAAGAGCATGCCGACCTGCATCCGGATATTGCGAAGGTCCCGTCCGGCCAGCTCGCTGAATGGCGTTTCCTCGTACCACACCTTGCCCTCGACGGGATGCAGCAACCCGACCAGGATCTTGAGCAGGACGGTTTTGCCCGCCCCTGACCGGCCGATGATGAGGTTGGTCCTCCCCCGTTCAAACCGGGCGGTGATCCCTTTGAGCACCGGGACATCCCCGAAGGACATGTGTATGTTTTCTACACGGATCAAAGCATCCGGATTAGGCGGTCATGATGACAGCGATGAGATAATCGGCCAGGAGGATCAGGATGTTGCTGATCACAACGGCCCGGGTACTGGCTTTGCCCAACTCGATGCTGCCCGTTCGGACAAAAAAACCCTGGTAGGTGGAAACTGCCGTCAACAGGAAGGCAAAGACGACCGACTTGACGTACATGATGAAGACATTGTAGGGCGCGTAGAAAGCCAGCAGTCCACGGGTGTATTCGGGGCCGGTCACCTCACCGGTCGGGACGGTGGCTACATAACCCCCAGCCATCGCCACGAAGGCAGAGACCGATACCAGCAGGGGAATGACAATCACCGCGGCCACAAGTTTGGGCATGATCAGGTATCCCGGTGTATTGACCCCCATGATCTCCATGGCATCGATATGCTCTTTCTGTCGCATGCCACCGAGCTCGGCCGCCATGTTGGATCCTACCTTGCCGGCCAAAACGAGGCAGGTGATGGTAGGGGCAGATTCCAGGATGGCCAGGTCACGCACGATATAACCGATATACCACCGGGGTACGAGCTGGTCGTCCAACTGATAGGCAAACTGGATGCCGGCCACCGCTCCCATGAAAATGGATATCAGTCCGACGATCAACAGGGAACCTATCCCTATATCGTACATCTGCCGGACGGTCTCCCGTGCATACATGTTCCACTGTTCCGGACGGTGGATTCCCTGTTTCATCAGTAACAGCCAGCGTCCGAAGTGGTAAAAGGTCCGGGAGACAACCCCCATAGGTGTAACCGTTGTGAATGGCAGGGGCGAAGATAAGGGCTTTGGCGGGAGGCGGGGGCAATTCGTACTTTTACGGGGTCACTGCCACATGTCCATGCCGCATCATCCCCTTCCATCCTGTGCCGTCATCACCGGCGTGAGCAAAGGAATCGGCAAAGCCCTTGCCTTGCGGTTCGGGCGGGAAGGCATCCCTGTGATCGGGTGTGCCCGGGGGCGGGATGCGCTGGGACAGCTCCGGCAGGAATGGGACCTGACCTGCCCGGATGTGCCTCTTCACACCGATGCTTTTGACCTGGCCGACCCGGCCGCTGTCCAGCAATTCGGCGCGTGGGTGCTGACCCTCTTTCCCGCCCCCGGTGTCCTGGTCCACAATGCCGGCATCTTTCGGCCCGGCAGTATTCTGGGCGAAGCCGAAGACGGCCTGGAGGATCTCATGCGCATCAATCTTTACAGCGCCTGGCATTTGACCCGGATCCTGGTACCGCCGATGTTAGCGCAGGGCAGGGGGCATGTCTTCACCCTGTGCTCGGTGGCGAGTTTGCAGGCCTATCCCGGTGGAGCGAGCTATGCCATCACCAAAGCGGCCCTGTTGGGGCTGACCCGTGCGCTGCGGGCCGAGACCCGGGATACCGGGCTGAAGGTCACCGCCCTGATTCCCGGCGCTACATGGTCGGATTCCTGGGCCGGCGCCGATTTTCCCGACAACCGGCTGATGCAGCCGGAAGACATCGCCGACATGGTGTGGGCCACCTGCCGGCTGGGACCCGCTGCCGTGGTGGAGGAATTGTTGATCCGCCCGCAAAAAGGAGACCTGTGAGCCGACCCGAATCCGGATTTGTTCCGCTGGATCCACGCCGTTTTTCCGAAGCGGAAATGAAGGAGAGGGCGCGCGCCTTTTACGAAGAGGCGAGCCGGCGGAGGAGCGTCAGGGACTTCAGCGACAAGCCCGTGCCCCGCGATTTGATCGAAACCCTGATCCACACCGCCGGAACGGCCCCCTCCGGCGCCCACAAGCAGCCGTGGACGTTTTGCGCCGTGTCGGACCCGGCTATCAAACGGGCCATCCGGGAAGCGGCCGAGAAAGAGGAATACGACAACTATCACGGGCGCATGTCTCCCGCATGGCTGGAAGACCTGCGTCCGTTGGCTACGGATTGGCACAAGCCATTCCTGGAAACGGCTCCCTGGCTGATCGTGGTCTTCAAACGGATTTGGGAGCCATCTCCGGAAGGCCCTGCCCACAAAAACTACTATGTCGCCGAATCGGTAGGGATTGCCAGCGGGCTCCTGATCCAGGCCATTCATCACGCCGGACTGGTCACTTTGACCCATACCCCCAGTCCGATGAACTTCCTCCAGCACATCCTGGGGCGTCCGGACAATGAACGGCCTTTCCTTTTGCTGCCGGTTGGTTTTCCGGCCGAGGGTGCACTGGTGCCCGATCTGACGCGCAAACCCGTTGGCGAGATTCTGGTATGGCACGAAAAGGACGCCGCGAGCCAACCATTTTGACCGGAATTTGTTTACCCACAAAATTTCCTCTTATGAAAAAACTGTTGACCCTCGGCCTCCTGCTGACCTGTGGATGGGCCATGGCCCAGATCAAAACGCCGGCACCCAGCCCGGTATCCAAGCTCACCCAGACCGTGGGCCTGACGGAAGTGACCATCGAATATTCCCGTCCCAGTGTCAAGGGCCGGACCATCTTCGGTGATCTGGTTCCTTACGGTACCATGTGGCGGACGGGCGCCAATGCCTCGACCAAGGTGACCTTCTCGGAAAATGTCACCGTGGAAGGCAAAGAACTGAAGGCAGGCACCTATGCCTTGTACATGATGCCCGGTGAAATGGAATGGGACGTCGTGTTTTACAAGAATACCACCTTCTGGGGGGTGCCCAAGGAATGGAATGCCGCTGATGAAGCCCTCAGGCTGAAGATCAAACCCCGCAAACTCCAGGACCTCGTGGAGACCCTGACCATCGACCTGGCCAATCTGACCAATGACGGCGCCGTGTTGCAGCTGTACTGGGAGAAGACCCTGGTCCCCCTCCAAATCGGCGTGAACACCGATGCCACGGTCATGAAGAACATTGACCGGGTGCTGAACGGTCCCACACCGGCAGATTTGTTTGCTGCGGGCCGTTACATGTACGAATCGGGCAAGGACAAAAATGTCGCCCTCGAATATGTCAAACTGGCCAATCAGAAAGAGCCCAAATTCTGGACGGTAAGGACACAGGCCTTGATCCTCGCTGATCTGGGGCAATACAAGGAAGCCATTGCTACGGCAACGTGGTCCAAAGATCTGGCCACCCAGGCGGAGAATGACGACTACGTGCGCATGAATGAGAAATCCATTGCCGAGTGGTCCAAAAAGTGACCCTCCTCGATATGGAATAAAAAAAGCCCTGCCGTCAGGCAGGGCTTTTTTTCTTGGGTAAATCAACCTTCGGCCGCCGCCAGCAATTCACGCGCATTGGCGATGGCGGCGTCCCCCGGAGGATCGGTGCTGAGCATCGTGGCCAGGGCCGTCACCCTTCCTTCCCCGGTCAGGCTTTGTACCTGCGTGCGCACGGCGCCGTGTGCGGGCGATTTGCTGACGTGGTAGTGCGTGGCAGCTCTGGCTGCTATTTGCGGCGAGTGGGTGATGACGATGAGTTGATGGGCCCGGGACATCCTGGTGAGGATCTCGCCCACCTTCATGGACACGGCGCCCGAAACACCGGCATCAATTTCGTCAAAAACCAGGGTGGGCAAAGGGATGGCGGCGGCCACCAGGCTTTTGATCACGAGGGTCAGCCGGGAGAGCTCCCCTCCCGAAGCCGCCTGCTTTACCGGCGTAAACCGGGACCCTTCCATTTGGGCCATTTCCAGCCGGATGGCGTCAATGCCGGAGGGTGTCAGGTCTTCCCGCACCTCGACGGGAAGCCTTAGCCGGATGCGCTCCATCCCCAATCCGGCCAGGGTTTTTTCCACTTCCCGGGCGAAGGGGGTTGCGGCGGCAGCCCGGCCTTCATGCAGTTTACGGGCCAGCGATCGGCATTCGTGGGCGAGTTGGTCCCTTTTTACCGCCAGATCGGTCAGGCTGGCATTTTGGGCTTCCAGGTCCTCCTTTCCGGCCTTCCATCCATCGAGGAGTCGGAGGAGCGAGGCGGTATCCGTGGCTTTGTGCTTGTGGAGCAACCGGTTGATCAGGTCCACCCTGCGGGCTACTTCATCCAGCCGGGCAGGATCGCTTTCCGTGGCTTCTGCCAGCGACCCGGCCGTATCCGCCCAATCCTGCAATTCGATGACCAGCCCCTCGATCCGGGACAGCAAGTCGGGCAGGTCCGGATGGAAGGAAGCCAACGGCTGCAGGGACCGCGCTATCGCCTGCAACTGGGTCAGGGCCGAGGCTTCGTCCCCGGTCAGATAGGAAGAGGCCTCTCCCAATGTGCGGCGAATTTCCTCCGCATGCCGGAGCTGTTTCTCTTCCGTGACGAGCTCGTTTTCTTCACCGGGGCGCAGGCCGGCGGCTTCCATCTCCCCGATTTGAAAAGCCAGGAAATCCAGTTCCTGCAGCCGTCGCTGTTGTTCCTGTTCGAGGGCGTCGATGCGGGCCGAGAGTTGGCGCCATTCCCGATAAGTCCGGGTATAAGCCGTTGCCGTGTCCCACTGACCGGCCAGCGCATCGAGCATGCGGATCTGGAAGGCCTCTTCAAGGACGTCGAGTTGATCGAATTGCTGATGGACATCAATGAGTTGCCGCCCCAGGTCCTTCAAAACGGAGAGGCCTGCGGGCGAGTCGTTGATAAAGGCGCGCGACCGCCCCTGCGCGGAAAGTTCGCGGCGGATGAGCAGCTCGGGGTGGTAGTCCAGGTCATTCTCCTCGAAAAAAGCTTCCAGGGCATAATTGCCGATGTGAAAAGTGCCTTCGATGACGGTCTTTTCATCCGGGTCGGCCTGCACGCCGCCTTCGGCGCGATCGCCCAGGATAAGGCCGAGCGCCCCCAGAAGGATGCTTTTGCCGGCACCGGTCTCTCCGGTGATGATCGTCAGGCCGTCGTCGAATGCCAGATCCAGGGATTCGATGAGGACGTAATTGCGGATGTGGAGGCGACGGATCATGACCCGGCAAAATTACCTTTTCACGCGGGGATGTCGCCGCAATGGCGGGACGCACCGTCGATCCCGCCAAAAAGCCGCATCTTTGCCCCACTAAACAAATGACAATGAACGAAGTCTATATCGTGTCGGCCGTGCGCACCCCCATCGGCAGTTTTGGCGGCAAGCTGGCCGGATTTTCTGCGGTAGAGCTGGGCAGCAAGGCCATAGCCGGCGCCCTGGAACGCGCCGGCGTGGCCCCCGACCGGGTCCAGGAGGTCCTCTTCGGCAATGTGATCGCTGCCAATCTGGGTCAGGCACCCGCTACCCAGGTAGCCATCGGTGCCGGCATCCCCGACAAAGTCCCCGCCACAGTAATCAACAAGGTATGTGCCTCCGGGATGAAATCCACGATGTTTGGCGCGCAATCCATCCTGCTGGGCCAGAACGATCTGGTGGTCACCGGGGGTATGGAAAGCATGTCCAACATCCCGTACTACATCCCCAAGGCCCGTTGGGGTTACAAATACGGGGGTGGAGATTTTGTCGACGGCCTGGAGAAGGACGGATTGAAAGATGCCTTCGGCCATATGGCCATGGGCGTTTGCGCCGACGCCACTGCCAGCAAATACAATATCTCCAGGGAGACGCAGGACGCTTTTGCCATCCGGTCATACACTCTGGCTGCCGAAGCCACTTCCTCCGGAAAGCTGAAAAAAGAGATCGTCCCCGTCCTGTTGCCCCAGAAGAAAGGCGATCCGGTGGTGATGGACTCGGATGAGGAATTCCGGAATGTGATGTTCGACAAAATCCCGGGGCTCCGCCCGGTCTTTACCAAGGACGGGACGGTGACGGCGGCCAACGCCTCCACCATCAACGACGGGGCATCCGCTTTGGTCCTGGCCAGTGGAAAAGCCGTGAAGGAAATGGGACTGACGCCCGTTGCCCGTATCGTGTCCTTTGCCGATGCCGCCCAGGCGCCGGAATGGTTTACCACCGCACCCACCCTGGCCGCTCCGATCGCCCTCCAGCGGGCAGGCCTTTCCCTGAAGGACATGGATTACTTTGAAGTCAATGAAGCCTTTTCGGTCGTCGTGCTCGCTTTCAACCAGGTCCTGGGTATCGACCCTGAAAAAGTCAACATCTTCGGAGGAGCCGTATCGCTCGGACACCCCCTAGGCGCTTCGGGCGCCCGGATCATCACCACACTCAACAATGTCCTGCATCACCAAAACGGCCGCTATGGCATGGCCGCCATCTGCAATGGCGGAGGCGGGGCCTCGGCCATGATCATCGAGCGGGTCTGACCGGATGGTCTTTCGACGGTCCGGGATGAAAGGATGGTCGATCGCATTGCCAAAAGGAAGCCCTTGTCCGCCTGCCGGACAGGGGCTTTTTCATGTTGCCCGGGAAACGGGTATCTTTGGATGGATGCCCGGTATTGACCAACCATCCACCGGATTTCCATCCACGACTCCAACTGGTTTATGAAACAACTGTTACTGTTTTCGTCCCTGCTGCTTCATGCTCTGGTCCTTTCTGCCCAACCCAAGCAAAGAACGTCCTATGCCGCCGAAGGCAACCCCCGCGCCTTCCTCTACGATTTCAGCCTGCTCCAGACGCCTTATACCCCGCTGGACAATCCCGTCTCACTGAATCAGGGCGAGATCTGGGACGACCCCAATGATTACATCATCCCCGTGGACTTTCCCTTTGTATTCATGGGGCTGGAATTGTCCTTCCTTTCCGTGGGAGGATTCGGCGCCGTCGTGTATGGGTTCAGCGATGACCCCGAATCCCAGACGGCGGCTGTCCTTGTGCCTTTCGACACCGACCTGATCGACCGGGGCATTGCCGATACTCTGTCCTTGTCGCCCATTGCCTACCAGGTGGAAGGCGAGGAGGGCCAGCGCATCCTCAAGGTCGAATGGAGCAATGCCGGCTCCTATGACGAATGGACGGAATGGGGCACGGTCAGTATGTACATTTCCTTCCAGATGTGGCTGTATGAAGGCACCAACGTGATCGAATATCATTACGGGCCCGAAATGATCCAGGATCCCGCCGTATTCTATTTCCAGGGGATCGGCGCCTTCATCGGGCTATCCGGCTATGACCTGGAGAATATTCAGTTCAACGACATCCATTTGCTCCAGGGGCCGGCCTCCAACCCCGCTTTGACCGATCAGGAAATTCCCGTAACCGGAACCCCCTCGGAAGGAACCGTCTATCGTTTTTCACCGATGGCCTCATCGGTAAATCCTGCCCATATTGCCGGTACCCCGAAAGTGTGGCCCAATCCCGCCGGCCAGATCCTTTATGTCCATGCGGAGGCACCTCTTGCCCGGATATCCGTTCATTCCCTGTGCGGTCAAATATTATGGTCCGGAACGGCCTCGGAGGCGCTCACCGCCATCACAGTGGATGGACTCGCTCCGGGCATGTATCTGTTGCGTGTGGCGTCCCTCCGTGAACAGCACCTCTTGCGCTGGGTGAAACAATAACCTGCCTCCTGCGAAAGGGCGCTTGCGCGCGCCTCTGGCACACGCCTGCCGGAAGGGATTCACCTTTTTGACCCTGCCTCCCCGGCACAGGCGTCAACCGCCAACGGGACTCGTCGATTCGCCTGCCGGAGGCAGGATGACGGGCATCATCCCGATACCCGTTTGGGATCAGGTTTTTGTGTGTACCAGATCACCCACGGACACATCGGCCATGCGGACCTTCGGGACATAAAATCCATGGCCATGAAAACCTTCGCCGCTTTCTGTCTTTTTGCGTTTTTCCTGCCTTTGCTCCAAGCCCAGCCATTGAAAACCGATTGGGCGGTCCGCGTCGGCGGAGATGATTTTATCCTTGTCAATGCCATCGCCATGCAGCCGTCCGGGCATGTGCTTTTGTCAGGACAATTCACCTCTGTCATAGACGCCAACCCGGGTACCGGCATTCAGTGGATGACCTCTGTGGGTAATTACGATGCCTACCTGATCAAATTGGACGAGGAAGGGAATTATGTATGGTCCAAACGTTGGGGCGGAGGCGGATACGATGATGCCTGGGCCATGAAAACGGATGCATCGGGACAGATTTTTCTCGCCGGAGATTTCGGCGGTATGGTCGATTTCAATCCGGGTGGTGGTGTGGCCAACCTGACCTCGGAGGGAGGTACGGATGTGTACCTTCTGAAACTCAACGCCGATGGAGAGTATGTATGGGCCAAACACTTTGGAGGTCCTTTTTCCGACGGGCCCACCTCACTGGCCCTGGATGCCGGTGGACAGATTTACCTGACGGGATATTTCAGCAATACAGCCGACTTTGACCCCGGACCGGGACAGTTCCCGTTGACCAGTTTCAGTGGATCGGATGTTTTCCTGTTGAAATTGTCGGCAGCTGGAAACCCGGTATGGGTCAAGCAATTGGGGGGGTCGGGGAACGATTTTCCCTATTCCGTACTGCCTGACCCGGCCGGCAATGTGTACACCCTGGGCGTGTTTCAGGGGGAGGCCGATTTTGATCCGGGTTCAACGACCCAGATGCGCACTTCACTGGGAGGGAATGACATTTTCATCAGCAAACTAAACGCCACCGGAAATTATGGGTGGATCCGCCAGATAGGTGGCGAGGGAGATGATTATCCCCAGGACATGCAAATGGATCAGGACGGGAATCTGGTGATCACCGGCTTTTTCGATACGGAACTGGATGTGGATCCCGCTGCCGGAGAATTGCTGTTCACTCCGACGGGAACGGAGAACGCATTTGTGGTGAAAATGAACGCCCAGGGACAATTGATGTGGGCGCGTCAGATCGCCGGCGAAAGCCAGGTGATCAGTGAGCGTTGCGCCATTCTTCCGGATCAGGGTATAGTGGTCACCGGTCGCTTTACCGGGACGCTGCAACTCGCCAATGCCGATACCATGACTTTCCCGCCCCTGCCGTCCGCCGGAAGCCAGGATATATTCTGGGTCAGGTATGATGCCGACGGCATGCCTTTGTGGGTGGCTTCCATCGGAGGTCCCAACAACGACGGCGGCGGCACCTATTTTGACCTCGAAGCGGATCCGGATGGAAACATTTACACGGCCGGATGGGTGCGTTATGCCATTGATTTCGACCCGGGACCGGACGAACTGATCCTGCCCGAATCGGAGGTTTTTGAAGTGTTCCTGAGCCGTATGCACGAGGTGCCCACCAGCACGGAACCGGCCGGACAAACGCAACCCGTTCATTTGTGGCCCAATCCGGGTAGCGGACCGGTGTATGTGGATGACCGTCAGGGTACGCATTCCTGGATTTACCGGGTGTTGGATATCCGGGGTCAGTTGGTGAGCGAGGGCCGATGGCAGCCTGGAGGCGTACATACGCTGACGTTGCCCGAGGGCGAGGGGATCTGGTTTCTCCATCTGGATGACGGCCACGGACGGCAGATCATCCAGCGCATGGTGCGCTCAGCCCGGTGACGGGCCGGTGCCATCCGGACTCCCTGATGCTGTGTCTTCGGCCAGAAACCGGAGATTCCGGCGAAGGCCCTCGTAACCGGTCCGGCGGACGGCCGACCGGTCAAACAGGATGTTGAAGGTTTCTTCCGTGATTTCCTGCCATTCCCGGGCGGTCATCGACAGCAGTTCATCCGGCGGGTCGAAGGTGGGTTCCTCGTGCCGGCGGGCAAAGCGGTTCCAGGGGCATACATCCTGGCAGATGTCGCATCCGAAGGCCCAGCCTTCCATGTGGCCGCGGAAGGCATCCGGGATGGCTTCCCGGAGTTCGATGGTGAGATAGGAGATGCAGCGGCTGGCATCCAGGAGATAACCTTGCGGAGAGATGGCCGCCGTCGGACAGGCATCGATACAACGCCGGCAGGTGCCGCAATGGTCCTTCATGGGTTCGTCGGGGGCAAACGGGAGATCAAGAATGATCTCGGCCAGGAAAAAGTAACTCCCGTGACGGGGATGCAGGAGTAGAGTATGCTTGCCGGCCCAGCCCAGTCCGGCCCGGCGTGCCCAGTCGCGTTCCATCACCGGTCCGGAATCCACAAATACCCGGCCTTCCGCCTGGCCGTAAGTGTCGCGGATCCAGGCCAGGAGTTCCTTGAGTTTGCGGCGTAGGACCTTGTGGTAATCCTCGCCGTAGGCATATTGGCTGATCCGGGGTGCCTGCGGGTCGTCCGGTGTGTCGGGATTGTGGTAATTGTACGCGAGGCAAATGACGGATTTGGCGCCGGGTACCAACCGCGTGGGATCCGTGCGGAGGTCGAAATGGCGGGCCATCCACTCCATTCGGCCCTGAAAGCCCTGGTGGAGCCAGGCTTCCAGGCGCCGGGCTTCCTCATCCAGGGGTTGGGCACGGGCTACGGAACACAGGAAAAATCCCAGTTCGCCGGCGCGGGCTTTCAAGGATGCGGAGTCAACAGGAGCAACGGCCATGATCGGAAAAGACAAAGATAGGCGGGTCAAGTTCGGGATTGCCGGCGGTACCCTACCTTTGACGGACACACTGGTAACGATGAAATTCATTTCCCCTTTGATTTTGGCGGCCATATTCCTTTCGGGTTGCGGCGGGCAGGCACCCGCTCCCGAGGAGACAGACCCATCCGCTGTCCAGACGGAGCAATATGGCGGATCCGTCGCCACCGATGAGGCCATTTCCTATGAAAGCCTGCTGGATCTGATGAAGGAAGCCGGCGAAGCGACCGTTGTGGTCAAGGCGCGGGTGGAATCCGTCTGTCAGACCAAGGGGTGCTGGATGACGGTCAAATCCGATGATCCGGCCGTGGAAGAAACCATGTTCGTGCAATTTGAAGACTACGGTTTCTTCATGCCGAAGGACCTGTCGGGCGCCGAGGTGATCATGGCCGGGATGGCCTACCGGGAAGTGACGACAGTGGAAGAACTCCGCCATTATGCCCAGGATGAAGGGCAGTCGGCTGAGGAGATCGCCGCCATCACGGAGCCCCTCGACGAGCTCAAATTCATGGCGACCGGTGTGGTGGTGACCAGCCGGTAACTGTTTATGCCGCAGGGTATCCGTTCCGTCTCCGTCAGGGAAATGATGCGCGAGCTCCGTCAGCATCCCGATGCCGTGGTCCTCGATGTGCGCACGCCGGACGAGATCAGCCGGCAACCCGGGATGCAGATGTCCTGTCCGATGGACTTCCTGGATTCGGATTTCGAGCAAAGGGTGGCTACCCTCGACCGGGCGGTGCCTTACTTTCTGTATGACGACACCGGCAAGCGCAGTCGCATGGCCGCCGCGAGGATGAAAGAGCGCGGATTTCTGTTGGTCGCCTGGGTGGAAGGGGGATGACCCGCCTTGAAAGCCCATATCTCGGAGCACGGCGAACCCGAGTACGTCCCCTTCTAGGCGGTATTCAGGCGCCGAGATCGTCCCACACAGCCCGGACGGAACGGGCGTATCTGCCGCCGAACAACAAGGTGTGGACGAGAAGCGGAAAGAGCTGGTACAGACCCATTCGCCGATGAAACCCCGGCGTCAATGGCCATGCCTCCTCGTAAACCTGAAAGCACGCTAAGGGGAATCCTCCGAACAGATGCATCATCGCCAGGTCCGACTCCCGGTGCCCGTAATGGACGGAGGGGTCGATGAGGACCGGCTTGCCATCCTGACCGGTCAGGACATTGCCCGACCACAAATCCCCATGCACCAGAGCGGGTGGTTCCTCCGGGCATTGTTCGGCAACCATCCGGTAGATGCGCGCCATACGCAGGTCATCGGAGCGATGGAAATACCCCTTGTCCCTGGCGGAAGCATAGAGAGGAGCCAGCCTTTCCTGGCCATAAAAGGTAGTCCAGCCCGCATGCTGCCGGCCGGACAGGGGGATGGAAGCGATAAAGGTGTCTTCCTGCCAGCCAAAGGCATCGGCGGATTGGCGGTGGAGGGAGGCCAAACCCTCACCCAGAGCCCGTGCCCACCCGGGTCCGGGCCTGGAGGATGGAATCCATTCCAGCAAAAGAAATCCGGTGCCGGCATGGCGTCCGTATCCCAGGACTCCGGGCACCGGCAGGGTGCCGGTGGAACGCAGGGCTTCCAGACCCTGGGCCTCCATCCGGAACATCCGGGCGGCTTCCTCTCCGGGCAGGGTTTTGAGGAACACTTCCCTGTCGTCATCCAGGGTCAACCGCCAGGACCGGCTGTTGGGGCTGGGGTCTCCTGCGATGGCGTGGCGAATGGCCGACCCGGTGTTATCCACGACGATCGCTGTCCAGTGCGCCTTGTCCATGGCCCAAAAGTAACACCCACCCCGGGTCGCCAGGGCCGTTCCGCATACCATGATCCCGGCCTGTGCGTTTAGGGAAGACCACTTTTCACCGGATTTCTCCTTATCTTTGCGCTCTTATGTCTTTGAGGCTCCTCCTTCCTCTTGTTTTGACGGTGTTTTTGACGGGATGCAAATCCGAGTTCGAGCGTGTGCGTCTCAGCGGGAACGTGGATATGATCTACCAGAAAGGGGTGGACTATTACGAGAAAGGGGAGTACCAGAAAGCCCAGACATTATTCGAGATCATCATCAACAACTTCAGGGGGAAGAAAGAGGCCGAAGACCTGTATTTCAAATATGCCAACACGCATTTTTTCCTGAAGAACTACCTCTTGTCGGCCTATTACTTCAACAATTTCACCACGACTTACCCGCTGTCCAATCTCAAGGAAGAAGCGGAGTACATGGTGGCCTTTTCCTATTACCGGTTGTCGCCCATCTTTCGCCTCGATCAGGCCTATACCCGCAAGGCCATTGACGGGTTTCAGGACTTTGTCAACAATCATCCCCGCAGCGAGCGCGTCGAGGAATGCAACCGGCTGATGGACATCCTCCGGGCCAAACTGGAACGCAAGGCCTATGAGGAAGCCAAGCTGTATTACGACCTGCGCGAATACCAGGCTTCTCTCCAGTCGTTCGAAAATCTGTTGCGGGATTTTCCGGAGACCAGGGACGCCGAGCGGATACGGTTTTTAATGGTAGAGGCGGCCTATGCCTGGGCGGCCAACAGCATCCGCGAAAAACGGCAGGAGCGCTACGAGCAAACCCTGGAGTTCATTCAGGTGTTCCGCAACAAATATCCCGGCAGTTCCTACAAAGAGGATCTCCGCAAAATCGAAACCCTTACCCAGACCGCCCTTAAAAATCTGTAAGCATGTCCTCCATCAAGAACAAGTCCCAGCATCTGGATGCCCATCTGAAGGCCCTGGAGGTGGAACGCCTCGTCGAAAAGACCGGCAATATTTATGAAGCGCTGGCTATCATCGGACGCCGGGCCCGCCAGGTATCGGTTGATCTCAAAAAGGAACTGGCCGAAAAGCTGGAAGAATTTGTCGAGCAGACCGAGACCATCGAGGAGGTGCAGGAAAACAAGGAGCAGATCGAGATTTCACGCTCTTATGAAAAGCTGCCCAACCCCGCGATCATCGGGATGCACGAGTTCATGACCGACCAACTGCACCACCGTTACAAGGAAGAGCAGGCTTCCGAATCCTGAACCCTCCCGGGTCATGGGCAACACCTCACTCGCCGGCCGGAAAATCCTCCTGGGGGTCAGCGGAAGTATCGCGGCCTACAAGACGGTTTTCCTGACGCGTTTGCTGGTCAGGGAAGGCGCCGAGGTCAGGGTGATCATGACACCTTCGGCGGCGGCTTTCGTCTCCCCACTCACCTTCAGTACCCTGTCGCGAAATCCGACCCGTCACGAGTTGATGTCGGAATCCGAATGGCACAACCACGTCGAGTTGGGCCTTTGGGCCGACCTTTTTGTCATCGTTCCGGCCACGGCCCACACGCTGAGCGGGATGGCGGAAGGTCGTTGTGACAATCTCCTCCTCGCCGTTTACCTGTCGGCCCGCTGCCCGGTTTGGGTGGCTCCGGCCATGGATCTGGACATGTGGTCGCACCCTGCCACCCGGCGCAATATGGCCAGGCTCGTCGCTGACGGCGTGCGGCAGATAGACGTCGGCGACGGCGAGCTCGCCAGTGGTCTTTCAGGCCCGGGCCGCGTCGCCGAACCCGAAGCCCTTCTGGAAGAAATCCGGCATTTTCTGGCGCCAGCTCCCGTTTTTGAGGGGATGGAAGTCCTCATTACGGCCGGTCCGACCCGGGAGGCCCTGGATCCCGTCCGATTCCTCACCAACCACAGCTCCGGCAAAATGGGGGTAGCCCTGGCCGACGAAATGGCCCGCAGGGGTGCCCGTGTCCACCTCGTCCTCGGTCCCGCAGCGGCGGCACCCTGCCATCCGGGCGTGGAGACCATCCCCGTGGTATCGGCGACGGAAATGATGGAAGCGGCTGCCACCGTGTTTCCCCGATGCCGCATCGCCATATTTGCCGCCGCAGTGGCGGATTACCGGCCGGCCACCACCGCTACCGGCAAAATCAAAAAACAGGGGGACTCGCTCTCGCTCGAGCTGGTCAAAAATCCCGATATCGCCGCCTCCCTCGGCGCCCGCAAACAAAAAGATCAGGTACTTGCGGGATTTGCCCTCGAGACCGATGCCGGCGAGGAGGAAGCCCGGAAAAAGCTGAAGGCCAAAAGACTGGACCTGATTGTGCTCAACACCCTGCAGGATGCCGGTGCGGGTTTCGGCACGGACACCAACAAGGTCACCTTCCTGACGGCGGATAATAAAACCCGCCGATTCGGGTTAAAGTCCAAGAAAGAAGTAGCCGCCGACATCGCCGACGAATTGGCATGTCTTGTGCAGGCTGCACCATGAACCGCAATCCTATGATCCGATTCATCACCCTCCTTTCCGCCCTGCTTTTCCTGACGGCGAGTGCCGTCCCTGCCCAGGAGTTGAAGGTCGATATTGTCGTCAACACCCCGCGCATCCAGTCGGTGGATCCCGCCGTTTTCCAGACCCTCAGGACTTCCATTCAGGAGTTCATGAACAACCAGCGATGGACCGATGAGGTGTTCGAACTCGACGAGCGGATCGAAGTCACCATTCAGCTCACCATTCGCGACGAGTTCTCCGTCAATTCCTTTGGCGCCGACATGTCCATCCAGGCGACACGCCCCGTGTACGGGAGCAATTTCAAAACGTCCATCCTGATGCATGTGGACAAGGACGTGACGTTCACGTACGACCAGTACCAGCCGATCGTTTTCAGCCGGACCGCCTATGTGGACAACCTGTCCTCCATCCTGTCCTTCTATGCGTATTACATCCTGGGGCTGGACGGCGACACCTTTGCCAAAAACGGCGGGGAGCCCTATTTCCAGACGGCCCAGGAAATCATCAACATGATCCCGGCCAATGGAGGCCACAAGGGTTGGAAACCCGCCGACGGACAGCGGGCGCGCTACTGGCTGGTCGAGAATGCCCTCAATCCTACTTTCCGCCCCATGCGGGAGGCCAATTATCAGTACCACCGCCTCGGGCTTGACGAAATGCACCGGGATGTGGAGAAAGGGCGGCTCAACATGGTGAAAGCCCTGGACGAAATCGCCCAAATCGCCAAAATCCACCGCAACGCCATGAGCATCCAGATTTTTGCCAATGCCAAAAATCAGGAAATCATCGAGGTGTTCAAAGCGGCCGACATCTCCTCCAAACGCCAGGTCCAGGACATCATGGCCCTGATCGACCCCGCCAATTCTTCCCGGTACCAGCAGATAGGCCTGTAGTCGGTCGTATCTTTGCCGGGCACCCCTATCGCCATGGAATCCAGGATGCGTCTTTCGACCGAAAATCTTTACAAGCAGTACGGCAGCCGTACCGTCGTGGGCGGTGTGTCGATAGAGGTCAATCAGGGCGAGATCGTGGGACTCCTGGGCCCCAATGGTGCCGGCAAGACGACCAGCTTTTACATGGTCGTGGGTTTTATCCGGCCCAATGAGGGGCGGGTCTTTCTCAACGAAGAGGAGATCACCAGCCTGCCGATGTACCGGCGGGCCCGGCTCGGCATCGGGTACCTGCCGCAGGAAGCCTCCGTATTCCGCAAGCTCAGCGTGGAAGACAACATCAGGGCCGTCTTGGAGATGACGCCCTTGTCCCGGGCCGAGCAGCGCGACCGTCTGGAAGACCTCATCGAGGAATTCAACCTTCACAAGGTGCGCAAGAACAACGGCGACTCCCTTTCCGGCGGTGAGCGCCGCCGCACCGAAATAGCCCGTGCGCTGGCGACAGATCCCAAATTCATTCTCCTCGACGAGCCGTTTGCCGGCATTGACCCCATCGCGGTGGAGGACATCCAGTACAACGTCTCCCGCCTCAAGACCCGCAACATCGGTATTCTGATCACCGACCACAATGTGCAGGAGACCCTGTCGATCACGGATCGCGCCTACCTGATGTTCGAAGGGAAAATCCTGAAGGCGGGCACCGCTGAGGAGCTGGCAGCCGACGAGATGGTACGCCGGGTGTATCTGGGGCAACACTTCGAGCTGCGGCGCAAGGAAATCCGCCTCGAGCCATGAGGATACCGCCGGGTATTGGGGGCATGCTGGTGGCCTCTCTGTGCGGGTGCAGCCCCGAGGAGTCCTTTCTCAACACGACGGAAAAACGGGAGGTGGCCCGCCGCACGGAAGAGCGCACGATCATGATGCGCGACAGTGTGGCCCGCGACTGCCTGGCGTACCAGGACAGTCTGTTGCCTTATCTGGTGGACTCCCTGCTGGTGGAGCGCACGCGGGAGATGCAAAAAAGGCTGGAGCAACAATGAGAGTGTTGTGGGTCATGGTTGTTTTCGGCGTGTTGGCGGCATGCAGCGCCAGGGAGGAGAAGTCGGAATCCCGGATCGAGGCGGTGGTGGAAGAAAACCTGGCCGCGCGTCGCGCGACGCTCTGGAAGGAATGCCGGGAATCGGCGGTGGAGCGAGCGTCGGAAGTGGCGGATTCCCTGCTCTTGATTCGCGCGCGGCAGGTGGTCATCGACAGCGCCAAGGCGCCGCCCCGCCCGTTGCGCCCCGACCTGCTGCCCCCCGAGATCAGCGCGGACACCACGCCCGTCCGGCCGCTGTGGGAACCGGGGAAGGAAAAGAAATGACGACAGGGGGACGTCGGATCCCTCGCCTGGTTTCAAAACCGCAAATGCCGGACAGTCTCGTTGTTGTGGATCAGTTGCTCCATGGAGCGGATGCCGATCCGCAGATGCGTCTGCACCCATTGCTCGGTGACCGTGCGGTCGGATTCTTCCGTTTTGACGCCGTCGGGGATCATCGGCATGTCGCTCACCAGCAGCAGGGCCCCGGCGGGGATCTGGTTTTTGAAGGCCGCAATGAAAATGGTGGCCGTTTCCATGTCGATGGCCATGCACCGCAGCTCGCGGAGATACTCCTTGAAATCCTCCCGGTGCTCCCACACCCGTTTGTTGGTGGTGTACACCGTTCCGGTCCAGTAGTCGCGCTCGAATTCGCGGATGGTGGTCGAGATGGCTTTTTGCAAGGCAAAGGCCGGCAAAGCCGGCACCTCAAAAGGCAGGTAGTCGTTGGAGGTCCCCTCTCCACGGATCGCGGCAATGGGAAGGATCAGGTCACCCACCTTGTTTTTGTTGACGCGCAGGCCGCCGCACTTGCCCAGAAAAAGGATGGCCCGCGGCATGACAGCGGTGAGCAGGTCCACAATGGTTCCGGCGTTGGGACTCCCCATGCCGAAGTTGATGATGGAAATGTGCTCGTGTGTGGCACACATCATGCTCCGCTCGCGCCCGATGATGGGCACCCCGTGCCAGTCGGAACAGAGCTGGACATGATGAGTGAAAGTGCAGAGGATGATGTATGCGGCAAATTGGTTCAGCACCATCCCCGTATATCGGGGCAGCCATGTGGCGACGATCTCTGCCTTGGTCTTCATGAGCCGCCTTTAGGGGTAATAACGAATGGATGCCGGTGAAGTTGCGGGCGCCGTATTCTGCGGCATCCGGTCCGGGTCACGGGCCTCGTCCATCGGCCGGCATGGGGAATATTTCCCAATTTTCATTCCCCGCCCGCAGGGAGGGTACACATGTCCAAGCCACTTGATCTGATCAAAGCC
>JAGFIW010000209.1 GCA_024103195.1 Saprospiraceae bacterium | reverse complement strand
AAGCGGAAGGCTGTCGGAATGGGGCCGTCGGCATCGCTGTTGTCTTTGGAATATACATACCATCCGTCCTGGATGTCTGCCTTGAAAACAGCCTTGTACCTCCCGGGTGCCGTTTCCTCGAGGCGGGTGGTCCACAGGACCGGGTCAAACAGACCCTCCCCGGGCAGCTCTCCGGCCACCGCGATCCCCTCCTCTGCCGGGCTGGCCTCGTCCGCGACATCGGCGCTCGCCTCCCCGTCCTGCCGGAAGGAGAAATCTACCTCCTTGGGGGGCAGGCATCGCTCGTCATCGCAAGTCATGAATTCCAACATCCCGACCACGGGCCTGGAAGGGTCTGTCCACCGGATGCGCTGGGTGAAAACGGCTTCCCGGCCGAATTTGACCACCTCCATGTCGAAGATCGGGTCATATCCCTCCTTCTTGTCTCCGGATTCGCTGACCTCCCCGATCCGGGTGTAATGCGGACCCGGCTCAAAGACAAAACTCGTGGGGATGGGCCCGTCACCGGTCAGGTGCTGGGAGTAGATATACCATCCCGGATCCAGGCGGGCCGTCAGGACAAGGTCGTAGGTCTGCCCGTCCACCTTCCGGTATTGCTGGGACCATTTGACCGGATCGAGGATCTGTGCAGGCAGCAGGAGGGGCAGCAGGAAAGCCGCAACAAAGGCAAAGAGGATTCGCATCATGGGGAAGCGGCTTTATGGCAGATCCAGCTCAAAGGGTTGTTCGATGGGCGGCAGACATTTGGTGTCGTCACAGGCCATGAATATGTAGGTGCCTTTGAGCTTGCGACTGCCGGCCGGCGGACGGACCCTCGTCAGGAAGGTCACCTGCTCGCTGAATTTCACGACCTCCATTTCGAAGATGGGGTCAAAGGCCTCATGCTTGTTGCCCTCTTCCTTCCGGGAAAGAACCCGCACCCCGTCTTCGAGGGTAAAGGAAGTGGGAATGGGGCCTTCATCCTGGGCGAGAAACCGGGAGTACACATACCACCCCGGTTCGACGGTCACATTCGCCACAAGGTCGAACGTGGTGGCGTCCACTTTTTCCAATTTGAGATCCCACTTGGTCACATCCCTGACCTTTTGGGCCGAAAGGGGAGCCTGCAGGAAAAAAACACACAACAACAGGATGAAATAGCGCATGGTGGCATTTTGAGGCCGCAATTTGGCCGTATTTTCAGAAGGGTGCACGGCAGGCACCCCGGATTAACACAATTTTAAAACCCATAAGCCCAAAGACTTATGAAAAGCCAACCGCCCATCGGCCGTCCGGTGTCGCGACCCGTCCGCACCCGGGCAGTCGCCTTATACCTGTACCGCCTGCCGGCTCCAGGCCAACAGTGACTCAAACAATGGGCGGCCTTCGCGGAGTCCCAGCATGTCCTCGGACGCCCGTTCCGGGTGGGGCATCATCCCGATGACATTGCGGCGGTCGTTGCAGATGCCGGCGATGCCGTTGAGAGTACCGTTCGGGTTGGAGGCCTCGTCCACGCGACCGTCGGCATGACAATACCGGAACAACACCTGACCACCGGCCTCCAGGGCCGCCAATGTCTCGGGGTCGGCATGATATCTCCCTTCGGCGTGCGCGATGGGCATGGTCACCACCTGCCCCGCCTCCATCCTGCAGGTGACCGGACTGTCGGTATTCTCGGTGCGGAGATGAATGACCCGGGAGATGAATCGCTGGCCGGAATTCCGCAACAGGACACCCGGCAAAAGCCCGGCCTCGCAAAGGATCTGGAAGCCGTTGCATACCCCCCAGACCAACCCGCCGGCTTCGGCATGGCGCACGACGGCCTGCATGACGGGAGAAAACCGCGCAATAGCGCCGCAACGGAGATAGTCGCCAAAGGAAAAACCACCCGGCAGGACAATGCCGTCTTCGGGTCCGAGGCCGTTCAGGGTCTCGTCTTTGTGCCAGATCTTGACGACATCCTGCCCCATGACTTCTCCGAGGACGTGGACCATATCGTCATCGCAGTTGGACCCGGGAAAAACGACCACCCCAAATTTCATAGCATCCGATTATCCCCCAAAGTTACAGCAACGGGTAGTATTGGACGAGCAGGACGGCGAGAAGCATCAGAATGTGGACGGTCTCGGCCACACGGGGTGGCAGGCGGGTCAGCCAGATCCCCGACAACATGGCCGCCGGCAAGGCTGCGGTCAGCATGTGATCAAACCGGAAAACGCCAGGCAACAGCAGCCCTGCCCCGGCACCCAGCAGCATGAGGTAGGCCAGTGAGAGGTATTTCTGGACCTGGATGGTTTCACCGTAACCCAACTTTCTCGACTGGCCGATCAGAACCAGCAGCAAGGTGCCCAGCACGGCCGCCTGGACCGGGAGACGCCAGCCCTGCGGACCGGTAAATACGGGTGGCCACCGGTCAGGCAGACCCGCCAGATCAGCCCAGGACGCTTCCGGTCCGACCCAGTAATAAATGAGGAAGAGCAAAAACCAGGGCAGACCCAACCCGACAGCATACTGGAGGGTTTCCTGCAGGCGATGGCTGCGAAGAATCCCGATGCCAAACCAAACCAATACCGCAAGGACCACCATCGGGAAATAACAAAGCGCTGCCAGGCTGATCAGAAATCCGGTGTTGAACAGTGCGCGCGCGGCTTCCGTGCTGCGGGACAACGAAAAGGCCTGGTGCATGGCCATGATCAGAAAGGTATTGCCCACCAGGGGAGGGCTGAGCTGGATGAGGTCGGGGGCCGAGGAGCAAAACCAGGCCAGCATCAGTCCGCTGAACAACGTGCCATGAGCCCCCATCCGGTAATTGAGGACCATCTGACTGAGCAAGCCTCCCTGCAGCCAGACCAGCAGCAAGGCCAGACTCAGATGCAGGGATCGGTGTTCCGGCAATACGCTCAGCAACCACTGCATCACAT
>JAGFIW010000190.1 GCA_024103195.1 Saprospiraceae bacterium | reverse complement strand
GGTTTTTCCTCTGCGGGCACAACATCCGTGAATTCGATGTGCCATATCTCGGTCGCCGGATGATCATGCACGGATTGCCGCTACCGGCCATGCTCCGCATCTCCGGCAAAAAGCCCTGGGAAGTCCGGCATTTGATCGACACCCTGGAACTGTGGAAATTCGGCGATATCAAACACTACACGTCCCTGAAACTCCTCGCCTATTGCCTGGGCATACCCTCTCCCAAAGAAGACCTGGACGGCAGTCAGGTCGGTCGCGTCTTCTACCAGGAACACGATCTGCCGGCCATCACCCGTTATTGCGAAAAAGACGTGCTGACCGTCGCTCAGGTGGTCCGACGCATGGGAGGAAAGCCATTGATTGCCGAAGAGCTGGTGACGGTGTCTGAGCCGTGACGGGCGTCATCCCCTTTCCGGTGGGCCATGGTCGTTGACCAGTATATCCCACACCCGGTCCACCAGTGTTTCTTCCGGCAACACCGGCACCGGGATCCACCAGGGTTCTTTGCGAAACCAGGTCATCTGGCGCTTGGCATAGCGCCGGCTCTGCTGTTGGATGAGGGCAACGGTCTCGTCATAGGACCTCTTCCCTTCCAGGTAATCGAAAAGTTCCGGGTATCCCAAAGTTTGCAATGCCGGAAGCCCGCGCAGGGGATGGAGACGGCGGGCTTCGTCGAGCCATCCGCGGTCCAGCATGTCGAGCACCCTTTGATTGATGCGTGGATACAGCCAGGACCTGGGTGCATCCAGATAAAGCGCCATTTGGGTAAAGGATCTTACCGCCGGGATGCCTTTCCGCCATCGGGAATACGGGATGCCACTGGCCTCCCACACCTCCAGGGCCCGCAACAGACGGCGAGGATTCCGCAGATCCACGCGGTCGGCGTATTCGGAGTCCACCTGCCGCAATTTCTCTTGCAGGCCGCTGAGTCCTTCCGAGGCATACCACCGCGCCAAATCATGGCGGATGGAGGCCGGGATTTCGGGAAATTCGTCAAGGCCTGCGTAAAGGGCCTTGAGATACAAACCGGTACCTCCCGCCACCAGCAGTGGACGGTGCAGGGGCAACAGCGCTTCAATCCATGCAAGGGCGTCTGATTCAAATCGACCGGCGGTATAGTTTTCCTCGGGGTCGCAGATATCGATCAGATAATGGGCGACCTCCTGCCGGTCTTCAAGGGTCGGTTTGGCGGTGCCCAGATCAAGACCCCGGTACACCTGTCTGCTGTCGGCCGACAGAATGACCGTTTCCAGCCGGCGGGCCAGGTCCATGGCCAGCGCGCTCTTGCCACTGGCCGTTGGGCCACCCAAAAGGATGACATCCTTCATGATGCGAAAGTAGCGTCCCTCGTCAAAAGGGCCTACATTGTGCCCCGGTCCGCCATGCTGTACTATCTGCTCAGACCTTTCACCCGCATTGCTTTCCAGGCTTTTTACCGGGCTATCTATCTCACCGGTACCGCGCATATCCCCGCCCGAGGCGCTGTCCTGTTCACCCCCAATCATCCCACGGCCTTCATCGAGCCCTGTTTTCTCGCTTGCTATGCCGGGCGCGATCTGTATTTCATGACCCGGGGCGATGTCTTCGTCAACCGGCTGGTCCGGTGGCTGTTGCGACAGGTACACCTCATCCCCATTTTCCGTTTTCACGATGGGTTTGCCAACCTGCGTCGCAATGAGGATTCCATGCAGGAAGGTCGCGAAATCCTGGGTCAGGGCAAAGCGCTTTTGGTCATGGCGGAAGGAGGCATGCGACATGAAAAAAGGCTGCGTCCCATACGGAGAGGGGCGGCCCGGCTGGCCTTTGAAGCCATGGAGGAATTCGGGCTCCCGGAGGTTTCCATTGTCCCTGTCGGTGTCAATTACACCCGTGCGGAGAAAGCCCGCACCGAACTGATGGTTTCCATCGCACCGCCCATCCGTATCAGCGATTGGCAAGCGCTGTACACCACCCGTCCCCGGGAAGCCATCGATGCCGTAACCGACTTGATCCGCCAGCGCCTCGCCGAAAGAGTGATCCATATCGCGGACCCCGCAGAGGAGGAATTGGCCGAATGGATCCTGGATCTCTGCCGGACGGAACGGGCTGGCGCGACCTGGCCGGTCATCCGTCATACGGAGGCTCCTCTCGACAGCGAACGAATGGCCATGGATACCCTCCACCGACTGCCGGAAGAGGATAAAGACGAATTGCGAAAGGCCGGCGAGGTCTATCGGTCTCTCCTGGCACGGGCAGGGGTGTGCGACCGCCAGGTGGTGTTGGCGCCCGACCGATATCCGGGTTGGGTCCGGATGCTCCTGCTTGGCGGCGGATCGTGGCTGTTGGCGCTGCCCCATGCCCTGCCCGTAGCGCTCGCCCGTTGGATCACGGACGCTTGCGTCCGGATCATCGAATTCCGCAGCTCCGTATTACTGGCTTTGCTCATGCTGTTTTGGACTACATGGGCAGTGGCCGTGTCGGCCATTGCCGGGTATTTCTGGGGATGGGCGGCTTTCTTTTTGTTTTTGGCGGGATTCCCGGCGGGGCTGGCGCTCTGGATCGCGTTGAGGGAGTACGCGATCAGCCTGGGTTATTATGCCCGGCGACGGTCCGTATCCCTTACCTCTCTGCGCGACGCGCGACAGTCGTTTTCGGATGTCTGGATCCAGAAGTCCGCCAAGAAAAACGGTCCGAAGCCAAGCGCTTCGGACCGTTTCTGATGTCCCTCAACGGGACGGACTTCCGGGATGGATCAATAATAGTCGTCCATGACAATTATGGCATGGATCAAACCCGGCAACCAGAAAAGCAAAGTGAGGATGAGATTCAGCCACCAATTGGTACCCGACCAGTTGTCCAGGACGCCCATGGCGATCCAGGCCAGACCGAAAATGGCCAGCACGATGTACAGAGCCTGGGGAATGCTGCTGTTGCGCAACTGATGGCGCACCATCGTCTGGGCGGCCTTGAGCTTCAGACGCTCACCCAGCGTCAGTTTGATGCCGGTAGCGGCGGCGTAATCCGCAGGCGTCATTTGGACAAATTGTTCCATCAGTGCCGTCTGGCGGGAGGGAACAGGCTCGGTGGACTGTACGGCGCCGAAAGAAACACCCGCCCACATCAACAGGCTGAAAAAGGTAAACCATTTTTTCATAAGGGTAAAATTTTAATGTGAAGGAATTACCGGGTTGAAAGCGGTGATGAGGCAAATATACAATTCGGACAGACTTGTCCATGGGTACAAAACCCGGGGAGCTAAACTTACCAGCGCAGCAGATTGGCG
>JAGFIW010000168.1 GCA_024103195.1 Saprospiraceae bacterium | reverse complement strand
ATCCGCCGTGTTCATCGGGAATTGTTCGATGCCCTGCCCGGAAAATGCCTGACCTGGGCGGAGGAAGGAGAGGCCGACCTCGTGGTACAGGAGGTGAGAGAGACCGAAAACGGACAGTGGATCCGGTACCGGTTTTCGGAAGGCGAAGGAGAATATTTCCTGCCACACGGCGGAGTCATTGCCCGTCGCAACAGCCTGACGTGTTTGCTCTATGCCCTCCATTTGGGCCTTGACCGGGATGCCCTGCACAAGAGAATGTCCCGGTTGCCAGCCCTGACCATGCGCCTGGAAACACGGGAAGGATGGCAGCAAAATCTGATCATTAGCGATCACTACAACGCCGACCTGGATGCGTTGGGGCTGGCGCTTGATTATTACCGTCAGCGCAAGGGCCAGCGCGCCGGGTGGCTGATCCTTTCCGATCTCGATCAATCCGGTCTTTCCGACGAAGAGGTAGCCGACCATCTGGCGCAGATGCTGCAACCCTTCAAGGCCGACCGTCTCACCTTTATCGGCCGGACCGGCCCGCTCCTGGCGACCAGGCTGGGCGCCGGATTCCGTCTGGATACCTTCCCGGACACTCCCGCGTTCTTGACAGCCTTCCGGATGGAGGAGGTACACCATACGACCATCTTGCTCAAGGGCGCCCGGCGATTTACCTTCGAAGATATCGGGCGCAGGCTGGTGAAATACAGCCACCGGACCACCCTGGAAATCCATCTCGCCGCCCTGAGTCACAACCTGCACCAATACGCACGACATACTCCCCGCGACACCCGCACCCTCGTGATGGTCAAAGCCTCCGCCTATGGCGGTGGCGGACCGGAGATCGCCCGGTGGCTGGACCTGCAAAGGGCGGATTATCTGGGCGTGGCCTATGCCGACGAAGGCGTCGAACTGCGGAAAGCGGGCATCCGCATGCCCGTCCTGGTGCTGAATCCGGACGAGCCCGCCTTTCCTCTGATCACAGCCTACCGTCTCGAACCGGAGTTGTATGCCTTGCATCAGATGCGGGAATTCCTGCATTTCCTGGGGCCTGCCGATCCGGTCATCCCTGTGCATCTCAAGCTCGAAACCGGCATGCACCGGCTGGGCTTCACCGAAGAAGACCTTCCCGAAGTCCTGCGGCTGATCCGGGAATCGGGCCAGGTTCAAGTGGCATCGGTTTTTTCCCATCTGGCAGCCAGTGAGGACCCCGCCCGGGACGACTTTACCCACCAACAGGCGGCCCGATTTCTGAAGCTGGCCGGCATGCTGGAAGAAGGACTCGGCTATCGCCCGCTACGGCACTTGCTCAATTCATCCGGGATCTGGCGATTTCCGCAATACGCCTTTGACATGGTACGGGTGGGTATCGGCCTTTACGGGTTGGATGCCGCTCCCGGAGCCCGCGAACATCTGAGGCCGGCCATGGCCCTGCGCGCCCGGGTCAGCAGGGTCCACGCGGTGCCGGCCGGAGAAGGCGTGGGTTATGGTCGCCGTGGGGTGTCCGACCGGGATCGCATCATCGCCACCGTCAGCATCGGATATGCCGACGGCTTGCTGCGTCTGGCCGGCGATGGCCGGTATGCCCTACGGATCCGGGACCATCTGGCGCCCATTGTCGGGACGGTCTGCATGGACATGACCATGGTGGATGTCACCGATATTCCCGGTGTCCAGCCGGGTGACGAGGTCACGATTTTTGACGAACATCTGCCGATCGGTCGGCTTGCTGATGTCCTGCAGACCATTCCGTACGAGGTGTTGACCAATATTTCTCCACGCGTGCCCCGGATTTATATTGAGGAGTAACGAGAGTCCACCGGGGCCGGGAGGTGCGTTAATATCCCCAACGGTGTAAATACCGGGCCCATTTTTTCTGGATCCGGCGAGCGAGATGTCGGCAGGCAGGAGTGACCTCGGATAGCCGGTCAGGTCTTGCTTTCCAGCGGAACAGGG
>JAGFIW010000160.1 GCA_024103195.1 Saprospiraceae bacterium | reverse complement strand
AAGGTGTGGGAATTGATTTTGCAAGTGTCGCCGATGCGGGCGCCGGCCAGGATGACCGCGTGTTGCCAGACCTGGGTGTGCGGGCCGATATGGGGGGTGTCTACCTGGGCGGTAGGGTGGATCATGGGGCAATGGCTTTGAAGGTGGAATAATCGCGGATGTAATCGGATTCGCGGTAAGGCGTGGAAGCCAGCACGAGCTGTACCGCGTTGTGGGAATATTGCATGGTATGCCAGCAACGGGGGGGGAGATAAACCCCCTGATGCGGGTGTTCGAGGACAAAGGTGTGCCGGCTCCCGTCCGGCAATTCGGTGTTGAGCAGGATGCGTCCGGCGGCGGCGATGAGGACCTGCTCCGTCTCGTGATGGGCATGGCGGCCCCGCACGATGCTTTCCGGGGTATAATAGGTCCAGAAGATCCGGCGCACTTCAAAAGGCACAGCGGAGGCCAGTTCGGCAATGGCGATATACCCTTCGGCGGGTTGGCCTACTTTCTGGAATTCGATGAGAAACGGTGCCGGGTGCATGGTTGCGTTTTGGGCAAAAAACGGACCGGGATTTATCCCGGCGGAAGGACAGGAGCCTCTGCCTGGCGCTCCATCAGGATCATGTATTGCTGGCCCCGGGCCTGGTAGGTGGCGGCATCGGCGCCTTCGACGACGGTGACGGCGGGTCCGCCGGTCTGGTCATACCAGGCAATGGGTGTGTAATGCCGGTGGGCCCACTGCCAGGCCCACTGGATGAAGGCCTGATCGGCGCCCTGGGCGGGCAGCCACGTCAGGGGGTGCTGGACCCACACCACATATTTGGGCGGGTTGGCGGCGACGTCGTCCATGACCTCTTTCTGCCACTCTTTTTCGCGGGGGTGGTTTTTGAGCAGGAATCCCATGAAGTGGTGGCGGGTGGGGCAATCCGCCAGCGTGTAGGCGTAAAGTTGGGGTTCGGAGCCGAGCACGAGGAGGCCGTCGCCTTCCTGAATTTGGCGTCCCAAATAGTCGGCGAGCTGGCGCGATTCGGGAAAGGGATTGCTGCCGTAGGTGTCGCGCAGGATGCGTGTGAAATGGGGCCGGAAATAGTAGGCCTCCTGCACGGCGATAGTCCCCGCCAGCAGCAAAACGGCCAGCACGGGGCCGAGCGCCATCCGGGCGGTGCGTCCGGCCAGCGGCTCGAGCCAGCGGCCGAGGGCAAAGACAGCGGCGCCTGCGGCGACCGACAGCGCCGGGAAAAAATGGAGGAAATAATGCCCGTAAAAGCGCTTGCCCGGCGTCACCGACACCATGGCTGCCAGCAAAAATCCCGTCACCGCCCATTTTTTCCAGGCGGCGATCCGGGTCAGCCAGATCAACACACCGCCGGCAAGACCCGCTGCCCAGAAAACCGGCTGGTCGGCATACATTTTTTTCAACCCCGTCGTCAGGAGGGTTCGGCCCAGTTCCCAGCTGATGGTGGACGTGTAGGCCTTGGGGTATTCCACGTTCCAAAACCAGAACTCGCTCAGGGCGCCCTGCATGCCCAACAGCGCACCAAAGACCGCCACCGGGATCAAGGCCCCGGCGGCGAGCCAGCCGCCCTGGCGAAGCGAGAGGCCTATCCAGTGGCCGGGATTTTCGACGCGGTGAAAGGCGGGTACCAGGGTGATGGCCAGGAGGGCGAAAAAGAGTCCGTTCTGCTTGATGAGCAGCCCGTAACACAGCAGGACCCCGGCCAGAAGAATGAATAGGGGCTGGTTGCCCTGCAAGCCGCGGGTCAGCGCCCACAGGCCGGCGATGGCAAACAGTCCGACCAAATGCTCGGCCTGGATGGAAAATCCCGATGCATAGGCCGTGAGGGTCAGGGCGGCGTAGGCGAGGACGGCCACCACCGCCGAGCCGGCATCCGCCCATCGGCGTGTCAGCAGGAAAATCAGCCACCCGCCGAGGGCGAGCAGCAGGGCCATCACGACATGCATGGCGGCGAGACTGCCGCCGGTGATCCCGCTGAGGAAGGCGTAGCTGTAAAACAATGCCGGGGGCTTCATCTCGTAAAAATCGAGATAGGGCTTGCCGCCCTGGAGCAACAGGTGGCCCATGTAGGCATAGGACCCTTCGTCACGCTCGATGGGGATATGGCGAAAGCCCCAGCGGATGATGAAATAGACGAAGAGGATGACGGCGGTCAGCCAGACCGGCCCTTTTTCCAGCCAGGCGGGTGGGGGAGCGGCAGGGGCGGAGGTACTTTTTTTGCGGCGAGGGACAGCCTTGGCCATAGGGGGCGTTTTCGGGATGAAGGTAGGCCATTTACCCTGAAGTTGTTCTCCCTTCGGTGGAGCGGCAGGCCGGTTAAGGGCGGGACCCGGGAAGGCTCCGTCGGGACGGAAACGGGATTATCCTGTGCATGGCGTGGACGATGTCGGAAAGAAATCCGGGGACCCCGAAGGGTGAGCTCACAATCCCGATAGGGCGAATGTCCGGTGGACATTCGCCCTCCTACGTTAAAACTATGGCGGACGATGTGAGCGAACCTCGCGCCCCTGCGCGAGGCTTGGACCAAGCCACTAAGGATGATCCCTCACCCTTCGGCCACTTGTTCAACCCATTCAGGTTGAGCTCACGTACCCCATTGCCTATCGAACGTGACACCGTTGGGCATCGTCCGGGAGGCAATCATATCGGCCCTCTCAGTGCTGGTGGCGAGCTGTACGGCGACGTTGTTTCGTATTGACGCTTCTGGCGTTCTGTTGTTTTGATTTGCCCGTTCGGCGTCGAGCTGTTAGCTCTTGAGGTCCGTCAGGGGTTGTTCCTTTTTGACGTGGCAAAAAGGAACCAAAAACCACTTGTCGCCGTAAGGCTCGCGGTAATCCAGCCAATGATGTTGATGTACTTGAGGTCCGTCATTGCGTCTGGGGGACTGTTACTTCGAGGGCCGGCGCTGGTTTTCAGCGGGCGTGGTTTTCGGGGCCTGGGCAAGTTTGCTCCTCCTGGCAAAGGAGTAATTGCTCGTTCCTGCACCCCGCTGAAAAAGGCGTTTAAATCTTTGATTGCCGAAACCTTGGTGACTTGCCCGGACATGCCCTACATAAGGCATCGTCCGGGAGGCAATCATATCGGCCCGCTCAGTGCTTGTGGCGAGCTGTACGGCGACGTTGTTTCGTCTTGACGCTTCTGGCGTTCTCTTGTTTTGATTTGCCCGTTCGGCGTCGAGCTGTATGCCTTTGAGGTCCGTCAGAGGTTGTTCCTTTTTGACGTGGCAAAAAGGAACCAAAAACCTACATGGCTCCGCATGCAGGCAGGCCACTTGTCGCCGAAATGCTCGCGGTGATCCAGCCGATGATGTTGAAGTACTGGAGGTTCGTCCTTGAGCCTGGGGGACTGCTACTTCGAGGGCCGGCGCTGGTTTTCAGCGGGCGTGGTTTTCGGGGTCTGGGCAAGTTTGCTCCTCCTGGCAAAGGAGTAATTGCTCGTTCCTGCACCCCGCTGAAAAAGGCGCACACTTGATAGGTTGGCCCTCTCAGTGCCAGTGGCGAGCTGTACGGCGACGTTTTTTCTTCTGACATTAATCTTTTTC
>JAGFIW010000144.1 GCA_024103195.1 Saprospiraceae bacterium | reverse complement strand
AAGAAAAAGCCCGGTCCATGGACCGGGCTTTTTCTTTTCATGTGCATCTCGCACTCATACGGTCATGGCGTTATGGGCGCTGTACCGGATAAGCCGGGAAACCGTGTTGTCGGCAGGCGCAAAGGTGGCGCGAGGCAACATACGTCTCGCCGCATCCAGTTCTTCATACTGCTCCCGCAACAGCACATTCTCCGCCAACTCCCTGCGAAGCCGGTTGGAAGTTTCCGTGGGAAGTTCCCGATACATTAATGCGACAAGATCCAGTGGGGTAAACGTTTCCGTCATAGGCATGAGGGTCGGTTTGGATGGTACAAAAGTTCTGATTGTCATGGATATAAACCACCAGCCCATCCGCCTTATTGTGGGGGCAACTGTTAATTAAGATCGGACTTTCAAGTCCGTCTTCCCCGGCCAATGTCCCTCAGCCGTTTTCCGGACGACCGACGACCGTTCAGGCTTCCGCTTTTTCCTGTTCGGCCGGAAGGTTGGCCAGCAGGCCGGCTTTCTTGAAGGTCAGACCCTCGACCGGGGATTCCGCATCCACAATGATCGTGTCACCGGGTAAAAACTCGTCCGCCAGCAGATGGCGGGCCAGGGCATTCACCAACTCCTTCTGAAGGACCCGTTTCATGGGGCGAGCGCCAAACTGGGGATCATATCCCATGGTGGCCAATTGGTCCATGGCCCGTGCACTGACCTCCAGGACAATCCCTTTCTCCTCCAGCATGCGGCTGACTTTTCGCAATTGCAACCCAAGGATCAGCCTGATTTCTTCCCGGGTCAACGGCAAAAACATGATGCGCTCGTCAATGCGGTTGAGGAATTCGGGCCGGAGATGTTGTTTCAACAACTCAAACACCTCGTTGCGCGTGGTTTCGATGATTTCCTGACGGTGCTTGTCGCCCAGGCTGGCCAGATCCTCGAAATTTTCAAGGATGATGTCCGAACCCATATTGCTGGTCATGATGATCAGGGCATTTTTGAAATCCGCCACCCGTCCTTTATTGTCGGTAAGACGGCCGTCTTCCAACACCTGAAGCAGTATGTTGAAAGTATCGGGATGTGCTTTCTCGATCTCGTCCAAAAGGATGATGGAATACGGCCTTCTTCGCACCGCTTCGGTGAGTTGACCGCCTTCATCATAACCTACATAGCCCGGAGGGGCGCCAATCAACCGACTGACCGCATGCCTCTCCTGATATTCACTCATGTCAATGCGAACGATAGCGTGTTCGTCATTGAACAGGATCTCCGCCAAAGCTTTGGCCAACTCGGTCTTACCTACACCTGTCGGTCCCAGAAACAGGAATGACCCGATCGGACGGCCCGCATCCTGCAGACCTGCCCGGCTCCGCCGAATCGCTTCACTGACGGCTTCAACCGCCTCCCGCTGACCAATCAGCCGCTTGCCCAACTCCTCCTCAAGACGCAACAAGCGGTCCTTTTCACTTTGCATCATGCGATTGACCGGAATGCCGGTCCACCGGCTGACCACCTCCGCGATATCATCGGCATCCACCGCTTCATTGGTGAGCCGCTTGTCCTTGTCCAATGCTTTGAGGCGTTCTTCCGCCTCTTTGACGCGGGCCTCCTCCTCCTGGATTTTACCGTAACGAATGGTGGCCACCAACTCGTAGTTGCTCTCCCGCTCGGCCTTGTCCGCCTGCTGCTGCAACTGCTCGATTTTCTCGCGACCCGCCTGTACGGCTTCGACGAGAGCCCGTTCATTCTCCCACCGGGCCCGCATCTCCCGCAATTTCTCCTGCGTCTCGGCGATCTGGCCGTTCAACAGTTCCATCCGCTTTTCATTCTTTTCCCGCTTGACCGCTTCCCGTTCGATCTCCAACTGCCGCACCCGCCGTTCGAGTTCATCCACCTCCTCCGGAACCGAATTCATTTCCATACGAAGCCGCGCCGCCGCCTCGTCGATCAGGTCAATGGCCTTGTCGGGCAAAAACCGGTCGCTGACATACCGGTGACTGAGCTCGGCCGCTGCAATAAGGGCCTCGTCGAGGATTTCAATCTTGTGGTAGACCTCATACCTTTCCTGCAATCCGCGCAGGATACTGATGGTGTCTTCCACACTCGGTTCGTCGATCAACACCGTTTGAAACCGGCGTTCCAGCGCCTTGTCTTTTTCGAAATACTTCTGGTATTCATCCAGGGTGGTGGCGCCGATGGTGCGCAGCTCTCCCCGGGCCAGGGCGGGTTTGAGAATGTTGGCGGCATCCATGGCGCCATTGCCCCCGCCCGCTCCGATCAGGGTGTGGATCTCGTCAATGAACAAAATGACTTCCCCGTCGGCCACAGTCACCTCTTTGACCACCGCCTTGAGCCTTTCCTCAAAC
This sequence comes from Saprospiraceae bacterium, assembly GCA_024103195.1. Lineage (GTDB taxonomy): Bacteria > Bacteroidota > Bacteroidia > Chitinophagales > Saprospiraceae > JAGNXB01. The sequence continues at coordinate 6,458 of JAGFIW010000144.1, read as the reverse complement.
TCACCCTTGTACTTGGCCCCGGCAATCAAGGCAGCCAGATCGAGGGTGAAGATCTTCTTGGTCTTCAGATTTTCAGGTACGTCTCCGCGAACAATGCGCCAGGCAATGCCCTCCACAATGGCCGTCTTGCCCACCCCGGGGTCACCGATAAGGATGGGGTTGTTCTTCTTCCTGCGACTCAGGATTTGCAACACCCTTCTGATCTCCTCGTCCCGCCCGATGATGGGGTCCAACTTGCCGCTTTCGGCGCGTTCGTTGAGGTTGATGGCAAACTTGTTGAGAGCATTATAGGTATTCTCCGTATGGGGATCCGTCACTTTGCTGCCTTTGCGCAATTCCCGGATCGCCTGCTTGAGACCTTCCTCCTTCAAACCCTGTTCCCGCAGCATGCGCGCCGTCGCGTCCTTCCCCTGCAAAATCCCCAGAAGAACCAACTCCACAGAGATATACTGATCACCAAACTCCTTCATCGCCTTGCGGGCCGCCTGAAGGGCATTGTTGGCATCAGGGGTGAGGTATTGCTTGTCGGACCCTTCAACGACCGGCATCGCCTGGATGAGGCGATGGGCCTCTGACAAAGCATTCTGCAGGTGAGCACCGGCCTTTTGAAACAAAAACCCTGTCACCTGATCATCCGTCTCGTGAATGGCACGGAAAAGATGCGCCGTATCCACTTGCTGTTGGTTGAGGGATCCCGCCAGTTGTTGTGCCTTGAGGATGGCCTCCTGCGTCTTTATGGTGAATTCTTCGTACGTCATGTCCTTTGTTTGAGCATGCAAACCTGCACAAATTAGATTCCATCCCGGATTCAGCAGCCAAATGGCGCCATTATGTCACAATTGGCTGAGCGTCAATAGACAAAATGGCAGGATGCATGTGGATACACCCATTCAATCGCCTGGCCTACCTTTGTAGCGGCACGCGCTGATATCATGTCCTATACCCTGGCGGAAGAAGATTATCTCAAAGCCATTTACAAAGTGGCTGAGCGTCAGGGCAATCCCGTGAGCACCTCCGGCATAGCGGAGGCTGTTCAGAACAGGGCCGCCTCGGTCACCGACATGTTGAAAAAGCTCGCCGAAAAGGGATTGATTCATTACGAACGATACCGCGGCGTTCAGTTGACCAGGGAAGGGGCCCGGATCGCCACGCAGTTGATCCGCAAACACCGGCTTTGGGAAGTATTTCTGGTGGAAAAGTTGGGCTTCACCTGGGATGAAGTCCATGATATCGCCGAACAGCTCGAACACATCCGGTCGGAAAACCTCGTCGAGCGCCTTGACCATTTTCTCGGACATCCGCGCTTTGACCCCCATGGCGATCCCATTCCCGATGCTTCAGGGGCCTACAGGATGCGGCAACAGATACTCCTCAGCGAACTGGATCCCGGCCAAAAAGGGATTATTGTGGGCGTCAAAGAGCACGCCCCGGCTTTTTTGCGATTCCTCGATCAACAGGGTCTGACCATTGGCGCCACGCTTAAAGTAATCGAAAGGTTTGCCTTTGACGGCTCCGTTCAATTGGTACTCAACGAAGATGCCACACGCCTGGTGTCCGGAAAGGCGGCAGCCTTCATTTACGTTCAGGTGGCGGTCCAATAACCGGAATCCAGCTACTCCCTCATCGGGCAAAGTCTTGTCTCCTGGTCAACAAGTCCGTTGGACAGCCGTCACACTTTGCCGGCAGCTTTCTCTTCGTTGACGAACAGCTGGAATCCATTGCCGTGAATGTTGACGATCTCGATGCGACCGTCCAGGAGGAGATATTTGCGCAACTTGGTGATGAAGACGTCCATGCTCCGCGCCGTGAAGTAATTGTCCTCGCCCCAGATTTTCTTCAACGCCTCGGCCCGGGTCAGTACCCCACCCAAATTCAGGCAAAAGAGCCGGAGCAATGAGGCCTCCTTGGGACTCAACTTGAACTTCTGTTCCTCCCCGGGCTTGCGGAAATGAAGAATGCGGAGGGGATATTGAAAGTGGTAGTAGCCGATCTCGAATTCTGTCCGTTCATCCTCCGGTTCTTCCTTGGGAATGCTGCGTTTGAGGATGGCCTGGATCCGGAGCAGCAGCTCCTCCGAATTGAAAGGCTTGGTAATGTAATCGTCGGCGCCGATCTTGAATCCCTGCAAAAGATCATCCTTGAGCGTTTTGGCCGTCAAAAAAATGATCGGGGTTTCGGTATCCTTCTCCCTGATCTCTTTGGCCAGGGTAAAGCCGTCTTTTTTGGGCATCATCACGTCCAGGATGCACAGATCGTATTTGGTTTTGCGGTACTTTTCCATGCCCGAAACGCCATCTTGCGCCAGCGTCACCTGGTAGTCGTGCATTTCCAGGTAGGACTTGAGCACATCGCCGAAATTCTGATCGTCCTCAACCAATAGGATCCTGGGATGGTATTCAGTGGACATAGGGTTCAGGCTGTTTCCTGCTTAAACGGAAAAAAGAGGGTGAAAGTACTTCCATGTCCCGGCTCACTTTCTACATGCACCTTGCCATGGTGCGCATCCATCATGGCTTTGACGTAACTCAGACCGAGACCGAATCCCTTGACATCGTGCAGGTTGCCGGTATGCACCCGGTAAAACCGGTCGAAGATATGCTTGCGGGCTTCGCGGCTGATGCCCAACCCGTGGTCGCGAATCGCCACCTCAACGCCCCGTGAAGTACTCCTGGTTTTGATCTCGATTTCCGGCCGCTCGGGCGAATATTTGTTGGCATTGTCGAGCAGGTTGTGGATCATGCTCGAGATATGGGTCTGGTCTCCTTCCACTACCGGGGGATCGGCATCCAACGCTTGACGGATATAACCCTCGCGGTGTTCGACCTGCAGGATGAAGTTGTCCACGGCCTGACGTATGACTTCGTGCAGATTGACTTCGCCCCATTGCAACAGGAACTCCTGCTTGTCGATCTGTGCCATTTGCAAGACCTTTTCCACCTGGCGGTTCATCCTGCGGTTTTCTTCCCGGATGATTTCGGCAAATCGCCTCACTTTGCCGGAATCTCCGGATACGGCCGGATTGCCGATGGCGTCGGTGGCCAGAGAAATGGTGGCAATGGGTGTTTTAAATTCGTGGGTCATGTTGTTGATGAAGTCGTTCTTCATCTCCGACACCTTCTTCTGACGAAAGATGACCAGGACCGTATAAGTAAAGCAGAACAGTATGATGCCCGTAAACAGGACGGACGCGATCAGCTGCCGGATTACCGAACCCCAGATGGCGGTGACCTTGTCCGGGAAATGAACTTTCAGCAACCCGGGAGCACTCTGGGCCTCAGGAAACAAAGAAATCTTGTACTCGGTATTCTGGAGGGGATCCAGGCCTCCGATCTGACTCACTTGTGCGTTGTGGTCGGGAACCACATAATGCCCGTCATTGATGATGAAGCTGTTGGTCTCGTAGGAATATACACCGTAATGGAAGCGGGTGGTAATACCGGCATTCTCCAATTCCTCCTTGAGCAAGGCATGAAACACGGTCAGATCGCCAATGCGGTCATACAAGCCCATTTGGGCCCGTTGCAGTCGCTTGCGGATGATCTGGTAATACTTGATCTGCCGGTCCAGCCGGCATGCCTCGCAATCACAGGCATTCTGGCTGAGCAGGAATGCGGCCAACCGGTCATTCGGCAAATCATCGTTCAGCGGTGAATCCGCAGGTATCTGGATGCCTCGGTTTTTCTCCAGGGCCTGCCGTGCTTCCTTTTCCAGGAACACCGATTCATAGCCGTTCATGGATTCCAGCGCCGCCATGCTCTCCATGCTCTCCAGCCGCTCCGAAAACCGGCGAATGGCCTCGTGAACGTTCTTCTCAAATCGCTCTTCATTCAGACGGATCGTCGTGATAAACCAATTGGCCTGCAGGGAAATGAGCCCTGCCAGGGCCGTGGTCATGAGCCCGATAATGATCCAGATGGAGGAGCGCTTCATGCCTATGCCTAACCGGAAGACCGGGGGTTTGGTTCCCCGACCCGCCCGTCAAATGTACGGGCACCCATTCATTATCATTCCTTTAACGCCCTTTTAACGTTCGTTTAAGTACTTCCGGAGAAATAGCAAATTAGATTTGCCTGAAATTGCATGTCATCATCTTATTCTGATCAAAATTTCCTGCTTATGAAAAAAGGAATATTGTTACTCGTGGCATTGGGATTGGCGACCTGGTCCTTTGCCCAGGACACGGAATCGTCCGGACGGACCGTCAAAAAGGTCACCGTGGTCAAAAAATGGGTGGATGAAGATGGCGTGGAACGGACAGAGACGGTTATCCGTGAAGCCGAAGACCTACCGGCCAATCAAGCCTGGCTGACCGAACCGGCGGAGTCTCCGGGTACGCACAACGAGATCACCAAAGAAGTGGAAATCCGCATGGGTGACGAACCTGAGGAGGAAAAGCAGGTCCGAATGCGCATCAGGGAAGATTTTCCGGCGGTCTGGGAACATCTGGAAGAGGATGTCCGCGAAAACTGGCCTGTTTGGGAAGAAAAACTTCGGGATGCTGCCGTTGAACTGGAGAACCTGACGCTCAGGATGACCGACCAGGCCTTTCTGGGGGTAGTGACCTCCGCCGGTGAGGCCGGCGCTGTCATAGATGAAGTCGTGGAAGAAAGCGCTGCCGAAAAAGCCGGTCTCCAATCCGGAGATGTATTGCTTCGGATCGGCCAAAATGAGGTGAAGAACCACGACGACATCGCACGGGTCCTCAGGGAACACAAGCCGGGCGATGCTGTTGCCCTGACTTTCGTCCGCGACGGAAAGGAACAAAATGCAGAGGCCACGCTGGGGCAAAGGGAAATCCGGATGGCCCGTCAGTGGAAAGAGATGCCTTGCAAGGATTTTTACATGATGTCGCGCATGGAAAAAGAGGCAGCCGATCCCACGGCTTTCCTTGGCATCGTGATGGAACCGCATGAAGATGGCGTCCGCATCACCGAAGTGGTGCGCCAATCGCCTGCCAGAGCTGTTGGACTGCGCGAAGGAGATATCCTGTACCGCATTGATCGGACCTCGCTGACCACGCCTGAGGAGGTGAGCCGTTTCATTCAAGACAAGAAGGAAGGGGACCAGGTAACCCTGGAAATCCGGAGAGATGGCAAAAAGATGGAAGTGCCGGTTGTTCTCGGCGCAAAAGGCGCTGATTGCTGCCTGCCTGTCATTTGCCCACCCGATTGCTGCGAAAAAATCGTCCGGAAAGAAAAGTCCGTGAAAAAGCAGGCCGAAGCCGAAATGATGGAAGAAGAGGCCCGGAAAAAAGCCTCCCAGCCCGGCAATCTGCAGCTCCAGGATCTCCGCATTTTTCCCAACCCCACCAACAGTACCATTCGGGTGGCCTTTCGGCTTCCATCGGAAGAACCTTTTACGATCCGCCTGATGGACACGCAAGGCAAGGTGATGATGACCCAGGAAATCGCCGGCACCGATACCTATGATGAGGACATCGATCTGAGGGATATGCCCGCCGGCAATTATACCCTCTTCATCGACCAGAATGGTCAATACCTTTCCAGGACCATCATCCGGAATCAGTAATATTCTTCAAATATCAATGGGAAAAGAGTCCGGGATTTGGTTCCGGACTCTTTTTTTTCCCCATGTGGCCTCCGTTTCCGGCCGGCCGGAATTTTATGGATAAGGTTTACCTTTGTCCTCCCTTTGGCTCCGTAGTTCAATGGATAGAACGTCAGATTCCGGTTCTGAAAGTTGCAGGTTCGAGTCCTGCCGGGGTCACCAAAAAGAGCCCTTCCGAAGTGGAAGGGCTCTTTCGTTTCAAGGCGGGACCTGATGGCTCAATGCTGCACCGTCAGCCGACGGCTGGCAAAGCCCTCACCGGTGTGGACCCGGAGGACGTAAATACCGTTGTCAAGCAGGTAGGTGGGCAGTTGAAGCCAGTGCTCGCCGGACAGAACACCGAATTCCCGGCGGAACACGACACGGCCCATCATGTCGGCAACTTCCAGCATCACCTCGTTGGGTTCGGTAAAATGGAGATTCACCGTGGTCTGGTCGGAAGCCGGATTGGGGTATATGTCAAGGCTCTGCAAGGCCACCGGCTCCTGGTTGGAACTCGCCAGACCGTTGGCGATGGCTTCCTGGAAGGTAAACCGGTTGGCATTGCTCACACGGCCGTTGGGCATCGTGATGGTGCTGATGATATTGAGGTTTTCCACATTCACATTGGCAGGCACATTCCAGGTAAATTCCCGGATGAAGGTGTTGCCGGGTTCCAGGGGTGTGGGTACGGATCCGGACTGTCCGGCGAAACCGCCCAGAATGGCCCGTGCCACATGGTCATACACCATCATCGAAGCCGGAACCGGGTTGGGCAGGGATTCATAACCTCCCATGGGCCCCTGGGCACCACCTGAATAATAATTGGCCTGGTTGTAACCGGATCCGGATCCGGTCACGCCATCCTCGGTCAGGATGACATTGATCCGCCAGTTGCCCAACAATTCCAG
>JAGFIW010000123.1 GCA_024103195.1 Saprospiraceae bacterium | reverse complement strand
CGGTGAAGGCCTGCCTACCCCGGTCGTCCCTTCCAGGTGGACGGTGCGGTCCCGTAGTGGTCCTTCCACAGCCGGCGCAACTGGCGCGCGTCGGCAAAACCGCATTCGCCGGCCACGAAATCCAGAGTATGGCCGGGATGGCGCATAAGGGTTTCCGCTCGTTCAAGCCTTACCCGAGTGCGGTACTCCTGGATGCTTATGCCCGTATGGAGACGGAAAAGCCGGGTGAGGTGGCGTTCGGACAGATGAACGCAGGCGGCCAGATCGGCCAGCGAACTCCTCTCCCCGGGATTCTGGAGAATGAGGTCCTGGACCTGGTGGATGGCGGGGTGAATGTGGGTGCGAAAATCAAGGTACATGCTGCCCTGCGACTGCCCGCCGGGCCTCCGCAGGTACACCACCATTTCACGCGACACCTTGGCGGTCAGGACAGGTCCGTACAATTCCTCAACGATGTACAAGGCCAGGTCGATGCCGGAAGTCATGCCTGCGCTGGTATAGAGATTGCCGTCCCTCACAAAAAGCTGGTCGTCCACCACTTTGACAAAGGGATAGCGCTCCCGCATGTAATCCAGGCATTTCCAGTGCGTGGTGCAGGTTCGTCCGTTGAGCAGGCGGGATTCCGCCAGCACAAAGGCGCCGCTGCAGACGGAGCATATGCGGACCCCGGCCTGGAACTGCTCCCGGAGCCATCGGAAAAAATCCTCGTATCCCTGCTCGAACTGACCCCCCCGGATAGCGCTGAATTCAATCCCGCACAGAAAGAGGTAATCCTCCTCCCCCAGCGAAAGATACCGGTAAGATGGCAGCGCCTCAAATGCTAGCCCCTGCCGGGATGGGATGTTGTCCCCTGCCGACATTCCGGCATAACGGATGTCAAATCCCGCACCGAATTCATTGGCTTCATAAAATACCTGCACCGGTCCGGCCAGGTCAATGAGATGCACGTTGGGCAGCACAGCAAAGGCGACCTGATAGCGTTTTTCCATGGCTTAATCCTTAATATAAGTCTGACCGTATTTGTCCGATAAGTATGGATGAGATGGCCGGTCATTATGCTATCGCCCATTTTCCATACCATGTCTTTCATCCTGTTTGTGACGGTAAAATTACGAATTATTCAGCAGGAGGTGCGGCATTTTCCGGACCCATATCGGACATTTCCGGCCATGGATGTGTCTGCAGGGATCATTCTCATGTCATTTGGCTGAAAATGTCCGGTGATCGTCCTGTTTGTCCCTTGTCCTCCCCGCTACTTTTGCCGGTACAAACCAAAGATGAATGGCTATGAAACCGCTGATTCTTTTTATTGCCGCCGGTTGTTCTTTTGTCACCTCCCTGCCCGTGGAGATTCCGTCCGTGCATGAATGGCCGGCCCGGCTGGAAGAAGTCGCGGTGGATATGGTTCATGCCCTCTTCCTTGTACCTGTAGGCCCTGAGGCGGTGCAGACTGATTGCCGGTTCATGCCACTGGACCTGCCCGCCTGCCCTCAATCCGGGGTTGAACCCCCAGCCTGCGAGGCCGCTGACCACCAGGACACCATAGCCCTTGCCTCTGATTCCATCACCTCAACCATTTTTCCTATGTCCAAAACAACCCTTTTCCATCTTACGGCCGGCGAGTTCGATTGGCCGATAGCTCCCGGCCGCTGTATCCGTGCCTGGGGATTCAACGGTTCCGTCCCGGGGCCGGTCATCGAAGCCCGCCAGGGGGACACCCTGAGGATCCTGTTCACCAACCGGCTCCCTGAACCGACGGTAGTGCATTGGCACGGGCTGCGCATTCCGGCATCCATGGACGGGACGGAGGCGGTCCAACCCCTGGTGCCGCCCGGCGGTACCTGGGAATATGTCCTGCCCCTGCCGGATGCGGGCACATTCTGGTATCACGCCCATGCCAACGAAACGGTCCAGATGGAGCGGGGTATGTACGGCAGTATTGTGGTGAGGGGAAAGGAGGATCCCGTTCTGGACGGTGACCGGATCCTGATGTTCGACGACATGCACCTCGACCGCAAAGGGAATTTCCGAAAGCCATCCTGGTTTTTGCCCCGTTGGATGGAACGCCATAATGGTCGCGAAGGGAGTGAACTCCTGATCAACGGGCATACCGACACCCGTCTGGAGATGCGGGCAGGCGCGGCCGATCGGTGGCGGTTGGTCAACGCCGCCTCCGCCAGGTATGTGAGATTTTACCTCGGGGGCACCCCTTTTCGCCTTATGGCGGCCGATGGGCGCTTGCTGGAACGACCGGTGACCATGACCGAATTGTTGCTCACACCAGGCGAGCGGGCGGACATTGTCGTAGGGCCGTTGGAGGAGGGAAGGGTCATCCCGGTCGAGTCCCTGCCCTACGACCGGGGAGTCGGTCGTCCCCGCCGTACCAGATGGGGTACCTTGACGGTAAAAGGCAGCAACACACAGCCTGCCCTGTTACCTGACCGGCTGGCCGGGATTCCCGTTTTGGCGGACCCGGATGCCCGACCCACCCGGCAAATTGTCCTGCACGGGCGCCGCAACTGGAAGGATGGCGTCGATTTTACCATCAACGGTGAGATGCATCTGGAAGACAGGCCTGTACGGGTCGGATCCATTGAGGTTTGGGAGATCCACAACCCGAGCATGATGGACCACCCCTTCCACTTGCATGGATTCTTTTTTCAGGTCCTTTCCGTCAACGGGCAACCACCGGCATACCGCAGTTGGAAGGACACGGTCAACGTGCCGCGGGGTGCCACCGTGCGGATTGCCTGGCAGGTCGATGATCGTCCGGGCAGATGGATGTATCACTGCCATATTCTGGAGCATCATGCGGCGGGGATGATGGCGCATTTCGAGGTAATTCCGGCCAACGGGGACGATACCGGATCCTTCGAACCGGCCGGATACCGGCAAATCCACAATGGGCATTCGCCTTCTGCCACATGCCATAACCGATAAGGCGAAGCGACATGAATCCTGCGGGGCGGCGAAAACGTGTACTCAGAGCTTCATGTCCTCCACGGTTTGCCGTATCAGGGCGGCATAAGCGCGAAGTGACACGGGAAGGGCGCTGGTATCGGGATCCAGCTCCCAGCGGATCCAGGCATTGTCCTCGTAGATGGCGAGATAGAGGGATCCCTGATCCACACAACCCGGACAGCCCAGTTTGACGCCGGGTTGATCCAAGA
>JAGFIW010000121.1 GCA_024103195.1 Saprospiraceae bacterium | reverse complement strand
ACCCGCCCCACTACGCACGACAATCCCATCTATGTCGTTGATGATGTCGTGCACTATTGCGTCGCCAACATGCCAGGAGCCGTACCCTATACTTCCACCATCGCCCTGACCAATGCCACCCTCCCCTATGCCATCCAATTGGCACAGAAGGGTTGGAAAGAGGCCTGCCGGCATAATGTACCGCTTCGGAAAGGCTTGAATGTCGTTCAGGGGAAGGTGGTCTATCAGGGGGTCGCCGAGGCCTTTGGTCTCCCCTACCAGGAAGTTGATACCGTCCTTTAACTATGCCTATGTCCGCTACCCTGCCCCACACCTCCCATTTCATCGAGCTGGAAGAGCGCTACGGCGCCCATAATTATCACCCGCTGCCTGTCGTCCTTGAGAAGGGACAAGGCCCGTTTCTTTGGGATGTGGAAGGTAAAAGGTACTTCGATTTCCTGTCTGCGTATTCCGCTGTCAATCAAGGGCATTGTCATCCCCGTCTCGTCAAGGTCATGGCCGAACAGTCCGCCCGGCTGACACTGACTTCCCGGGCCTTTCACAACAATTTGCTGGGTCCTTTCGAAGCTTATGCCACCCGTTATTTCGGATTTGACCGGTTGCTCCCGGCCAACAGCGGTGTGGAGGCCTGCGAAGCGGCCGTCAAACTGTGCCGCCGGTGGGGATACGATATCAAAGGGATTCCGGATGGGCAAGCCATCGTTTTGTTCGCGGCCGGCAATTTCTGGGGCCGTACACTTGCCGCCATTTCAGCCAGTACCGACCCCTCTTCGAAGAATGGATTCGGGCCATTCATGCCGGGATTTCAGATCATTCCCTACAACGACCTCGATGCACTGGATCGCGCTTTGTCCAACCCTCATGTGGCGGGTTTCATGTTGGAGCCGATCCAGGGAGAGGCCGGAGTGGTCGTACCGGATGAAGGATATCTGCGGGGAGTGAGGGAAAAGTGCGACCGTGCCGGAGTCCTCATGATTGCAGACGAGGTACAAACCGGGATCGGACGTACCGGAAAACGGCTGGCTTGTGACCATGAAGAAGTGAGGCCGGATATTCTGGTTTTGGGTAAAGCCCTGTCGGGAGGCATGATGCCCGTCTCCGCCGTCCTGGCGGATGACGAAGTCATGCTGACCATTCGGCCCGGAGAACACGGATCGACGTTCGGCGGTAATCCGTTGGCCTGTGCCGTGGCTCTCGAAGCACTGAAAATTGTCCGGGAAGAAGCGCTGGATGAACGCGCCGATATACTGGGCCAGCGATTCCGGCAACGTATGAGCGACCTCCAGGAACAGGTGGATTTCATATCCTGCATACGCGGCAAGGGATTGCTGAATGCCGTCGTTATTGCCGGAGATCCGGAGGGTGAAGTTTCCTGGAATCTATGTCTGCGCCTGGCGGAGAAAGGCCTTCTTGCCAAGCCGACACACGGACACATCATTCGATTCGCACCTCCCCTGGTCCTCACGGACTCACAGATGGAAGAAGCCTGCGACATCATGGCCGACGTGTTCCTCCACTTTTCGGCTTGAGCTTCATCAGGCAATAATCCAGGGTCCCCGATTCGTTTTCCGGATGACATCATCCTGAAAAACCACTGGCCCCTGGAACACACCTTCTCACCCCTGAATCTTCGTCGAGCACTGCTTGACATACTCCCCTTTGGCTGTTCCCGACCACCCGAAAACGGCATTGTAACGCTCAAGAACCTTTGATCGCTGGTACTCAACTTATTAAAGTTACGCATAATATTTTGTCTACCTTTGCCCCGGCCCATTTCCGGCATATTTCCCGCTGGCAGGGCTTTTAATGTCGCCCTTATGTCATCCCTTCGAACATTCTTGCTGATCGCGGGCGTTTTGAGTGCCCAGTCAGTAATGGCGCAGCGAACCGCCGTTTTTACCGATCCTTACCGGCCCTTCAAGGAGGGAGAAGACCTGATGCATCATGGTCTGTTCCTGGAAGCCCAACGTCAGCTCGGCTTGTTTTTGTCACAGCCCAGAGCCATCCAGGAACATGTCAGCCAAATCCAGCGCGACCGGGCAGGACTTCTCGCCTCCCAGTCCGCCATCCGCGGCGGTGATCCCCAGGGCGAACGCCGGATCCTCGAATTTGCCAGAAGCTCCGCGCCAGACCCCATGGGCAATCAGGCGTTGCTCGAGGCCGCACATTACTATTTCAATGCCCGTGAGTACGAGCAAGCCGTGCACTTCTACGACATGGTCAATACGGCCGGACTCGGTGAAAGTGCCCGGACGGAAATGTATTTCAAACGGGGATATGGCCATTTCGTCCAGAAGAACTTTTCCCGGGCCAGGCAAGATTTTGCCCTGATCCGGGATGGCCGGCACGACTACTACCATGCGGCCAATTATTACTACGGAATGACCCTGTTTTTTGACGGGAAATACGATGACGCGCTGACGGCATTCCGCCGCGTAGAGGAGGCTCCGCGGTACGCCCCCTACATCCCGTTCATCATCAGCCAAATCCTCTTCGCCCAGGAACAATACGACGAGCTCATCAAATATGCCACCCCCAAGGTGGAAGGACGGATTGAGAACCGTACGGAAATTGAAAATCTCATCGGTCGTGCATGGTATGAGAAAGGCGATTATGAAGCGGCTCTACCTCATCTCACGTATGCTGCCGAGCGCAACACGTCGATGCAAGCCACCGATTTCTATCAACTCGGGTATTGCCAATACAAAGCTGGTCAATACGATAAGGCCATTTCCAACCTGGAACCTCTCTCCAGGCAAGACGATCCCATGGGCCAACATGCGCTTTTCATCATGGGAGATGCCTACCTCAAATCCGGACAGAAAGCTGCTGCCCGCAATGCCTTCATGCAGGCCTCCCGGCAGACCCATTCCGGGGAATTGGCCGACAATGCCTTGTTCCAGTATGCCAAGTTGTCCTATGAACTCAGGGCTGACAAGGAGGCCGTGCAAGCATTTGCCTCCATTCCTGTCACCTCACCCAATTACCACGAAGCCCAGAAGCTGCTCGGAGAGGTACTGGTGCGCACTTCGGACACCGATTTCGCTATCGGTTATCTAGAAAAAGCGGATCTCAAGTCGGCCCAGCTCAAAGAGGCCTACCAAAAAGTACATTATGCCAAGGCGGTCCAACTGATTGGTCAGGGAGGTCAGGCAGAGGCCATTCCGCACCTGCGTAAATCCCTCTCAGCCGCCGTTGATCCAGCGACCCAGGCCATGGCCACTTTCCTACTCGGAGACGTGTACCACCAACAACGCAAATACGAGGAAAGCCAGGCCGAGATGTCCCGCTTTTTCACCCTGGCCAGAACCCGGATGGACCTTCCGGAAGAGGCTTCTCTACCGATGGCCAATTACATACAGGGATACAACCTCTTAAAAACAGGCAAACATGCCCAGGCCATTGGATACTTCCAGGACGCCGTTGCCGGTATCAAAAGGGATGCCCACCGGATCCACCAGGGTGTCATCCGCAATCAGGTATTGGGGGATGCCATATTGCGTGCGGGGGATTGCCATTTCAAGGCCAACCGATATGGAGATGCCCTCAATTTTTACAATGATGCTATCCAGCATCAATATACCGGATTCCATTATGCCCGGTTTCAAAAAGCCCTCATACTGGGGCTTCAGGGCAAACCTTACGATAAGATGGTGGAGCTTGAGCAACTGGTCTCCGACTTCCCCAAGTCCGACTATGCCGATGATGCCTTGTATGAGATCGGAAAGACCTCCCTGGACCTAGGGCGTCTGAATGAAGCCGCCACACCCCTCCGGCAATTGCTCGACCAGTACGGCAGCCACTCCAATCTGGCCAATGCCGCCCGGTTGAAACTCGGATTGATCAGCTATAACCAGGGCGACATCCAGGAAGCCATCCGGTATTACAAACAGGTACTCGACAATAACCCGGAGCCGGATGAAAGACTATCGGCGCTCACGGCCCTGGAGGAAATTTATGTCCGTGATCTCTCCAGTCCGGACGACTATGTGGACATTCTGGAAAAGAGCGGTCAGAATCTGACGGATGCCACGAGGGACTCCTTGAATTTCAAAGCCGCGGACAACCATTTTCAATCCGGTCAATACGAGAAGGCCATTGCGGCTTATTCCCAATACCTGGAACGTTTCCCTCAAGGCATGCATGTCCTGCAGGCGTACTACCGACGTGCCGAATGCCAAAGTATACGCAAGGATTTTGATGCAGCCTTGCCCGACTACGAAGAAGTCATCCGTCGCGGCCCGAGCCGGTATTACCAGGAAGCCCTGCAAAAAGCGGCTCTGATCGCCTACAATCACGCCCGGAAATATGCCGCAGCATTGCGGTATTATCAACAGTTGGAGGACGCCGCCACCAACGAGCAGATCCGATTCGAAGCCCAGGCTGGTGCGCTCCAGTCCGCATACCGATTGGGAGGCCGCGAAGATGAGGTGCTGCAATATGCCGAGAAAGTTTACCGCAGTCCTCAAACCCAACCGGTTTATCAGGGGCAGGCCCGGTTTTACAAAGGGAAAGTGCACCATGACCGCAAGGAGTTTGACCTGGCGCGCCCGGCCTTCGAGGAAGTCCTCCAATTGCTGGATAATGAAATGGCCGGTGAGGCACATTACCTGATCGCCGATATCTACTTCAAGCAAAGGAATTTTGGCGAATCCCGTCAATGGTGTTTGAAGTCCAACCAGAACATTCCCGGCCAGGATTATTGGGTGGCCAAATGCATCCTGCTCTTGTCCGACATTTTTGTGGAAGAAGCGGATCTCTTCAATGCGAGAGCGGCCCTGGAGGGATTGCTTGAAAACTACCATGGCGATGCCGGCATCAGGCGGACCGCCGAGGAGAAACTGGAGCATATTCGCGTCCTGGAAGAAAAAACCCGGCGGATCGTCCCCTCGGGCTCTCAGGGATTGCTGGATATGCAGGAAGACTGATCTCGAAATGGCCCGGAAATCCCATCAATCCCCTGACATGCGAATTGCCCGAATCCTCTCCTTTTTGCCCGGCATTTTCCTTTGCCTGATGTTGCAAGCCCAGCCGGGAGGTTTGCCGACGGAACAGGTGGAGATCATTAAGAGCTTTGATGCCCGCCTGGCGGATGCCGAAAAGGTCATGGTCGAACCGGCTCTCCCGGCCAAAGACACCTCTCCGGTCAAACTGGATTATCCCGTGCGAACGACACCGGCAGGATTGACCTATGCCCCACCGAAGTTACGCCCGCTTGCCCTGCGGCGGGAGCCTGCACCGGAACAATTCGCCGGATTTGTCCAGGCCGGGTACGGATTCCCTTCCAGCCCTTATCTCCATGCCGGATACACGTATGCGCAGTCAGACCGGGATGCCCGCCTGGGCGTTTTCCATCACTCGGCTTCCTCTTCCGAAATCGAAAACCAGCGTTTCGGGCGCACTGAAATCGACCTGGATGGCCATTACCATCTACCGGAACGGTTTACCCTGCACGGCGAAGTTGGCTTTCATCAGGAGATTGCCTCCTTTTACGGGTATGATCAGGAAGACACCACCTTTACCAAAGGTGCCGCCAAACAGCGCTTCAACCGCATCCATCTCGGAGGCGCCATTTCCAATACCCATGCCAACAGGCTCGGTCTTGATTATCGTGCCGAAGCGCGGTTTTACCATTTGAAAGACTTTTATGATGCCAGGGAGAACGGACTCGATATCGCAATGAGCCTGGTCAAGTGGTTTGCGGAATCGCACCCCTTTCGCATTGCTTTAGGCAATGAACTGAGCGCCTTTCGCGACACCATCGGCAAAAGCCTGAACGCTTTTTACATCAAGCCTTCTTTCACCTTTCACGGAGATGCTTTCCGAGCACGTGCCGGTCTCCATCTCGTCACGCCCGGCACAGGATTCGCTATACTTCCCGATGTGGAAATTCTGGTCAGCCTGGCAGGGAATGCCATGGCTGCTTATGCCGGTTGGACGGGTAATTACCATCAGAACAGTTTCGATCATTTGCGGCGCTACAACCCGTTCATGGTTTCCGAATTCCAGCCCAAAACCAGTGTTTTCACGGATCTCTATGCCGGTGTGAAAGGCGCATCCCGGGGATGGAATTACCAGGCACAAGCCGGGTTCAAGAAAATCAGAGATCTGGCCATGTTCCTGCCGGATAGTGCAGATACCCGCCGGTTTTCTGTTTTGTATGATACGGTTGGCAATTTTTACCTGTCCGGGGGAGCGGGTGTGGAATTGTGGCCGGGCATGGAACTCGCATTCCAGGCCCTGCAGAATTTCTATGCGCCTGAAAACGAAGATCGCGCCTGGCATCTGCCCGGGTTGGAGGTCAA
>JAGFIW010000078.1 GCA_024103195.1 Saprospiraceae bacterium | reverse complement strand
AATTCATACAGGACAAATCGAAAGCTGTAACCCGTAAAACTGGCCTGCGTCAGCGAAAAAAAGAAGATGTACAGGACATAAAAAAGGTAACTCCTCTCTCTGGTAATCCAGAAAAGACTGAAATTGTAAAGCACAATGACCAGCATGATCCCGAAGAAAAGTCCGAGAAACATGTCTTGTTTGCCTTGCTCGGAAAGGATGCCGCGTTCCGTACCGACAGAAACGGGTACGACAATCCGTTCCTGGGAACGCATCCGTAGCAAAAACGTACCCGAAGTGCCCTGGTCCAGCTCCAGATCCGCCAGAAATTCTCCCGAGTTGTACGTACGCTGCATGTACGGATACTGCGCCCCTGCCCGGTAGATCTCCCGGGGTTGATGGTCCAGCCGAAACAAAAAAATGGAGTCCAGCAACGGATTGGCGATTTTCAACAAAACGCGGTCTCCGGACACATTGATAATGGGCCCTATCAGAACCCAATACGTCCTGTTGTCATCCATGATACTGACAACAGCCGTTGAAAGGGGCTGCCACCGGGCAGTATCGGCCAAGACTTGTTCTGGGGTGGCCATATGACCGTCCTCCAGGTACACCTGCAATTCCCTGCCGAGCGGCCGGGTGTACTCAGGATCGTCGATCCGGACCTGCGCGTGAGCATACTTCGCCGCCACCAGAATGAGGCATAGCCCAATGACGGCAAACCGCATGGACTTACCTCTCCCCATCTAAATGGAATTCGCCATGTGATACCCCCGTCAGCTGCAGATCGTATTGGATCTCGAACCGGAGGTCGCGAAGAGGCGACTTCTCCATGTATTTCTGCTGTGGTTCCTTCCGGAGCCGGAATATGGCTTCCCTGACCTCCGGATCGGCGTGTTCCAGGGATTCCGAGTCTTCGAGGAGAACGATGGTGGCCAACAGATCGAGTTTGGGGTAGTAAAATGTCCCGTTGTTCCCCAAATCCGTCAGAATCCGGCATCCCACCTTTTGGGCAAACCTCACCGAGTATGGAGAACAAAGAGCAAATATGCTGGTGATCCCGATTTGCTCGGCGATCACCACACCGCACATGGTGGCAAAAAATGCGCCAATACCCATGCCGGCTACTTCCCTGGAATTCCACAACCCGCATAACTCCGCTGTTCCCCGGACCGACAACTCCCGGACGATCTGATGGATGCGCGTATCAAACTCCTCCGTGGCATCCTGGATGGGCAATGGATGTCGCCCGTCATAACATTGCAGCCGGGCCCCTCCATACACCTTGGATTCGTCGGGCGACTCGACCAGAATGACAAAGGAAGCGGGATTATCCATCCAGTCCTCCCGCGAAGACGTCACCTTGTGAACACCGTGACTTTCCAGCACACGCCGGTGCCCCTCCAGGAAACGCTCGCAGGCTGCCCGGTCCTGAGTGGCTCTGAACGCCTTGATCTTGACCTCACTCGCCATCAGCTTGCCTTCGTGAATATCGATGCCACGGGAAGACGGTAGGGACGGATCACTTCTCCGCGGGACTGAAATATCCGGAAAAGATAAATTTCTGCCTCTCCTTCCCGTGTGTCGAAGATAGCAGAGAATTCCTTGCGCAGGTGACGCAACTCTTCTACCGTCCCGGGATCCAGTCCCTCTCCCCCTCCGTGCAGCATCCGCGGGAACAGGTAAAGGGGTGCGATCAGCGGATGAAACGCCAGCCCCAATTGCGTGGCCATCAACCAAAGACGCTGTCCCGCCATGCCGCCATAAATGAAATCTTCCTTGCCAAACCGCGGCATGGTCAGAAATCCCATCGCGCCAGCAGCCGCCGTCGATTGCCGGGTCACCGCCTCAAAGGAACGACCCCCGTCTATGGCCCGGAGCGTGTCAATGACTTCGGGCTCCTTGACCGCTTCCAACGCCTTGACAAATACAGGGGGAATCTCTAAGGTACCCACCCACATACCGGTCTTTTGGGCCCGTGCCTGCTCGTCACTCCATATGATCTCCCGGTGAAAAAAGTCATAATGCCCCTGAGGATGAAAAATCCGCATGCGATCCACCTTGGAAATGATCCCTCCCAAAGCCATCAATTCCTGACGGTCGGTCGTCCATTGCAGTCGGGCGCCCGGCACACTTTCCGCTGCCGCCTTCAACAAGGCCAGATGCTCACCGGGGACGGATTGTGGCTCCTCTACCCGCCGGTTGGTATGCCGCTCGGGAATCCGTTCAGCCAGTTCGTCATAGGGTTGCGGGCCAACGGCAGCGCGAAACCGGATACGGGCCACCAGACGCTCGTCTCCGGATGGAAATAATTCCATATCCGTACCCCATCCCCGTTGGGCAGCCGCCAGTCGCAAATTCTCCAAGGCGGAACCCAGGGAAATCTGGGAGGCCAGTTCCTTGTAATCGCCAAAAGAATAGGACCGCGATCGTTCGTGGAAGAGAAACAACTGGCCGGCCCGTTCGTGAAAATGCCAGGGTTGGTCGTTGCCCGATGACGGTGCCATGCCCGCCAGCCGTATGATGTCCAGGATCGTTTCATCGGAAGGCCATACTCCCCCATTCTCCGCCCGGCTCCAGGGATCCGTCAGCGTCTGGATCAATGCGGAGGTCAAAGGCCTGATGTCCGGGGGTTCATAGGGTGTACCCAGAGGTGCCTTTCCCGGCACTATGGCCTCCGGATCGGCGTAATACCGCCCGGAAACAACCGCATGACCCAGCAATATCCGGCGACTCACATCTGCCGTAATACCCGCACCCATGACAACTGTTGAAGCAAGCTGAGGCCAGGTGGGAATGGTCTGTCCGATCTCCAGCATGGACACCTTGGCCCTGGCAGAGAGGGTCTCCAAGCCAATCATCCTGAGCATGTAAGGGATCTTTTGGGGATTGGTCAATCCCCTGAGCCGATCCGTATTCAGATCTCCCGCCAACCCGTGCAACAAAGGACGGTCGGGCTCCAGATCATAACGTTCCACATCGATCATGCAGCGATCACTGGTATCCATCACGACCGGAATACCCGCCTGTCGGCAGCGTTCCCTCAACATGACCTTGATATCCAGGCTGTCGCAGACTTCCACCAACAGATCGGCGGGTCCTCCTTCGCCCAGAAAGGCATCCAGATTGTCCTCGCGAATACCTTCCGGCCACAACTTTATCCGTATGAATGGATCCGTCTCCGCAATCTGTCGGGCCGTGATCACTGTTTTGGGAGACCCAGGTCGCACAAGGAACCTCTGATCCGGTTGAGATTGCTCAGTTCCAGTTCATCAAAATCGGCCAGTCGCAACTCCCCCGCCAATCGCTCCTGGGCCAGTGTAAGGGCGATACCGTTGCCTACGGAAAGGCCGGCCACTGCGACAACCTTTCGGCTTAAGGCTTCCCGTTCTGCCGGTGTGATCTTGTAGAGATTCCGCGATGTCCTGATCGCTACAAAGTCTGCCTCCTCAGGCAAATGCACCAAGTGATTTCTCCAGGGGTAATACACCCAAACCCCGCAATCGGCAGGGTCCCGACCCTGGAGTTTCTCTTCGGCAAAACGCTTTCTGGCTTGTTCATCCGCCGCACTTCCCGGCCGGGATATGGTAAAAAGTTCATCCAACTGCGCGGTAAACGTGTCCGTCAAGGTCGGATGATGATCCCTCTTCAGCCGGTCAAATGTCTCCCTGTCCGGTGATTGATCCAGCACAAAGAACTGTGGTATGTATACCGGCTCGGTCATTCGGGAAATCGTGTGGCAAAGAAGGGGGGTGGTGCAAAAATCGTAAACTCTTTCGAGTTGCAGGAGAAAAAGAAAGGAATACGGCGGCATGCACTTTTTTCGCAACAAAATTTTCCATATATTCGTATTTTCTAAGGCCAGCGCCAGCCATGCAGGAACCCGAAAAGATCCGCGTCCTCTATGTTGATGACGAATCCGTCAACCTGACGGCTTTCAAGGCCTCCTTCCGGCGCGACTTTGAAGTATTCGTTGCCCTCTCCGGTCCCGAAGCGATGGAAATCCTGGAAAAACAGGACATGGAGGTCATTATCACCGACCAGCGCATGCCTGAAATGTCCGGAGTGGAGTTCCTCGAAAAGGTCATTCCCCTCCATCCGGAACCGATCCGCATCCTCCTCACCGGTTATTCCGATATCCAGGCAGTGATCGATGCCATCAACAAAGGGCAGGTGTACCACTACATCACCAAGCCCTGGGACGAATCCCAACTCCGCAACATCATCCACAAAGCCTACGAAGTGTTTGCCCTCCGGCGGGAAAACAAAGAGCTCATCAAAAGTTTGCTCCGGGCCAACGAACAACTCGAATTCCTCCTCCGACAGCGTCTGCTGTCCTGAACGGTCCGGTTCAGGCGATCGTGATGCCCGGATCGAGATACACGTCCTGTACCGCTTCCAAAAGGGCGACGCCATCGGCCAGGGGTCGCTGGAAGGCCTTCCGGCCCAGAATGAGTCCCATTCCCCCGGCCCGCTTGTTGATAACGGCCGTCGTGACAGCCTCCTGAAGATCACCCGCACCCCTGGACTCGCCCCCGGAGTTGATCAGACCGGCCCTGCCCATGTAACAGTTGGCCACCTGATAGCGCGTCAGATCAATGGGATGGGCAGAACTCAATGTATCGTACATGGCCGGGTGGGACTTGCCGAATTTTAAAGCCGTAAAGCCCCCGTTGTTGACGGGCAGTTTTTGCTTGATGATGTCCGCCTGAATGGTCACACCCAGATGATTGGCCTGGCCGGTGAGGTCGGCCGCCGCATGATAGTCGGTGCCGTCTTTTTTGAAGGCGCTGTTGCGGGTATAGCACCACAATATGGTCGCCATCCCCAATTCATGCGCACGCTCGAAGGCTTCCGCGATCTCCACGATCTGACGCCCGCTTTCTTCCGAGCCGAAATAGATGGTCGCACCGACCGCTACGGCGCCCAGATTCCAGGCCTCCTCCACACTGCCGAACAGGATCTGGTCATAGGCGTTGGGATAGGACAAAAATTCGTTGTGGTTGATTTTGACAATGAAAGGGATCCGATGCGCGTATTTGCGGCTGACGCTGGCCAACACCCCGAACGTGGAGGCTACCGCATTGCACCCGGCCTCGATGGCGAGCCGCACAATGTGCTCGGGGTCAAAATACACCGGATTGGGGGAAAAGGCCGACCCTGCACTGTGCTCGATACCCTGGTCCACCGGCAAAATGGACAGATAGCCGGTGCCGCCCAGACGTCCGTGATCGAACAGGGTCTGCAGACTCCGGAGCACGGGATTGGGCCGGTTGCTGTGCGCCCAGATGCGGTCCACATAATCGGGACCCGGCAGATGGAGCAGGGAGGCATCGATGGTCGTGCAGTGGTGGTCCAGGAGGTGGGCGGCCTGGTCACCCAATAATGCCGTCAGGTT
>JAGFIW010000077.1 GCA_024103195.1 Saprospiraceae bacterium | reverse complement strand
ACCTTTGCGCCTGCCGACAACACGGTTTCCCGGCTTATCCGGTACAGCGCCCATAACGCCATGACCGTATGAGTGCGAGATGCACATGAAAAGAAAAAGCCCGGTCCATGGACCGGGCTTTTTCTTTGGCAGCAATCACCTTCAATGGGTGCCTTCCACAGGTTGTTCCTTCCTGGGTATCATTTCATCCCGCATGGCGGTTTGCCAGACAAAAGCGGCAATGATCGTGGCGGCCTGCCGGAGGTCATCCGTAAGGAGATGATCAAAGTTGTCCATGTTGCTGTGATGGGTGCGAGGGCCATAGGCAACGGGGTCCTGGATGAATTGGAATCCGGGAATGCCAACACCGTCGAAAGGCAGGTGGTCGGTGCCACCGGTGTTTTTCAGTGTGATGGTGGCGGCATCGAGGTCGCGGAAGGGATCGAGCCATGGACGAAATACCGTACCGGCTTCCTGGTTGCCCTGCAAATAGATGCCTCGGATACGGCCGGTACCATTGTCGAGATTGTAATAAGCGGAGACCTTGGCCTGGGCGGGTTTGAGGGTTTTGGGCGTATAGCTGTTGGGCTCCGTTTCCGCGTAGTATTTCCGCACATGGGCGATCGATCCCAGAAGTCCCTGTTCTTCACCTGTCCAAAGGGCGAGTTGGAGCGTTCTGCGAGGTTTGATCCCCGTTTCGCGAATGGTTTCGCTCAGGATGCGGGCCACTTCGAGCATGACGGCGCTGCCGGCCGCATTGTCCGTGGCTCCTGTCCCGGCGTGCCAGCTGTCGAGATGGGCCCCGAAAACCACCTGTTCATCCGCCTTGTCGGTTCCGGGCCATTCGGCCAGGACATTGGCTTCCATGACTTCTTTGTCGCTTGTTTTCACCCGGAGGCTGAGGGATAGTTCCGGAACGATCCCCCGGTGGATCAACCGGATCAACCGGTTGAAATGCTCTACGGACATGGTGACCTGGGGAAGGGTAACGGCACCGGCGTGCTGGGCGCGTTTTTCGGGATCACCGCTGCGGGCGCCGGTGAGAAAGACCGTACCCAGATCTCCTTTGTAATGGCGCTCAATGACGCAAGCAGGTTTTTCTTCATGGAGAAACTTCCACATGGTCCTGTTGAAGGACATACCTCCCGTAGCTTGCCATTGGCGGCGGGGTCTGGGAGCGTCCGGACCGGCGTTGGCCAGGTCGAGCAGATCATCGGGCTCCAGGCGGCTGGCTGGCGGGTCAAACCATTCCGACACCTCCCGGATGGTATCGATGAGGACAAATTTGCCTTTCAGTTTTCCGCGATAAGCTTCCAGGTCGGCCTCTTCGCTGACATCGAGAAAGACAACTTCTCCCCGGATTTCGCCTTTGACGGATGGCGACCAGGCTTTCGGATAGGCGAGGACGGGCCAGTAACCGGGTGTGTAGGCATGCATGGCAAAATGTTCGAGTTCCCAACTCACGCCGAAAGGCCCCCATTCGTCTTCTCGCGCTTGTTGCCAGTCCCATGAGGTGAGCGATTTTACGGCCCATTTCCTGGCCCTGGCCAGGTTGGGTGAGCCGCTGAGCCGGGGTCCATATACATCGGTGAGCATGGAGGCCAGCTCGCCGACCTGGCTTTGCTCCAGTCCGATGCGGCGGATGACCTGAAGGACGGAATCGGTGGAAATATCGGAAGGCTGGGCTTGGCCGGGGAGGCAAAGGGACAGTCCAACCAACGCTGACAACAGTCGTCCGGCAAGGGGGAAACGAATCATAAGCACTTGTTTGCTCTTCAAAGATACCATGGGGACGCCAAAAAAGAAAGGCGGCAGAAAAACTGCCGCCTTTGCACCTGGCTATGAGGAAAACGGTTAAATGATTCAGGCGGTCTCTTCTTCGTCGCTGTAAATCCTGGCCAATTCGGCATACCGGTCGCGGACCGTGCTTTTGAGGGCTTTGCGCGCAAAGAAAATCCGGCTCTTGACAGTACCGAGCGGGAGCTCGAGGGCGTCGGCGATCTCCTGGTATTTGTACCCCTGGAAATGCATCAGAAACGGCACCCGGATGCTGGCATCCAGATTTTCGACCATCCCATTGAGCTCGTCCATCATGATGTTGGACCCCGCTTCATTGATGACCTGGCTGGCGCCGGAATTGATGTAGTACTGATTGTCGGTGGAATCGAAAACGGTATTGGCCTTAACCTTTTTGCGGTAGTTGTTGATGAAGATGTTCTTCATTATGGTAAACAACCATGCCTTGAAGTTGGTACCCGGCCGGAATTTGTCGCGGTTGGTGAGGGCGCGGAACGCGGTCTCCTGAAAGAGGTCGCGGGCATCTTCGCCGTTCTTGGTAAGGTTGTAGGCAAAGGCCTGGAGATAAGCACTCAATTGCCCGAACTGTTGATTGAACTCGATCGTGGACATATCCCGCTTTTTTTGTTGAACCAAAGGTAGGACAATCTTTAAACAAAACACAAGCAATTTCCGGTCTTATTTAGACTTATTCTTAAATGATGTGTCAAAACGTTGATTATCAATGACATTAGAATCTCGTTAAAAAGACGTTAATATTTTTTAAGTTCAGAAAAAAATGAAAAATGTGGAACGAGGCAAGGAAGGCCCCGGAAACAGAGGGATACAGGAGGCCGGGTATCAGCGGCAGGAGGGGTCGACACCCAGGATGTAATGGTGGACGATGTGAAGCTTTTTGGCGGCCTCGTCTCCGGCAAATCCCCGTATGTCTTCATCCGTGATCTGTTCAGCCGCTTGCCGGGTCAGCCGGCTGGCCAGTGGCAGCCAGGACCAATGCCATTTTTCTTCTTCATAGCCGTGGGGTCGCCGTTCACCTTTGGGCGTATAAGGCTGACCGAACCCGTAGGCTCCGGCGTTTTGCTGCAGCCATTCATAGACTTGCCGACCCTCCCCCTTTTCAAACCAACCATTCTCGAGTTGATTGAGATCGATGTCCGTACCCCAATGATGGCGGCTGGTACCCGGCATGGAGCTGAACCGGAGAATACGGCGGGCCCGTTCCAACGGATCGGGCACGGAAAGGTGCAGATTGACGCCTTCATCCACCAGGGTCCGGCCTTCCCATTTAGCTTCCCATATCTCTTTTTGGCGCCGGAAGTTACGCGTAGCTGAAACGATGCGCAGGTTGATGCCGTCATGGCGGGCAGCTTCGTACATGGCCTGGAAGGCCCGGTAGGCATCGCGGTGCATGTACATCCCCGGACGGGAGGCATAGGCGGGATCGATGGCCACGAACAACGGGTGGTTTTCAGGTTCGAATTGGCCGGTGATGTAGGCCAAATCATAGACGAAACTGTCGGGGGCAGGGTAGGAGGTTTTTGCCTCCTGAGATTTGGCTGAAGGAGGTGATTGGGCCGGTTGGCAGTTGGCCGCCCAAATGGCCAGCCAGACAAAAAGCAAGGCGGAAACGGTGGCATACCGGGATGCAATCATGCGGTGAAGGTAAGGGATCAGCCCCGCTCAAGACCGGCGCAGGTACCGTTGCAAGGCGGGCAAGAGAAGCCCGGTTTGAGTCGGGGTCAATGTCAGTTCCAGGGGCAAGGACGCCTCCGGCTGTGCTTCTGTTGCTTTCTTTTTCACCCAATGGGCGATGTGTCTGCGTCCCTGCTCACTGAAGACGGCAAAACCTTTGCGGAGGATGGGGAGAACCTGCCGGAATGAGGCTTCCGGAAGCTTTTCCACCCAGATGGCGAGGGTTTCCCAGAGTGTTGACTGACGGATCAGCAGTTGTTCGGAGCCGGACAACAGGCCAGCCGTCCATTCCGCCGTACGGGAAGGCGTCCGGAGAGCATTCAATTGTAGGCGAATGATGACCGCGAGTTCCGAAGGATCCAGTTCACCTTCCTCGCAGGCAAACCGGCTCAGGAAACCGTGGGCAAAGGGGGCGATCTGGTCGCTGTCGATGAGGGGCAGCACTTGTTGCCAGAACAACAGGGTCCAGGTGGATTGTCCGTATTGGCGGAGGTCGGCCAGCAACTGACGGACACGTCCGGAAAATGATGACAGTTCTTCCTTGCCCAGGGAGAGGGAAGCCTGGGGAAGGCCGATGAGGACCCTGGGAACAAGGTGATCGAGCAGGGGGTTCAGGTCGGGCAGGGCCTCGCTGTAGGATTCTCCATAGCGGGCCACCTGGATCAGGGGGCTCAGGCTGTCGGCCAGGGGCCATACGCCCACATGTCCGGCCGTATCATCCTGAAGCCGTCGGGCCAGGGCTTTTGCTGTGCCGGGGAGTCCGGCTCTCACAGCCATCAACAGCCGTCGGGCCAGGGCTCCCGGATCAGGGGGACCTTCCTTTTCACGCAGGGCATATCGGGCGGCGGCTTCTTCGATGGTAAGGCCCCATGCCCCGCATTCGGGCATGCGAATGGTGAAACCCGCTTTCCATTCCAGACGCCATTGTTCCCGAAAGGAGCCTTTGGCCAGCTCACCGGCGCTCTGCAGCGTGCCCCACGGGATATCCAGCAGCAAAAGACGATGAAGCAGGATGCTGGCATTCCGGTTGGTGGGTTTTCGCAGATCGAGCTCCTGCCGGATCCGGCCGGGTGTGTGGCGGGCTCTCGAAAGGCGGGCGCTTTTGAGTTGCTTTTCAAAGTCGGCTTGCAGGGGAGTGAGAGGAACCTCCGGGGCTACTTTGCCCATGCGATCACCGGTGCGCAATTCCTCCCGGATGGGCAGCAGCCATTGGGCATCTCCACGGGCGAGGACAGCCAGAGCCGCTTCCTCGAGTTCGTCCAATCCCGGCCGGGTCATTTGCCGGACCACGGCCAGACTTCTGGCCATTTCGACGGCATCGGCCACCGATGATGGCGGCACTTCGACGCCTTTGTGGCGAAGAAGGGTGCCGCACCGGACCATCCAATGTTCCGGGGCGGCATCGCTGTGTTCGTACAGTATGTCATACCATGCCGGACTGATCATTCCTGCCCCGTAGCCGGAGGAAAGGGCCAGTTGGCCGTACGTCCAGGGCACCCAGGTCGATTGAACCGGGCGGATGGTCATGGACCGGAGCAAGGATTCGTCGGAGGGCTCCTCTTCTTTCCAGGCGCGAAGTGCCGGTACATGAAAGGCGCCGGTGACGACAGCGATCCGCTGGAAGCCATCGGCGACCGACCGGCGGATCACACGCCGCATCCACGCCTCTCTCAGCCGGTTTTCCTGTGACTTGGTATAGGCATCGTGGGGACGCAGAGCGGCCATGAGGTTGCCCAGGGTGTCGAACATATCTTCCGGGCCTTGTCCCTGCTCGAAATAATAGTCCCACCATCGTTCGGAGTCCGTATAGCCCATCTGAGCGGCCAGGAGGGCAAACGGATCGGATTCTCCGGCGGATGACCCGGCATCGTCCTGCCGGAAACGGGCACCAAACGGCAGATCCATGGGGCGGCAGGGGATCTGATGGAAGAGCGCATAACGCAGGGCCAGCCATTCCGGGGAAAAGGCGGCAAGGGGCAAATGAGTGGCTTCCCGGTAATCGGCAGGGTCATACAGCAGGAGCGCTACCGGGGGAGCCATGGCCGGCCATGCGGCGAGCGGAAGCGCCGGGCCGGCATCTTCCGGGCATTCGATGAGGACACAGTCGGGCTTCCACGCGCGCAAAACAGCCAGCATGCGCCGGGCCGAACCGGGTCCGTGATGGCGGATACCGAGCAGGCGGACATGTGGTGCCGAAGGCTGGTCTGGCATACGGTAAAGGTCTGTTTTTCGCCGGGTTCCATGATGCAGGCAGCGAATGGGATGTCATTCGGCTCTTTCTTTCAAGTACCGGCATACGGGGTGTTTCCCGGAAGACTTATCCGGATGGTTGATGCCGGTCATTGCATCATCACCACAACCTGCACTGTTCCCTCATTTGGGCCTTGACCTTGGAGGCCGCGGGTCTTTTCATGGCCGGAGGGGACATTTCAGGTCGAAAACAACAGGCATTTCCGCCGATCAAAGGATGGTAGGAAGTGCCATGGAACCATGGCCATGGATAACCGGGTCTCTTAGCTTTGTTATCATATGGTCCGCCTTCGGGAGAACCGACGGCCGCCTGCCCCGGGATATCCGTTCCGGGGTAAAGGCGTTGTACCCGCCTCTAAACCTGCTTCTTCCGGACAGGGTGTTATTTTCAGGGTCGGAAAACGATCGACAGGGTATTCCTGTTATCGCTATTCACGTCAAAATCTCTGGTCATGCGCGCTCTATGGACAGGGGTGTTGGCTGCCCTGACGGGCGTCGCACCTGCACAAAGCCTGTATTTCCCGCCCTCTGGTCCATCCTGGGAGACCATGGACCCTGTGGCGACACTCAACTGGTGTCCCGACCGCGTTGCGGAGTTGCAGCAATTCCTCGGGGAAAAAGACACGAAAGGTTTCATCATTCTCAAAGATGGGCGGATTGCGGTCGAGTGGTATTTCGGGACGTTCACAGGTGACAGCCTGTGGTATTGGGCTTCGGCGGGTAAAACCATGACGGCGGTCCTGACGGGATTGGCCCGCCAGGAGGGACTGCTGGATATTGACGAACCCAGCCATCATTACCTGGGGACCGGATGGTCATCCTGTACCGGGCAGGAAGAGGAGGCCATAACCATCCGGCATCACCTGACTATGACGACGGGGTTGGACGACCAATATGCCCAGGACCCGGATTGTACCGATCCCGCTTGTCTGGCCTGTCTGGCTGAGCCGGGTACGCGATGGGCCTATCACAATGCCGCATATACGTTGCTGGAAACGGTCGTGTCAACGGCTGCGGGCGTTCCGATCAACATGTACTTCCAGACCCGTTTGGGGAGCAGGATCGGGGCTACGGGGCTTTACCTGCCGCTGGGATACAACCGGGTTTTTTTCAGCCGAACCCGGGATATGGCCCGGTTTGGTTTGTTGGTTCTGGCTGAGGGTATCTGGAACGCGGACACGATTTTCACGGATACGGCCTATTTCCGTCAAATGGTGCGGCGGTCGCAGGATCTCAATCCGTCTTACGGGTATCTGTGGTGGCTCAACGGCCAGGGTACGTACATGCTCCCCGGCCTGCCCTTCCAGATCCCCGGTAATCTGATTGCCCAGGCACCGGAAGATCTGGTGGCGGGTCTCGGCAAGAACGACCAAAAGGTGTATGTCGTGCCCTCCGAAGGGATGGTGGTGGTTAGGCTCGGGGAAACGGCAGGTGGGGTGAACCCTACCTTGTCGGGATTCGACAACCAGCTCTGGGAGCGGATCATGGCTTTGCCTTGTGCATCGGCCACGGAGCCACTGGCCGATCAGGGAGGTTGGAAGGTGTCTCCCAATCCTGCATCGACCGGCTGGATTTTGGAGGGGGGCGCGGATCCTGTTTCCTGGACACTGACGGATCTGCATGGCCGGCAGGTGAGGAAGGGGCATGACCGCTGGCTGGATGCCACCCTGCTTGGTGAGGGCATGTATTTTCTGCGGATTTCGGCGCCCGGAAGGAAGCCGGCTACCCTGCGATTGGTGCGTTCCGGTACGGAGGAGTAATCCTTTTCCGCTGGCGGGCTGTTAAAGACCCAAAAGGGAATACATGCATCTGACGATCATTGCGGGGAGTCCGCGCCAGGGGAGTATCAGCAAGAGGGTGGCGTTGCACCTCCGGTCAAAATTGGAGGCCATACCGGGTGTGGAGACGGGATGGGTGAACATGCAGGAGCATGCTTTGCCGCCCATCCAGGAGGTGTGGAAGAGGGAGGAAGACGTGCCGGCGTCGCACCGGGCGTTGTTCGGGATGATGCATGCCACGGACGGATTTGTCATCGTGAGTCCGGAGTACAATGGCGGATATTCGGCGACGATGAAAAATTTCATGGATCATTTCACCAAGCAGGCTTATTTGCGCAAGCCCTGGGGGGTGGTGACTTCTTCGACGGGTGCGATGGGTGGCATGAGGGCTTCGCAGCAATTGTTGTTGTTGGGGGCCGGGTTGTTTGCGATCCCATGTCCGCGGATGTTGGTGACGCCGCATGCCGACAAGAAATTTGATGAGGATGGCCGGCTGTTGGAAGCGTCTTTCGAGTCTGCGGTACAGACATTCATAGAGGAATATTTGTGGCTGGCCGGCAAGCTGATGGAATGATCCCGCACAGGGATGCTGAGGTTTTTTTTCATCCAAAATAAATTGAACATGGTCCTGTCTGCGACCCCTCCGGGGTCGGAAATATTTTCCCACTCTTGCGCAACAGACGTGGGACTTCTCCGAAGTCCGAGGGCGTGCCGGGGTAGTGGCTCGTGGCAGGATGAGCAGGGCGATGTCAAATTGGACTTCGGAGAAGTCCAAGGTATGTGGCCCTGAATGGATGAAAAAATAACGACTTCGGAGAAGTCGAAGGCATTCATCGCTCTCTGCGACCTCTCCGAGGTCGGAAGGAATTGGCCACTCTTGAGCAACAGACGTGGGACTTCTCCGAAGTACTTGGGTTGAGCCTGATGGAGAGTTGAAAAGGAATCAGGCCCCAGGATGTTTTGGATTTTGGCATGAAAAATTTCCTGAAAATGTTAAAATTTGACATTTTTGCATATCAATCACCCATATTCTGAAGGAAAGATTTATATTGCACTTTGTTAATCTATAGTTTATTTGGACTCCTGCCGGATTGGCAGTTGACAATATAGGTATGTAATCTTTAAACCCCTTATATTATGAAAAGGAATCATTATTCAGGACGTCAGAAGGAGTTGACTATTCCGGGAAATTTTGTTAAATTTCTCTCTCTCTCTCTCTCTCTCTCTCTCTCTCTCTTAAGTCTTGCATTACCAGAAAGTACTTATGCACAGAAAATTGACAGACTTGCCTCCTTCGATGCGCCTGATCCCGACGACAAACATTATGCACTTAGAGTATATGCCTATGTACTTTGCAACGGTGCTGGGGGTGGCTGTTCAAGTCTTTCTTCCGTAAAACCGGTCCTTGAGGATGCGTTCAGTTATTTTGATGAACATCGCATTTACCCATATCTGGCATGTCTGGATGTTATTGCCAACAATACTTATTACCTTGATCCGGATTTAGTAGGAGTGGATAGTCAGTATGAGCATGAAGACGGGATTACCGTATTGATTGTAAATTCCAATCATGACAATAAAACGGGTTACGCTCCGGATAATCAGCCTCATTTTTGTTGGTCAATAAGCAATGCGCGTACGGTTGCCCATGAAATGGGGCATGTCTTGGGTCTGGAACACACCTTTAATTATACCGGACCTTGGTGCCAGTCAGGAACCAATGAAAATCTTGCCGAATTGGCCAATGGTGATGAGTGTCACCTGAGGGGAGATTATACCTGTGATACACCTCCAGATGTAAATGGAGTATTGGGACAAATTTCAGATTGTGAAGGTTCTATTTCAAGCTGTCTGGATCCTGATGACAACAGTTATACTACTGCCGTGCCCCGGAATAATATCATGAGTTACCACAGTCCGCAAAATGGTAATACGAGTTGCCCATACGAATTTACAGAGGGGCAAGGGTTACGCATGAGAACAGCGCTTGAGAATTTTAATGGATTTGAAAATTATGCAAGCCTGAATACTACAGTAATCCGTAATGACGGATCTACTGATTTCCAGTTTTATACCGATCAAACTTTTGGTGGGACAGTATTATGCTATAACAATCTTTTGATCAACGACGGAGTTACTGTCACGGTGAATGGAATATTGAAGATGGCAAAGGACAAGAGAATTCGAGTCAGGAGCGAGGCGTCTTTAAAAGTCAATGGGGAGATTACTTCTTTGGATTCAGAAATATGTGAAAGCGCCGATCGGGGCATGTGGCAAGGCATTGTACTCAGTTCTGCCGGAAGTTTTTCAAGCTTGGATCATGGAGCGGAATGTATCCTCAATAATGCAAAAGTGTCCAACGCCAAATATGCAATTGATGTTCCGCCGGGATTGAATGGATACAAGAGCCCGAAGCTTGAAGCCACCAATACTCACTTTTTGAACAATTCGAACAGTTTGCATTCATTTGCCTTGTCGCCTGCATTAAGCGCAGGTCCGGGTCTCATGTTTGCCAACTGTATTTTTAATGTAGATGAGAGTTATTTGGGAGATGTAGATTTTGAAACACATGCCTACTTGATTGGTGGGCCCAATTGCCATTTTCATGCTTGTGATTTCAAGCAGACTTTGATTCCAAAGGAGGAATTGAGTAAACACCAGGTAGGACTATATATTGCTTCAACCAATGTGGAAGTTGATCATCAGTATTTACCGTGTCCGCCTAATGTACAGTGTGATATTTCGGGATATTTTACCAAATTCTCCAAATTTGACAATTTTGGAAAAGGTGTTTGGGCTCGTAGCCTCCCGATGCACCTCAAACCAATCACTATTCGGAATACCGTTTTCAAGAATTGCACGATTAGTGGTGTTGAGACGGAAAATATCCTGACTCCTCAATTGAATAATAATCGGGTTTACATTGAAGCGGAAAATACAACAGGGTTTCTTATCTCCCAAACCGGAGCATATGAAATTCAGAGCAATGATTTCATTGCCTCAGAAGAAGCAGAAGATACGACTGTAGGTATAAATGTATATCATGGTGGTGCAATGAACAACATTGTATATAACAATAAATTTACAGGTTTGTACAATGCCAATTTGGCGTATGGATATAACGGCCAGGGTGACATGGGTCTCGAATATCGCTGTAACTATAATTATTCCTCCATTCAGAATGACATTATTATTGTTAATCAGCCAACAGGATTGAAACTGAATCAAGGATCAAGTGAAACACCAGCAGGCAATATCTTTAGTAACCCTATTAATAATCATGGGCACCTAAACATTGCTGAATCTGGCAGTATGGTTAACTACCACGCATTTGAAGATCCAGATGAAATTCCAACAAGAATAGACCCTTTGAAGGTAAATGTCATTTTAACAAATAAAGAGAATGGTACTTGTTCGACAGATTTCGGTCCGCAGGAGTGGGGACAAGGATCTGAGTTACAACCGTTCACCCATTATGAAGATCTCTATTGGCAGGTCAGAGATGTTTATGATTCTTTGTCCACAGTTGTAGAAGGTCAGTTGGATGGCGGAAACAGTAGCACATTGATTGGACAGATCGAGTATGCAACGGCCATTGACACCGCCTCAATATTGGCGACTTTGGCCAATAACAGTCCGTGGGTATCTGCTGGGGTTATGGAGAGCTTGTTTCTTCGAAATGATCTGTTTGCTATGGATCAAATTGTGAATATATGCGTTTTGAATCCGGATGTTGTTGCCGAAGAACCGGTATGGTCAATGATTTATTCAGGTAGTTATGGCATCGACTCCGTTCAATTGTCTCAGATTTTGGCGTCAACGAGTACCGTAACTGACAGAACGGAACTAAAGGCCGCTATACATTCAGCAAGGATTCAATCGGATAATTGCGTATTCCACATTCTTCGTTATCTGTCCACCCCGGACTCGGTTTTAGATAACAGCATGGTCAGAACCTGGTTGGAACGTATGGATTACCTGGAAACCGACCTGGCTACCGTGTGGACCTATATGGCGGAGGGTGAATGGTCCGGTGCAGCTGCCCGTTGTCAGCAAGGATCTTCGATTGTGAATGATTATGCAACTTATGAGTGGTCGCAGATGGAAGAATTTGTGGATATTATGTGGAGCGGCCTTGCGGATTCCATGGATTTGTCCAGCCTTGACAGTCTTTCTGAATTGGAATTGTTGGAGTTTGCTACTGAAGATAAGCCGCTAACTCGAGCGAAAACCATGGCACAAACAATATTGGACATCTACTACGATCATTCACCACAGGCGTCATTTTTCAGTGTTCCTGCCATAATGCAATGGAAGACATTGCAAGGGCAAAACTTGAAGGATTTCCATGGCGAAATGCATTTAATCATAATACCTAATCCAGCTCAGGGTACGGTCCAATTTGATTTTGGGAGTGATCGGCGAGCTGTCTTGCACGTAAGGGATATGAATGGGCGCATCATCATCGAACGAAAAAACTACCCATCCAATGAACCTTTTGACATTCAACAACTATCTACGGGCACGTATTTCATTCATGCGATGCTGCAGGATGGTACGGTACGTACCGGCAAGCTGTTGGTCCGGTAAGTCATATCAGCGGGTCCGGGGATTGATACCCGGGCCCGGTGTTTTTCTGATGACCATTTTGCTGTGTTTGTTTTGTTTATTTGGACCCAAGGTAAACGGCCAGGGAGGATTCGATGTGACGGCATCGGGCGGGGTGGGTTGGATACTGGGAGGCTCCACGGTTTCCCGGGATTCTTTCATTTATTATGTTGGGTCTTCAAGAGATGCTGCGGATTACATTGATTCAAACTTTTTATACAGACATATGCAATACATTTCCGTGAACAAGTTCACCGGTGAAATGAGCAGTGTGCAATCGCTGGATACTAATTATTTTTTCGCCACCATTTGGGCGGATGCCATCCTGCACAATGATAGTACAATTGTTATGCCTTTAACCTCTGGCAACACGCCTTATCCAACATATGTGGTGACATTCAGCACTTCAGATTTCACCATTTTGGACAAGAAGATGCTTGATACCTCCCAGACATTGGGTATTTACATAAATGTTGCTCGTTTTTACAAATCACGATTTGGAGGGTATTATGTTTTAGGGCGTCTTGATCAGCCTGATAGAACAACAGTCTGGAGGCTGGACGATTCTCTGAACCAACTTTGGACTAATCATTTTCCGATCGCAGATCCCTTCCAACCCTATGAGGCGGAGAACGGTGATTTATTGATGGCTGGGTGGAAAAATGTATATAAAGCCGATTGCTGGGCCAGTCAAAGTACTTGCTTTGCAACCATGGAATTTGTTCGTGTAGATACAACTGGAGAACTTCTTGTTTATAAAGAAAATTTGGATGGTGTACCACGTAAGGCATTTGGTTGGCATGTAGTCAACGACAGTACCTTTCTCTTCTTAAGTGGCAAAGGACGCATTGACACCCTGATGTCCACCAATTTTGTTCAAATATCTTACCAACGAGGTTTAGTGCTAATGAATCGGGATTTAGAGGAATTAAGCTACCATACCTTATTTTCGGACACTTTTTATAATTCTTTTAATAAGTATTACCTATTTGATATGCGACCCGTAAAAATGGGCAGCGGTCTCATAGCAGTAGGGCAAAATGAGGAATTAATACCGGAGAGTGACATAGGCGCTTATTTGGAAGCATATACTCATGTAATAAGACTTACAGAAACGGGAGATAGCCTCTGGCATCGGAAGTATATTCATCAGTTCATCGGCCAGGATACAATAGTTCTAGGAAGCAGGCCTATGAATTTGGTGACCAATTCGGATGGTTCCATCACCATTTCAGGTTCAACTAGTTACACCACCCATCCGGAGCTTGGAGGGGGGCAGGATTTCTGGATCCTTCATTTGGATTCCTTTGGCTGTGTGGTGCCGGGATGTCAAAATACCACTTCCCTGGAGGAGTTGCCGTTGGAGTCATTAGATGTGCGTGTGTATCCGAATCCCTGGCAACAGGGACCACTTGCTCTCTACATCGGAGAGGAAAGTGCATTAGGCGTTTTGTCTTGTGAGCTGTACGATCTGCAAGGGAAAGAAGTGTCTAGACACCAATTCCGACATGCAGGACCAACCACCTACCTGCTGGATCGTCCCAGCCTTAGAGCGGGGGTGTACATACTGCACATCAGTGGTTCAGGAAGATCATGGAGTGGCAGGGTCGTTTTTGCAGGTGATTAACGTCAGTGGCGTTTGATTTCTCTATGTGACCTCTCCGGGGTCGGAAGAATTTGCTAAGCATTTGTAACAGAAGTGGGACTTCTCTGAAGTCCGCGAGCGTGCCGGGGTAGTGGCTCGTGGCAGGAAGAGCAGGGCGATGTCAAATTGGACTTCGGAGAAGTCGAAGGTTTTCCTCTCTGCGACCCCTCCGGGGTCGGTAGAATTTTCCCAAGCATTTGTAACCGACGTGGGACTTCTCCGAAGTCTGCGGGCGGGTTGCGGTGATAGCCTGGGAGAGGTGAGGGGGAGCTCGTTCATAATGGGCGGAAATGGCAGGGAATATCAAATTGTTTACATTTCCTGATAAACGGGATGGAAATGTCGGATGAAAAGATTATATTGTCCTAAATTTGAATGAAATACGGTCGAAATGATACCAATTGGAACATATCATAGGACGTTTCCATTAAACGAAGGTCATTATGTATCAGGTAGGTTGGAACGAGATTAAACTGTCCCTTTTCACAGGATGTCTATTGTGCCTCCTGACCAATCCCGGCAATGCGCAGAAGCACGACTTTATCTGGATGAATGGATATGATGCAGAATATGGAGGCAAATTCGGTAATTTCTATATGGATTTTCATACTGATCCTATATCCGTAGTGCCCATTGACTTCCAGAGTGTCGATTTGAGAACACAGGTATCCACCTTTTGCTCCGCGGATGGTGATCTGTTGTTGGTATCCAATGGGTGCCGTTTTTTCGACCGGTACGGAAATGTACTTCCCGGGGGCGATACCCTCAATCCCGGGAAGTATTACAATGACTTTTGTGCCGATGGAGAGGGATACTACCCCGTCACATTTGGAATGTTCCTGCTTCCATTGGGGATGGATTCAGTAATGGCTTTTCATCTCGGATTAAAATTGAGCAATCAATTTGGACTTACACTAAGCCCTTTATATCTAAGTCTTATTGATGTAGGTGATGAGTCGCTTCAATTAATATTTGCCAATAAATTCATTGGCCAGTTCAACGGTGAGCCGGGCATTGCATGCCTCCATGGTAATGGAAGGGATTGGTGGTTGGTATTTCCTGAAACATCATCCACCACCTATTACAGGTACCTTATCGGGCCGAAAGTGGAAGCTGTTGGTCAAACGCAAGACATAGGATTTTTATATGATTACAATGATTGTCCAGCACCTGGTATTCAGTCCATTTCTCCAGATGGACGTTTTTTTGTACGGTACAACAATTATTGCGGGCTTTCCTTTTTCGACTTTGACCGGTGTACCGGCATGTTGAGCAACGAGCGCCGAATCATATTGCCGGAGGTGTTTTCTCCGGGAGCATTTACCGTATTCAGCCCCAACAGCAGGTATTGTTACTACAACTCCAGCCGGGTGATCATGCAGGTGGACATGTGGGACGCTGTCCTTACTTCGGATACCGTGGCTATCGTGGATTCTTTCCCTGCCGATTTCGGGTCGGGTTTTTTTGCCATGCAGCGGGCTCCTGACGGGCGGATATACATCAGTACAGGCAGCAGCAATATGGCCTGGCATGTGATCGAGTATCCGGATGTGAAGGGCAAAGACTGCTGGGTACATCCCAGCGGAATGTTGTTTCCCCATTTGACGTCTAGTGCCATACCGCATATCCCCAACTACCGCCTCGGGCCATTGGAAGGCAGTCCCTGCGACACCTTGGGAGGTCCATCTGTGGTGGAGCCGTCTCCAGGTTTAGAGGAAGTGTTCCGTTTGTATCCCAATCCGGCTCGCGGTCATGCGCATTTAGAGCTGGATGCTTATTTACAACACAGCGAGACTTTGCAGGTCAGGCTGGTGCACATGTCCGGCACGGAGATGTATACGGGTCGGATCCCACCGTATGCTTTCCTGCATACCCTTCCGCTTGAGCGTGTGGGTGCTGGTATGTACCTTGTGGAGATCATGGACCTTACCGGTAAGCGACTGGGCATGCAAAAACTAGTGGTAGAATGATCCCGCACAGGGATGCTGAGGGTTTTTTTCATCCAAAATAAATTGAACATGGTCCTGTCTGCGACCCCTCCGGGGTCGGAAATATTTTCCCACTCTTGCGCAACAGACGTGGGACTTCTCCGAAGTCCGAGGGCAGGTCGGGGTAGTGGCTCGTGGCAGGATGAGCAGGGTGATCGTTTTGATGTTTTTTTGGAGGATTTTAGAATCCTCGACAGAATCCTTTTGGAAGACGGAATTCTGGATTCTCTCGATGCCCTTTCATACGCCAACCTGGCGGATAGCCTGGATATTGTTTTGACTGAAATGACTGTGATCAAAAGTTCCATTCTTGACTCAATGGAGAGTAGATTGGACTACTTGTACTCCCAGTTGGACAGTATCGAGACGTTGGATCATTTTGATGAACAGTTGCAAGCCTTGTTGAAAATTTGGGTAAGCAATGCGCTTTATCCGGGGGATACGTTGACTTCCGGTCAGGTTGAAGCGTTGGATGATTGGGGTCAATCCTGCCGGTTTGTAGATGGTCCGGCCGTGGTCATGGCAAGAGCCCTGCTCAGAATGCGCGGGGTGAGTCAACCAAATGGAGATCATCCGGATTGTCTGGAGGAACTGAATAATGAAGCCGACATACGCTCAAATGAAGAAGTGGGTAAGTGGCGATTGGTTCCTACCGTCACAAACGGTTCAAGCCTGTTGGAACGGATACAACCTTTGCGTATCGATGCAAAAATAATGCTGGAGGTTTTTGACCATAATGGAAGGTGTCATTACAAAGGCGTTTGTAATGGCAACAGGCAGTGGTTGGATTTCACGGGAATGCCCGGAGGAGGATATTTCATCCGGATTTCTGAGGGCGAACGGCCTCCTGTTGTCATCAGGATGGTGAAAATCTGAGTGTGCATCAAGGGGCCTATCTGTAAACCAGGTAGGCCCCTTATTAGTAAAATGAAGAGTATATGAGAAACACTATATTATTCCTAATTCTAGGAATTACTTTCAACTCAGAGGCTCAAAAACATGACAAGAATTGGGTAATGGGTGCTGTAACAAACACGTATCCTGCTCCACTTTTCGAGATGATAGTCATGACTCACAATGAGGATATGAACATATCATTTGACACCCTGCCGCGTGTACCAAAGTATCGATTAAACTCTTGTTCAGCTTCATTTAGTGATGGGGAGGGAAATCTGAAATATTACTCCAACGGCAAGGCCGTTTATAACATTCATGGAGAAATCATGGAGAATGGCGATTCGATCAATTTTGGATATATTTGGCAGGCATCTTCCCAGTCCTATCCGGCCAGTAATAGTCTGATTCCGATACCGCCTCGAAACAGTAATGAT
Organism: Saprospiraceae bacterium; assembly: GCA_024103195.1. GTDB lineage: Bacteria > Bacteroidota > Bacteroidia > Chitinophagales > Saprospiraceae > JAGNXB01. Next base: position 1,680 of record JAGFIW010000077.1, on the reverse strand, counting down.
TCTGTTTCCTATTTGATTCATGCTAAAGTTGAATCAAAAGATAGTAATGGTGTTTATTTTCCCCACCTTGACAACATATTGTGTACTAGTATTAACTTAAATGCAAATGGGGGATTAGGTAGTGTTATATACAAAGATATTCTTTTAGCTGAAGGATATTTTGAAAATATCGCTATGACAAGGCACGCGAATGGAGTTGATTGGTGGATAGTTACCGCTTACATAAGTAAAAATATTTTACGTTCATTATTATTTAGCGATGGAAGTATTAAACGGGATTATCTGCAAACTATTGGACCAGAATTGTTCGATTCTTCAGAAAATATTGTTAATACCTTTGGATTATTATCATTCAGTCATGACGGAAAATATTTTGCAAGAGTCAATCTTCATTCGGGTTTGTGGGTGTATGAATTTGACCGTTGTTCCGGATTGTTTACGGGAGTTAGATGTATAAATTTCAAAGAACCATTATTGGAGCTAGGCGAAGGAGTGGCTTCGGACTTTGAATTTTCACCCTCTGGTCAGTTCCTTTACTTTATGACAGGGGGGCCATGTTACCAAATCGATTTGTGGAAGGATTCTCTGGAACTAGTTCAGATGGGTTATTTGGGTAATCCTAAATATAAATGTCATACGAGTCATAGGCACATGCAGCTTGCTCCTGATGGGAAGATCTATATCGCACCCGCTACTTCCAGCTTGTGCCTGCACATCATTCATTTTCCAGATCTACCTTATCCTGACTGTCAGTTTGTCTTAAATGATGTTGAGTTGCCCGTGTACAATCACGGTTCACTGGTGCATTATCCCAACTACCGCCTCGGGCCATTAGAAGGCAGTCCCTGCGACACCTTGGGAGGACCATCGGTGGTGGAGCCGTCTCCAGGTTTAGAGGAAGTGTTCCGTTTGTATCCCAATCCGGCTCGCGGTCATGCGCAGTTAGAGCTGGATACATATCTGAGCCATGCTGAGGCCCTGGGTGTGCGTATGGTCCATTCTTCCGGAGTGGAGGTTTATAATGGCGTGATACCGCCGTATGCTTTCCTGCATACCCTTCCGCTTGAGCGTGTGGGTGCTGGTATGTACCTTGTGGAGATCATGGACCCTACCGGCAAGCGACTGGGCATGCAAAAACTGGTGGTGGAATGATCCCGCACAGGGATGCTGAGGGGATTTTTCTTCCAAAATAATTTGAACATGGTCCTGTCTGCGACCCCTCCGGGGTCGGAAATATTTTCCCACTCTTGCGCAACAGACGTGGGACTTCTCTGAAGTCCGCGAGCGTGCCGGGGTAGTGGCTCGTGGCAGGAAGAGCAGGGCGATGTCAAATTGGACTTCGGAGAAGTCCAAGGTATGTGGCCCTGAAGGAAGGAGAAAATGACGACTTCGTAGAAATCTAAGGTTTTCCTCTCTGCGACCCCTCCGGGTTCGGAAGAATTTTCCCAAGGATTTGTAACAGAAGTGGGACTTCTCCGAAGTACCTGAACGGGCAAAGGTGAATGGTGATGACCAAAGAACGATCTTCCTGGACTTCGAAGAAGGCTTCAGAATAATCAGGGTGAGATTGGCGGATGGTCGTTTTAGGACAAGGCATGTCCGGCAGGGGCCAAATCCGCCCAAGCCCCTACCTTTGGCAGCGAATCCATTCTCCCTAACCTCATGGCCAATCCGAACCTG
>JAGFIW010000067.1 GCA_024103195.1 Saprospiraceae bacterium | reverse complement strand
ACGACGAACGTCTTAAATTAGACGTGTGAATAGATTTTTTCAGCTGAAAAGGCCTGTTTCATTTGAAGGCTTTTCGCTGAAAAAATCTCTTGGAATAAACCCGTGACACACTTATTGAAATACTCCCCTTCCCCCTACTGGATAAGACCGGGAGGCCGTATGTTTGCTGATGCCTACGGGTGGAAGTCCGGGGGCTGAACACACCCTGTTATTCATTGTCATTTTCCGATTCATGAAGGTTGTCACTCCTATCCTGCTGCTCATCGCCATGATCATCGCCGGGAGCGCCCACGCACAGATCGCCTGGCAACGGTCCTACGGACTGCCCAATATCGACGAGGCGCTGCAGTTTGTTTATCCGGCGGAGGAGCCGGGATACTTCTGGGCCGCCGGTATCACCTCCTCCTTCGGACAGGACGATTGGCTCGTCGTCAAACTGGACACCAACGGACTGGTCGTATGGGCGGATACCATAGGCGATCCAAATCAAAATGAATACCTGTGGAGTTTCCATCGCGAGCCTGCTACCGGGGAGATGTGGCTGGCGGGCAGCAAGACCAATTTCAGCAACACCATAACCTATGGCACATTTGTCAAATTGGCGGCCGATGGATCCCAACTGTTTGATGGTTATACCGGGACGTCGGTCCACGAGACCAGTGGGTATGTCAGTGTGGCCGGAATGCCCGATGGCGGGGCTGTCCTCCTGCTCCACCAGCAACCCAAGGGCCTCGGCCAGCTTCAGCGCATCAACGCTAACGGATCCTTCGTTTATGTGGAGAATCTGCCGAACAGCGGTACGGTCAGCAATTACTCCCAGCTGGTGGCGCCCTTGTCCGACGGACGTTTTTACTTTTTCCGCAATGTCGGTTCCCCGAATGACGGCACAGCCGAGGCCCAACTTTCCCTGCGGGACACCGATGGCACGCCGATCTGGACAAGGAGCGTTTACGTCAACAACGGCGAAGGGATTACCACCATGCGCAACATGGCGGCGCACGCTACCGATGGTTTCGTTTACGTCCTGGCTCGCCAACAGGGCAATTCCAATACCACCTATTTGATGAAATACGACCCCTGGGGCAATCAGATTTGGTCTGCCATACCGGTAAGTTCGCAGGATGCGCGCGTCAAGATCATGTCCGACACGACGGTGGCCGTCATCCACCCCCGGGGCATCGACGTACGCGACGCCGTTACCGGCAACAAGGTGCTCCAGCGGGATTTCAGCGGGAATAACCTCTACTGGGACCACCGGCTCTACGACGCGGACTTTCTGCACGACGGTCGCGGCGTGTTTGTGGGAGAATCGTTGTCGAAAGGAAGCCGGGACGGGTATTTCGGGTTTTTCGGGACCGTGAGCGACCAAATGGCGCTGTTGGTGGAAGCGTATGTCGGGACCATAGGCCCCGACGGTGAGGACGACAGTCCGCATGTCGCCGGAGCAGGCGGGCATCTCTTCCTGGCCAGCCACTTCGCCACCGGCGATACGTCCGGCATCGATATCCAGTTGCGCCGGATCGACCCGGCCGATGGCGCGGAGGAATGGACCAGGACTCTGAGCGCTCCCAAGCAGGATTATGTCGGCACCATGACGCCGGCTTCTGACGGGACCCTCCTGCTCGTGAGCGACACCCGCAGAGTGACCTATGACATGCCCGATACGGAGGAGGTCGTCATCCGCAAGTTGGATCCGGGCGATGGCACTGTCATGTGGGAAACGCGTGTGCCCAATCCCGAGGGTCATTACCTGGCCCGGGCGGTGGCAACCGCTGACGGTGGTGCCGTGGTGTTGTATCACGGCGATGCGCCCGATCCGGCAGGGGACACCCTCGGGTTGCAGTACAAAGCCCTGCGTGTGTCGGCGACGGGCAACATCCTCTGGCAAAGCCGGATCGAACCGACCTGGTCGTCCGCGATGGTCACCGATCAGCGGAGCGTGGAAGAGGTGATCGCGCTCCAGGATGGCCATTTTCTGGCCGTCGGTATGGAGGACGAGCGCACCGGCCTTGTGGTCGGGATTGACGGAGCCACCGGTGAGTCCTGGTTGCTGTCCCAGCTCGAACCCGAAGCGGTCAACCACAACCGCCGGGCCACGAGTGTGGTGGAGACCGCCTCGGGCGATCTGATGATTGTCGCCCCAAATGCAAGCGGCAGCGCCGGGCTGGATTCGGTGTTGCTGTACCGCCTCGCGTCCGACGGGAGCATTTTGCTGCGCCAGAGCCTGCATCTGGCCAGTTGGCATGGCGGTACGCGGCTGTTGAAGGACGGTGATGGCCATCTGTATCTGCTTCTGTCCTACCATCATGTCAGTGAGGGACTACCGGCAGGTCTCATCCTGCGGCGCATCGACGAGAATTTCGGGACGCTGGCCGAAACGGTGTTGTATGACGAGCGCTGGCCGTCCGCCTCGTCGGCTTTGTTGACGGACGGGTCGGTGGCGGTGGCCCGGACAGCCCTGCTCACCAATTCCCGCGATTTGCTGGTGGCCAAATCCGACGGTTTGCCGACGGTAGCCACCCGGAAGACGGAGTGGCAAGGCGGGTTTGAGGTTTCGCCGAATCCGGTGGGAGCGGCGGGATCGCTGAGGGTGGTGTTGGAGAGCCGCCATGTCGGTGCGCTGCAGTTGGAGATGATCGGTCCGGAAGGGCGATGGATCTCGGAGCGTACCGTTGAAAAAACGGCGATCTGGCAGGTCTTCGAGGTGACGGATTTGCCGCCGGATCCCTGGTTCTGGATCCGGATTTCGGATGGGGAGAGCTCCGCCACGCGGCTGGTGGTGCGGTGATAATGAGGTAAATTTCTTGTACGTTACGTCAGTACCTTTACCAAACCTTGATCGTTTGGTAAAGGTGATATTGTCCGGACCGGAGGACAGATCGGACATTTCAGAAGAGCTTTTTGAGTCAATGGCTCCATCGTGAACATGGAACAGACAATATGAGTAAATTTGAACCATGAGTAGTGAGGTAAATGTAAACAGCAACATGCTTACGTGGGCCATCACCCGGGCGGGTTATGAGTTACCTGCTTTTGCCGAAAAGTTTCCCAAAATTCTGGAATGGCTGGATGGCCACAAGAAGCCGACTGTGAAGCAGTTGGAAGAATTTTCCAAAAAAGTGTATCTCCCATTTGGCTATCTCTTTTTGCCCCACCCTCCCCAGGAACAACTACCCATTCCATTTTTCCGGACTGGCGGAAATCATGGAGGCCGACCAGGTATTAATGTGTATGATACCATTTTGCTTTTGCAGCAAAGGCAGGATTGGTTGAAGAACCATTTGAAGGACAATGGTTTTCAACAACTGCCTTTTGTAGGGAAATTCAAGGACAGCAATAATGTAAATGCCATTGTCACGGACATTCGGCAGACATTACAATTACCTGAAAATTGGGCAAGTCAGTTTGGGACCTGGCAGGAAGCACAAGATCATCTGGTGCTTCATATCGAAGACAAAGGTATCATCACCATTTTCAACGGAATCGTTGAAAACAATACGCATCGACCCATTCCGGTGGATGAATGCAGGGGGTTTGTTTTGGTGGATGAATATGCACCATTCATGTTCGTGAATAATGCCGATTTCAAATCTGCACAAATGTTTACCATTTTACACGAACTTGCACATATCTGGACAGGCCACAGTGCAGGTTTCGATTTCAGAAGGCTGCAACCTGCCAATAACCCGATTGAAATTCTTTGCGACAAAGTAGCTGCCGAGTTTTTGGTTCCTGCTCAGGAATTTGATGAAGTCTGGAGACAAAGTACCAATGACTTCAGTCATGCAGCCCGCTATTTCAAAGTAAGTGAAATTGTAATTGCACGGAGGGCATTGGATACTGGCAAAATCAATCGGAATAGGTTCTTTGATTTCTATGAAGCGTATTCCAATCGAGAATTTGCAAAGAAAGAGAATCAGGGCTCTGGCGGCAATTTTTATGCAACCACCAAAAAGAGAATCAGCATCACATTTGCCAGTCATGTAATTCAGGCGGTAAATTCCGGAAGTTTATTGTATCGCGATGCTTGCAAACTCACTGGCCTGAAAGGAGACACGTATGAAAAATTCTTTTCAAAACACTTGTGACCGGAATGTCTGTTTATGTTATTGACAGCAATTTTTTATCGAAGCGCATCGGATTAATTACCCGATAGATGTTGCTACGGGTTTTTGGAACAAAGTCAGGCAATTGGCATCGGAAGGAAGGATAATCAGCATTGACAAAGTAAAAAAAGAATTGTATGACAAGAACGATGTCCTTGAATCCTGGTGCAGGGGTCATTTACCGGAGGGCTTTTTCATGGACACATCTGTCTTAATGGATTTCTATGCACATGTCATTGACTGGGCCATGTCGAGAAGTGACCACTATTTGCCAAATGCATTGAATGAATTTTTGGATGCACGCGAGGCGGATGCTTTTCTGGTGGCATTTTGCCTCGCTGATCCTGTGCATAGAGTGTTGGTAACGCAGGAAGTCAGTGAGCCAAACAGGCGAAGTAAAGTGAAAATTCCGGATGCATGCAGGGCACTGAATATATCATGTGTGAATACCATTGAAATGTTCAGACAGTTGCGTGAGACGTTTTAATTCTTGTAGGAATAACCCAAACTTGTTTATTGGGATCTCGTTTACCAAATTAACCAAAATTGGTGACCCTACATGGTGTATGATAATCATATGAAAACGGCATGAGTATTCAATATTTCCTGATTCTTTTCTTCCTGACGGTCGGGTCAATTCGGTTGCCGGGGCAGCCGGTGACGCCGGAGCGATTGGGTTTCAGGGCGGACACCATCCGGGACGAGAAATGGGGTGTAATCCATTATTATGTCTCTGCCGACAGCATCGGAGCGGCCAAACCCGTCCTGCTGTATCTGGACGGTTCGGGTCCGTATCCGCTGTTTCAATATACCGAGCGCGGCATAGGCAGTTCGGTGGTGTTTGACTTCATGGCCTTGTCGGCAGACTACCACATCGTCCTCATCAGCAAGCCGGGTGTTCCCTTTATCGATTCGGTCAAAATGGACAGCGGGCGTCCTTATTATGCCCCACCTTCCACCTACAGGGAAAAACTCTCCCTCGACTGGAGGGTGCAGTCGGCCAGACTGGTCCTCGACCGGGTCGTCCGCGATTACGTGGTGGATACCTCCAAAATGGCCGTGCTGGGGATTTCCGAAGGATTTCAGGTGGGCGCCAAACTGGCTTCCTCGGAGGACAGAATTACCCATGCCATATTGATGGCAGGAAATGGTCTCAACCAATTTTTCGACTTCATTCTCCACAACAGGACCGATGCTCAATGCGAAGTCATATCAGTGGAAGAGGCCCAAATGAATATCGATTCCCTGTTGGAATCGTTTTCCGCGATTTATGCGGATCCGCTGGCCACCGACAAGGAGTGGTACGGCCATACCTATCTCCGATGGAGCAGTTTTACCCAAAACAACCCGACAGAAAACATCCTGTCGCTCGATATACCGGTCTATATCGCTGCCGCTTCCCGGGATCGCAATACTTCGGTGTTGGGGACGGACTATCTATATCTGGAAAGCCTGAAAAGCGGAAAGAAAAACCTGATTTACAAGGTCTATCCCTATGACCATTCCTTCAACGAATGGACCAGAGATGCGGAAGGCCGGGTGACGGGAGTCAAAGGCCACATGCAGGAGGTCATTAAAGAAGCGATGGATTGGCTGGCCGGCCAGTGAATTTGGGCGGCTCGCCATGCCGGTTCATTCAAATCCTGACCCACTTGTCCCGGACGACCATCTGTCCCTCCCCGTCATACAGGACAACCATATACAGTCCGGCCGGTAATGGGGAGGGAAGAAAATAATCTTGTTGGCCCCCGGTGTGTGACAGGGGTATCCGGAAAGCCGTAATGCCGGCAGCATTGTATCCCACCAATTGGTAATTGCCCGGTGCGAGGTGGAGAAATTGGATCCGGGCTTCAAGGTCGGCGGGATTGGGCGATATGCGTACCGTAGGAGGTTGTGCTATGGTTGGCGGTATGGACGCGGACAAAGGGTCTGTATTTTTATACACGATCTGTGTGGCAAATGCCTGATTCTTGTCCAGGGTCACGTGGGCAATGGGCTCTTTGGACAAATGGCTGAGGAAGGTATACGTGGCGGTCGTGTCCACGCCTAATTTCGTGTTGCCCGTATATAGAATAACCTGGTCGGTCACATCCAGCCATCCGAGCGGACTGATTTTGGCATCCACGCGGGTTTCGGTGTAGACGACGCGTTTGACACGAAGCACCTCGAAAGTACCGCCGGGGATACTCATTTGACCGAAGGCATCCACGGCATCCACAAAACTGACAGCGATCCGGATCCGGAATGAGTCGGCCTGAAACGGCAGGGAAGCGATGAATGACGGCGGAAAATCATCGGGATGAAAGGCTTCCAGGACACCGGAAGAGCTTGCATGGATATCAAAAAACTGCAAAGGCGCCCGACGGTCCACCAGCGGCGGTTTGTACCGGAAAACGGCATCAAGACCAAGGCCGTACCCGTCAGGTCCTGCCCAGGCCACTTGTTCGATCGTCGTAGTGGTTACTTTGTCATATCGCTCGGTGAATGCCTTTGGGATGGAAACCAGCGTGGCTTCCGGCAATTGGGATCCGGCGCTACCCTCCCAGGCCGGCCGGTAGATCAGGGTTTGGGTGGCATCGGATTTGAGTCCGGTGAAATCCCAATCCTGCATCCCGGGTGGTGTGATCGAACCGATGATTCCCGGGTTGTTATCCACCACCAGGTGAAAGGTATCGCCGGCCACCGGGAAGGTGGCATTAGTGATGGTAATCTGGGCGTAAAGGGCGGGACCAAGGGCTGTCCAGACCAGGAGGGATGCGGCTGTTTTCATAGGGAAATGCAGGGAGGGTGAATCCCGTCAAAGATAGGAAACCGCATGCTGCCCTTTCAGCCCCATAATATTATGAATGAAATGGTCATGCTCAACACGGCCTTCCTGTCCCACCAGGCGGTGATCCCTGTTTTCGGGCGGGTATTTCTTAATTCTGACCTTGAATGCTTCCGGACACCTCAAAGGCTCTATCCCCCTCGATATCTACCCGGACCTGATTTCGGCACCCTGATCCGGACTTTCACCCTTCCAGCCACTCCTCTCCCGTCCGGTACACGGTGCCTTTGAAGAGCGCTACCAACTGACCGGCCTGGTTGTGGACTTCCACGCGGTACACGCCGATCTTCCGGCTGCAGTGGTCCTCGATGGCGGTGGCGGTGAGGATGTCTCCGGCCTTGACCGGTCGCAGGTGGGAAATCGATGTCTCTACGGACACCGCCTTCAGGCCGTGTCCGTTGGAGGCAAAGGCCAGCGCGCTGTCGGCGAGGGCATAAGAGATGCCGCCATGAGCGATGGAAAATCCGTTGAGCATTTCCTCCTTGACCGTCATCCGCAGGGTACAGTGACCGGCGCCTTCCTCCAGCCGTTCGATACCGAGCCATTGGCTGAAAGCATCGCCGGCCATCATTTTGTCCACCACCCGGGTGGCCACGGTGCGCTGGCGGTCATCCATGATCCGGGTCGTTTTCGGGCCAGAACCGCTCGCTGCGGGCTGACATTTGACGCAAACCCGGGCTGCAGCGGTAGCGCGGGTCGTGGTAGTAGTGGAACAGGCGGTCGAGCACGGTCACCACGGCGGAGATGCCCCAATCATCCGCCCAACGCAGCAGGCCTTTGGGATAGTTGACACCCATTGTCATGGCGAGGTCAATGGCGTCGCGGTCGGCCACCCGGTAGTACCAGGCATCAGCGGCTTCGTTGATCAGCATGGCCAGCACCCGCTCGAAGACGGCGGTGCGCTCGGAGGCCGGGATCTCCTCCGGGTCAGGCGCCGGGGTGCCCTCCCGGTAGTCATAAAATCCGCGTCCGCTCTTGCGGCCCAGCCAGCCGGCATCCACGAGGCGGCGCTGGGTGAAGGACGGCTGGTAGCGCGGTTCATGGTGACAGGCCCGCCAGACGGATTCGGTCACGGCCAGGTTGACATCGTGGCCGATGAAATCCATCAGTTCGAAGGGGCCCATGCGGAATCCGCCCTCCTCTTTCAGGATGCGGTCGATCTGGGGAGCTGTGGCGATGCCTTCCTCGAGGATGCGGAGGGATTCGCTGTAGTAGGGACGGGCGATGCGGTTGACGATAAATCCCGGGGTGTCGCGCGCCAGGACGGGACGTTTGCCCCATTGGTCCATCAGGGCCTTCAGCCGGGGGGGGAGGCCGGGATCGGTCTGCAGGGCGGGGATCACTTCCACCAGGGGCATCAGGGGCGCCGGATTGAAGAAGTGCAGACCGAGAAATCGCTCTGGTTTTTGGCAGGCGGAAGCGAGGGCCGAGACGGACAGCGAAGAGGTATTGGAAGCGATGACGGCCTGATCGGACACGAGGGCGGAAAGCGCGCGGAAGACTTCTTTTTTGACCCCTTCGTCCTCGACGATGGCCTCGATGACGAGGTCGCTGTCCCGCAGGGCACCAAGGGTGCCGGCCCATGCGATGCGGCCGAACAGGGCCGTGCTGTCTGAGGCGGACATTTTGCCTTTGGCCACCAGTTTGCCCAGGGTTTCGTGGAGGCGGTCGCGGGCGGTGGTGAGGGCGTCTTCACGGGCGTCATAGATGACGACGTCGTGGCCCGCCGCTGCCGCCACCTGGGCGATTCCCGCTCCCATGGCGCCGCTGCCGATGATGCCGATCTGCTTCATATGGAATACGATTCGCGGTGTCAAAGGTAAGCGATCCCGCCTCGGTGGTTGGACCCACAGACATTCAGGCAAGGGGTGCCGCAAAGGCAATGAACCCGAGGGGGGAGGACGGTTGTTTCACGGATGCCGGAAGGCCAGGCAGGCCGAGGCCGTCGTGTCCCTTTAATTTCCGTCATTTGCAATCGATGTCCCACGACAAGAGGATCGAGTCCGCCGGCGCCGAGGTGGCCAGGTCCCTGCGCTTTTCCCGGCTGCTCATTCCGGTGCTGATCGGGATCGGGGTTGTTGCCTATTTGTTGTGGCGCCAGTTTGAACCGGAGGAATTTGCCAAGATCAACTGGACGTTCCACACCCTGGGATGGATCGGCCTGGCGGCGCTGTTGTTGATCGTGCGCCACCTGGCGTATGCCGTGCGGCTGCAGATCCTGTCCGACGGATTTTTCTCGTTGCGCAAATCCATCCAACTCATCTTCATCTGGGAGTTCAGCAGCGCCATTACGCCCACGGCTGTCGGCGGTTCGGCGGTGGCGCTGTTTGTCCTGTCGCGCGAAAACCTGCCTTTTGCGCGTACGGCCACGATCGTGGTCCATACGGTGGTGCTGGACACCATCTTTTTCATCGGATTTCTACCCATCCTGTACATGTTTTTCGGTTCGTCCATGATCCGGCCCGGCATGGCCAGTTTTTTCGATGTGGACGGCTGGGGGTGGACTTTCGTGGCGACCTATCTGGTGATGGCTGCTTACGGCGGTTTCTTCTTTTACGGCCTCTTCCGCAACCCCAACCAGTTCAAACGCATCCTGGTCATCCTGACCTACAACCGGTTTTTCCGCCGCTTCCGCCACCAGGCGATCGACACCGGTAATGACATCATTGCCGCTTCCCGGGAGCTGGCCCGCCATCCTTTTTCCTTTCACCTGAGGGCTTTCGGGGCCACGGTGGTGGCCTGGTCGTGCAAGTTTCTCGTGCTGAGCGCGCTGATCAACGGTATCGTGCCGGAACCGGACCTGAGTTTCGGCCACCAGGCGCAGTTGTTCAGCCGGCTGATGGCCATGCTGGTGATCATGGCGTTCAGTCCCACCCCGGGAGGCTCGGGATTTGCCGAGTATGTCTTCGGCGGCTTCCTGTCCGATTTCGTGCCGAGGGGCATCGCCCTGGTCATCGCCTCCATCTGGCGATTGATGGCCTATTATTTCTACCTTTTTGCCGGTGCCATCATCATCCCTGCCTGGCTGCAAAGCCATCTGAAACGCCGCCGTACGGCCCTGTCTGACGGGACAACTCCGGCAGAAGATCCGGCGGCTTCCGGAAAAGAATGACCGAAATTCGCCCAAATCAAACAAAAGGTGTTATCTTTGCCCGACACCGTATTTTTTGTTTAAAAAAAGGGTATGATCACGGAAGACAGACGCCAGTTGAACGAGCGGTTCATCCAGGTCTTCGGGATGCTGGAAAGCCGCGGAGTCATTGTCAAAAACGACCGCGACGGTAAGGGTATGGGTGATTTCGCCCAGCGGATTCTCGGCAAGAAAGGCTACGGGCACATCATCCGGGCTTTCCTCAACCCGGACGACCGCCGGGTGATCGATTACCATCACGCCCGCACGATCTGCCGGGAGTACGGGGTCAATGAAAACTGGTTGCTCTACGGCAAAGGCACCCCCTTCGGCATCGATCCGGTAACGGTGGCTCCGGTACGTCCGGCCGGTGGCCAGATCCTCTTTACCAGCGCCCAGGCGTTTGCGGGTTCCACGATCGGTCCCGACAGCTTCGAACGGGAATCGCTGGATTATTTCAGTATCCCCGGGTTGCAGGGCGATGACCTGGTGGCTTTCCCCATCCAGGGCAACAGTATGGAGCCGGTCATCCAAAGCGGCGACATCGTGGTGTGCAAGCCGGTGGAGCGCCTCGAGCAGATCAGGGACAACGAGATCTACGCCGTCCGGATCAACGGTTCGCTGTGGGTCAAGTACGTCCAGACCCTCCCTGACAAGCGGGGCCGGATCGCCCAGCTCAGGCTCATTTCGGCCAATTACCTCGAGCACGACCCTTTCGAGGAAGAGGTGGATGCCTACACGCGGGTGTACAAAGTGGTGCGCAAGATCAGCCAGGTCAACTGACCCGACCCGTCTTGCGTCCCCGGAAAGCCGTCATTTGGCGATGCCGGCCTACCTTCGTCCACAGGGCGGACACCTGTTGTTGTCCGGCTGACATGCCATGGTATTGGACATCCTGTTGTTGATCCTGGCCCTGGTGGCCTTGTTGGTCGGTCTGATCGGATCGGTCCTTCCTTTGCCGGGTCCTCCGTTGAGTTTCCTGGGCCTTTTACTGTTGCATTGGAGCCGGTTTGCCGACTTTTCGGACAAGGTATTGTGGACGATGGGGATATTGACGGTACTGGTGACGGTCATCGACATGATTGTGCCGGTGTGGGGCGTCAAGCGGTTTGGAGGGACGAAATTCGGGATTTGGGGCAGTACACTGGGTTTGCTGGTGGGCATGACCATGGGCCCCTGGGGGGTGTTTGTGGGGGCGTTTCTGGGCGGACTGGCCGGCGAGATCCTCGCGGGCCAGAGCACGTCAAAGGCCACCCGTGCGGCCTGGGGCTCCTTTGTCGGGTTTTTGTCCGGTGTCCTGCTCAAGCTGGCGCTGTGCGGCGTGATGTTGTGGTATGCCGGTGTGGCGCTGGTTCAGTCGTTGGCGGGCTGAAGGGTCAGGCCGATCCATTCGGAGGGGCCGCCATCGCTGTCGGTGACGAGGAGATAGTCCGGTGATGTGGGGTTGTTGCCGGGGGCCGGGGCGATGGATTCCGCCTTGAACGGCGGCAGGGCTGACGGGCCTTCCCAATGGCGCCACCACAGCAGGGAGACCGGTCCGGAAGGAGGCACGTGCAGCGCTCCGATCAGGCTTCCGGCGACGGGGCCGTCCTCGATCCAGTTGGGGGTATCTTCGGCGGCGGCCGTGAAGAGCAGGTGGTCCGTGCCGGTTTGCCGGCAGGCCCCGGAGAAGGCGCATGGGATGCCGTTCAGGGCCGGCAACCGGATGGTGGTGTGGCTGACGGGCAGTAGGGTGTCGGGCTGTAGGAGGTAGTTCCAGAAGGCGGAGATGTCGAGGCGGATCACCTGGTTGAGGCCCCGGTTGAGCAGGATGAGGTCGTTGCCGGCCACGGAGGCGGCTTCGATATTCCATTGATCGGGGGTGGATCCGGTTTTCTGCCGGAGAAGGGCATAGAAGCCGGTGAGTGGAAAGACTTCCTGCCGGGTGGGGTCTTCGGGGTCCACGGCGTAGAGCACATCCCTCCGGGGGGAGAGGCTGCCCGAACCAAAGAGGAGGAGGCGTGGTCCCTCCGGCCCGGTGGCGAGGGTGATGGCTTCGAGGTCGGGTTTTTCGGCTTTGGGGAGGGTAAAGGTGGCCGGCAATCCGGTGAGGGGCCAGCGATGCAGGAGTATGCCTTCGTTGTCGAGGGAAAGGAGGTAGGGGTGGTCGTCGCCGATGGCGAAATAATGGTCGCCGTAGCGTTCGAGCCCGGACAGGGAGGGCAGGTCGGTGGTGTGGCGGAAGCGGATGAGCGCTTTTTCCGGGGGTGGCGGGTCGTTGTGCGAGCAGGACATCACGGAGAGGAAGAGGGCCAGGGCGAGAGGGAAACGGCGGAGGGAGGGCATGGGAGGATGTGCCCGTCAAACTTACGGAAAGAACCGGGCTGGCGGTATCCGGAGAGGGATGGTCTTCAAAACGGGTCCAAATTTTCGCTGTTTTTCAAATGGTTAGAAAGGGGGGGTTGAAATTTTTTTTGAAAAAATGCTTGTTGGTTCGCCCAAATCGGTCTACCTTTGCATCCGCTTTGGAGAAACCCTGTTAACCTCCGTAAAAAGACCTATCGTGAATACGCTCAGTTACCGCACGGAATCGGCCAAAAAAGAGCAGGTGCAGCGTCGTTGGTACGTTGTGGATGCTGAAGGCCAGGTTGTGGGCCGGATTTGTTCCCAGATTGCCGCCATTCTGCGCGGCAAGCACCGTCCCGACTACACGCCTCATGTGGACACCGGCGATTATGTGATCATCCTCAATGCGGACAAGGTCCGTTTCACGGGCAAGAAGATGCTGCAGAAGCAATATCTCACTTATTCGCTGTATCCGGGCGGTCAGAAGTCGCGCACCCCTGCCGACGTGTTGGCCAAGAAGCCGGAGCGTATCCTGGAGCATGCCATCAAGGGCATGTTGCCCAAGACCAAGCTCGGCCGGGCCATGTACCGCAAGCTTTTCATCTACAACGGTGCCGAGCATCCCCACGGCGCCCAGAAACCCGAACCCCTCAAATTCTAATCAGGTATGGATTTCATCAATGCTGTCGGACGACGCAAGGCCTCGGTGGCCCGCGTGTACCTGCGTAAGGGCAATGGCAAGATCGAGATCAACGGGCGCCCGTTGGCCGAGTATTTCCCTATGCCGCATATCCAGAGCCGGGTGACCGATCCGCTTCAGACGGTGGGCCTCCAGGCCGCCGAATACGATCTCGTCGTCAATGTACTGGGCGGTGGATTCAAGGGGCAGGCCGAAGCCGTTCGCCTCGGGGTTTCGCGGGTGCTGGTCAAGCTGAACGAGGAGTTCAAGCCTTCGCTGAAGGAGAAGAAGTACCTGACGCGGGATTCCCGCGAGGTCGAGCGCAAGAAATTCGGCAAACCCAAGGCCCGCAAATCCTTCCAGTTCTCCAAACGTTAATCATCCCTCAACGGACATCTTATGGACAACGCGCTATATAAGGAACTGCTCGAGGCTGGTGCGCATTTCGGCCACCTCAAGCGCAAGTGGAACCCGCGGATGCAGCCCTATATCTTCATGGAGCGCAAGGGTATCCACATCATTGACCTCAATCGCACCCAGGATTGCCTCAGCCGCGCGGCCGACTACGCCCGCCAACTGGCCAAATCGGGTCGCAAGATCATGTTTGTCGCCACCAAGAA
>JAGFIW010000047.1 GCA_024103195.1 Saprospiraceae bacterium | reverse complement strand
TCGTTGAGATCGACCCCTTTGGCCAACAGGTCGGCGACCTTGTGGAACAGGGGCGGTCGGGTATTGTACCGGAACGAACCCGTATCGGTCAGGATGCCCGTCATCAGGCACTGAGCCACCGACAGATTCACGCTGTTCTTCCAGCCCATATCCCCGATGAAGTCCCACAGGAGTTCGCAGGTGGATGACACCTCTGTATCCGTGACCATCACATCGGCGATGGGTTCGGGGTCAATGTGGTGGTCAATCAGGACCCGAAGGATATCGTCCCGCTCGTGGATGATCTCGCCCATGCGGTCAATGCGGTCCAGCGCGTTGAAATCCAGCATCCACAGGGCTTCGGCGCGGCGCAGGACCGGATCGATTTCCTCGGCATGCACATCGTGGATGCGAATCCGGTCGATGCCGGGCAGCCAGTTGTAAACGGGTGGGTATTCGGAGGGCAGGAAAATCCTCACGGTATGGCCCATGCCTTCGAGGAGATGCCCCAGTGCGAGGCATGAACCCACCGCATCTCCATCCGGATTGCGGTGGCTCAGGATGACGATGTCCCGGGGTGTCCGCAAAAAAGATTGAAGATCATTGAGTTCCATGGGGCGCCCCGTCTTTGGGGCCACAAAAATACAACCTTCTTTGGTAGTCATCCAGCATATGCCTACCTTTGCACCGCCAAAAGGCGATACTTTAACAAAAAACATAACTAATAATGGCTGTCAGTCAGACATTTACAATGATCAAGCCGGATGCCGTCCGCAACGGGTACATCGGATCCATCCTCGCCGACATCCAGGCTGGCGGATTTCGCATCGTGGCGATGAAATTCACCCGGCTGTCGGCCCAGAAAGCCGGCGAATTTTATGCGGTCCACAAGGAGCGGCCTTTTTACGGTGAGTTGGTCGCCTTCATGTCCTCAGGCCCCATCGTGGCGGCCATCCTGGAAAAAGAAAATGCGGTGGAGGACTTCCGCCAGCTCATCGGCGCCACGGATCCGTCCAAAGCCGAACCCGGCACCATCCGGGCCAAATATGCCACCAGCATCGGAGAGAATGCCGTTCACGGTTCCGACTCCGACGAGAATGCGCGGATTGAAGGCGCTTTCCATTTTGCCGGCGTGGAAATCCACCGGTAAAAGGCTTCCCCTTTCGGGGACAAGGGGGTGATCAGCCAAACCGAAGGATGGTCACCCCTTCGCCCCCATCCTCCGGCGCGGCCGGTTCGATCGAACGGATGTCCTTGTATTCCCTGGCCTTTTCCCATACCGTCCTTCGGAGAGCGCCCGTTCCCAAACCGTGCAGGATCCTCACCGAGCGGGTCGACTGCAACAAGGCCTGGTCCAGAAACAGTTCCAGGACCCGCAATGCCTCCTCTTTCTTGAATCCCCGGATATCCAGTCGGGTGGACGGGCCACCCGGTTCGTCCCTAAGGGTGACCGTACGGGCGGTTTTGGCCTCCAACGGCTCCTGGACACCCTCCAGCTCCCTGAGGTCCACCACCACGGTCATCTCGCCGAGTGCGATCCGGGCCTTCCGCTTTTCAATGGCGAGCACCTGCCCGATCGCGCCGCCGCCACGCACCCGGACATACCCCCCTACCCTGATCGGCTCCACCCCACCTCCAGCCGCTTCCGGCGCCAGCAAAACGGCTTCCTGACGCTCCGAAGCGACCTGCTCCCTCAGACGCTCCTGCTCCCGCTTCAATTGATCCCGGCGCTCCTGCACTTTTTCCAGTCTCCGCTCTTCCTTCAATTCCCTGAACAGCTGTTCGATCTCCTGGGCTTCCCGGGATTTTTGCTGCAGTGCCACCTCTTTGGCTTCAACTTTCAACCGCTTGCGCTGGTACTCGAGTTCCCCGAACATGGCTTCGTAATTGCGGATCAATTGATCCAGGCGAACTTCCCGTTGCCGGGTGTGTTCCAACCGGCCTTCCAGCTCGAGCCGTTCCTGTTGCAATTGGACCAGAAGCCGCTCCAAATCCCTGCTGTGGTCACCGGACTTTGACTGGGCCTCCCGGATCACTTCTGCGGGCAATCCGCTGGAGGCGGCAATCTCGAAAGCATAGGAAGATCCCGGCTGGCCCACCCGCAGCACATAGGAAGGCTGCAAATGTTCCTGGTCAAAGATCATGGCTCCGTTGATGATGCCGGGTTGCCGGTGAGCGAACAGCTTCAATTGGCTGTAATGCGTAGTGACGATGCCCATGACCTGCTTTTTGTTCAGAGCCTTCAGGCAAGCCTCGGCAATGGCGCCCCCGATCTGTGGATCGGTGCCCGACCCGAATTCGTCGAGCGCCAGCAGGGTACGGCGGTCGGCGTCCCGGAGGAACACCTGCATGTTGCGCAGGCGGGAAGAGTATGTGCTGAGATCGTCCTCGAGGGATTGCTGATCGCCGATATCCGCAAAGAATTTGTGGAAGACCGGAAACCGGCTCCCGGGCCCTACCGGGACGAGAAATCCGGTCTGCACCATGATCTGCAACAGCATCACACTCTTCATGGTGATGGACTTGCCACCCGCGTTGGGTCCGCTGAGTACGAGAATCCGGTGGCGGCGATCGAGGGTCAGGTCGTAGGGGACCACCGTTTTGCCCTGTTCTTTAAACCGAATGACCAGCAGGGGGTGCCGCGCCTTGTGCAAAGTGACCTCCGGCTGTTCCACCATGTCCGGGCAATGGCCCCCATACATCCGGCCCACCAAAGCCTTGGCCCTGACCAGATCAAACCGGGAGACAAAACGGAACAGTTCCCGGAAGTAAGGCAGAAATACCCTCAGCTCATGGCACAACTGCCGCAGAATCCTGAGGATCTCCTGTCGCTCTTCCGATTCCAGGTCAAACAACTCGTTGTTGAGCTCGACCATGCGCTCGGGTTCCAGAAATACGGTGCGGCCCGAAGCCGATTCATCGTGGATGATGCCCTTGATTTTGCGCTTGTGCTCGACCGGCACGGTCAACACCCGTCGCCCGTTGCGAATACTTTCGCCCGATTCGGTCAGCCAACCCTGTTTGCGGTATTCCTGGACCAAGGCACTGAATTGGCGATCCATTTCCGCTTGCCGGGCCGCCATGTTCCTCCGGATTTGGCGGAGCGCCGGCGAAGCGTCATCCACGACGTCGCCTTTATCGTCAAAAACACGATCCAGCGACACCAGCGGCAGGGATTCAAAGGCAAGGCCACGCACCCATTCGCCCAGCACCGGATAGATCCTGGCGCGCTCATCGGTCATCCACTGATGAAGGCCGGCATGAATGCGGAGCAAAACGCGGTACTGAAGCAAATCCTCCGGATCCAGGACATAATCCGCTATCTCCAGCAACCGAAAGGTATCCCGGATATCGGCATAAGCGCCAAAAGGCATGGGTTCGGGACCTTCGAAGGTGCGGGAGGCCTCATCGGTTTCCGCCAGGGCCCGACGAATGGACGGCAGATCCCTTCCGGGAAGGAGTGTCAGGGCGGCGTCGGCGGCCACGGGCCCGGCACAGCGTTCGGCAGTGAGTTCCCGGATACGGTTGAACTCAAGAGTCTCCAACAGGCCTTCAGGATAGAGTTTCATGGCGGATACCGGCAAAGATATCCCGGCACCGGAAGCCCTCCAAATCCGGTTATCTTTGTCCGAACCCCTCTGGTATGCGCGGCAACAGTTTCGGACGGATCTTCCGGATCCATACCTTCGGCGAATCGCATGGACCGGTCATCGGTGTCGTCATTGATGGATGTCCCGCCGGTCTTGCCCTTTCCGAAGCCGACATCCAACCCGATCTGGACCGCCGGCGGCCCGGACAATCCGCCTATACCACCTCCCGGCAGGAGGAGGACACCGTCCGCATCCTTTCGGGCATCCGGGACGGATTCACCCTGGGTACTCCGCTGGCTTTGGTCATTGAAAACCGGGATGCCCGGCCGGCCGATTACGATCCGCTTCGTGACGTGTACAGGCCCTCACACGCCGATTTTACCTGGATGGAAAAATTCGGCTTGCGCGACAGCAGTGGCGGAGGCAGGGCATCTGCCAGGGAGACTGCTGCCCGGGTAGCTGCCGGCGCTGTGGCGCGTAAAATTCTCGGTGAATATGGCGTCACCCTTTCGGCATGGGTGGAGCGTATCGGCCGGGAGGCCATGCCGCCGGATTGGGGACCGTATTCCCGTGAAGAGGTGGACCGCCATCCCCTGCGTTGTCCCCACCCCGCATCGGCCGAAAGCATGGCCGCATACCTGGAACAACTGCGCGACGAGGGCGATTCTGCCGGAGGCGTGATCCGCTGTCGTGTGGACGGTTGCCCTCCCGGGTGGGGCGAACCGGTCTTCGACAAGCTCCACGCCGACCTCGGCAAGGCCATCCTGAGCATCAACGCCTGCAAGGGCTTTGAAACGGGATCGGGGTTCGAGGGCACCTGGCTGACCGGTTCCCGGCACAACGATGCGTTTGTCCGCGATGAGGACGGCCGTATCCGCACCGCGACCAATCACAGCGGCGGCATCCAGGGGGGCATCACCAACGGCATGCCCCTTCTGTTCAGAGCAGCCTTCAAACCCGTGGCCACCATTCGTTTGCCCCAATCCAGTGTCAACAAGGAAGGACAGTCGGTCATCGTGGAAGCCAAAGGCCGGCATGATCCCTGTGTGCTGCCACGCGCAATTCCCATCGTGGAAGCCATGACGGCCCTGGTCTTGTGTGACCATGCCCTTCGACAACGTACTGCCCGCTTGTGAAACCGTCCCTCCTCCCGATCATCGGACTCGCCGGCCTGACCATTGGAGGGCTGTGCCTTTCCGGCTGCCGCGTACCGGCTGCCGACCACCTGCGGGTTGCCTTCTACAACGTGGAAAACCTGTTTGACACCGTCAACGACCCCGAATGTGACGATGATGAATTCACCCCTGCCGGGCAGAAGAAATGGACGGAAGAGCGGTACATGATCAAGCTGGAACGCATTGCGCGCGTCCTGCAGGCCACCGGTCCGGCGTCTTTGATCGGCCTGGCGGAGGTCGAAAACCGGAAGGTCCTGGAGGACCTTATCGCCCACCCCTTCCTCGCGGCCCACACCTGGGACATCATCCACCAAGAAAGCCCGGACGAAAGAGGCATTGACGTTGCGCTGCTGGTGAGAAGGGATTTGCTGGCGGCAGACACGCAAGTCGCCTTTTCGTCCGGAATGATCTCCCCCACGCGGGACATCCTCTATGCCCGCATCAGGCATCGACGCGGTGACACCTTGCATGTATGGGTCAATCATTGGCCCTCCAGATCCGGTGGGGTGACAC
>JAGFIW010000012.1 GCA_024103195.1 Saprospiraceae bacterium | reverse complement strand
ATGACGAGTGGATTAAATACCTGAAATCGGTTAATTTAGAATGAGGTTTTCATTTTTGTAAAATTAACAGATTAGTATGATATATCCAAATTTCTTTTCCTTCGCTCCCAATGAGTTGTCCCAGGATACCATGTTGATGTAGCTGGCCGAGTGGGGTAGGGCGGACTGCCGGGAGACAGACCCAGTCCTGCATGCGCTGGGCCGGGCCTTTGTCACTTATCCGCAAGCAGAATCCGTAGGGCAGCCCGGCACCGGACATACCGTCACCCGAAGGATCAAATTGCAGCCCTGCAAAACCAACGAGTAAGGAAATACACTGGTCAGTTCCTGGTGTCAAAAGGGAGGGCAGCCTGTCGCAACCCTTTATTATTCCAATTTCCACATGACAGGGGTCATGATCCCTCACTCCAGCAATACAAACCCGGCCATTACACGAAAAAAAGGCGGCCCGTCACCGGACCGCCTTTTGTCGAGTAGGGATTTGGCCACCCTTATTCCAGATCGAAGCGATCGAGATGCATGACCTTGTTCCAGGCAGCGACAAAATCACGGACGAATTTTTCTTTCGCGTCATTCTGGGCATAAACTTCCGAAAGGGCCCGGAGTTGGCTGTTGGAGCCAAACACCAGATCCACCCGCGTTCCCGTCCACTTCAGCGCACCGGATTTGCGGTCGCGACCTTCGAAAACATCCGGATTGTCCGCGGCGGGATGCCACACCGTCCCCATGTCCGTCAGATGCACGAAGAAGTCGTTGGTGAGTTGTCCCGGGCGTTGGGTGAACACCCCGTGTTTCGAACCTCCGGTGTTGGCGCCGAGGACCCGCAGACCACCCACCAGCACGGTCATTTCGGGAGCGCTTAGCGTGAGGAGTTGGGCCTTGTCCACCAGCATTTCTTCCGGTTTGACGGTGTAGGCTGTTTTGCGGTAGTTGCGGAATCCGTCGGCCTCCGGTTCGAGCCAGGAGAAGCTCTCCACATCCGTCTGTTCCTGCGAGGCGTCGGTGCGTCCGGGCGCGAAGGGGACGGTCACAGGATGACCGGCGTCGCGGGCCGCTTTTTCCACGGCGGCACATCCCCCCAGCACGATGAGGTCGGCCAGAGAGATCTTTTTGCCACCGGCCGCCGAGGCGTTGAAGGATTTTTGAATCCCTTCCAGTACGCCGAGCACCTTGGCAAGCTGGTCCGGTTGGTTGGCTTCCCATCCGCGTTGCGGTTCCAGCCGGATACGGGCGCCGTTGGCACCGCCCCGCATGTCGCTGCCGCGGAAGGTGGAGGCAGAAGCCCAGGCCGTCGATACCAACTCGGACACGCTCAGTCCGGAGGAAAGAATTTTTTCCTTCAGACCGGCCAGGTCCTTGTCATCGACAAGGGGATGGTCCACAGCGGGGACAGGATCCTGCCAGATCAATTCTTCGGCCGGTACTTCCGGTCCCAGATATCTGGCCCGGGGGCCCATGTCGCGGTGGGTCAGTTTGAACCAGGCACGGGCAAAGGCATCGGCAAACTCTTCCGGATTTTGGTGGAAATGGCGGGAGATTTTGGCGTACGCCGGATCCATCCGCAGCGCCAGGTCGGCGGTGGTCATGATGGTGGTCACCTTTTTGCACGGGTCGTGGGCGGCAGGGACGAGATGCTTGGGGTCGGGATTGACGGGCACCCATTGCCAGGCGCCGGCAGGACTTTTCACCAGATCCCAGTCGTAGCCGAACAGGATGTCGAAATACTCCATGTCCCATCGGGTCGGGTGGGCGGTCCATGCCCCTTCGATGCCGGAGGTGATGGTATCATCGCCTTTGCCGGTGCCGTGGGCCGAGATCCAGCCGAGGCCCATGGCTTCGAGCGGAGCCGCCTCGGGTTCCGGGCCCACAAGGGCGGCATCTCCGGCGCCATGCGTCTTGCCGAATGTGTGACCGCCGGCGATCAGGGCCACCGTCTCGTAGTCATCCATCGCCATGCGCTTGAAGGTCTCCCGGATGTCTTTGGCCGAGGCGAGGACACTGGGCTGCCCGTTGGGGCCTTCGGGGTTGACATAAATCAGTCCCATCTGTACGGCAGCCAGGGGATTTTCCAGCAGGCGGTCGCCGCTGTAGCGCTTGTCGCCCAGCCATTCGGCTTCCTTGCCCCAATAGATGTCCTCTTCCGGCTGCCAGATGTCTGCGCGGCCGCCTCCGAAACCGAACGTCTTGAAACCCATGGACTCAAGAGCCACATTGCCGGCGAGGATGAAGAGGTCAGCCCAGGAGATCTTGTTGCCGTATTTCTGCTTGATGGGCCAAAGCAGGCGACGAGCCTTGTCGAGGTTGCCGTTGTCGGGCCAGGAATTGACGGGAGCGAACCGCTGGTTGCCGGTGCCTCCCCCCCCGCGTCCGTCGGCGGTGCGATAGGTGCCGGCACTGTGCCAGGCCATGCGGATGAAAAGTCCTCCGTAATGGCCGTAATCGGCCGGCCACCAGTCCTGGGAGTCGGTCATCAATTTGTGCAGGTCGGCTTTGAGCGCGGGATAGTCGAGGCTTTTGAACGCTTTGGCGTAGTCAAAGTCCGGATCCATAGGATTGGAGGCCGGTGCGTGTTGGTGGAGAATGCCCAGGTTGAGCTGGTGGGGCCACCAGTCGCGGTTGGTCGTACCACCGGCAGCGATCGGCGCCCGGGTGGCACCCGTCACCGGGCATTGGGCGGCGCCATTGCCCTTGGAGACAGCGGTGTCGGCAGAATGGG
>JAGFIW010000284.1 GCA_024103195.1 Saprospiraceae bacterium | reverse complement strand
TGCCCGGGCTTTTGGCGAGATTCCAGGCCGATTACCGACAGGAGCTGCTCGGCGAAAGGAAGGTATTCACACCGGCTCATTTTGCCTATCTCAAGATCTCGGAGGGCTGCAACCGGACCTGTTCCTTCTGCGCCATTCCCCTCATGCGGGGCGGTCATGTATCCCGGCCTGTCGAGGATTTGGTCAGGGAAGCGCAAAATCTGGCGTCCCAAGGGGTCAAAGAGCTCATTCTCATCGCCCAGGAGCTGACGTATTACGGGTTGGATTTGTACAAGGAGCGCAAATTGGCGGCCTTGATCACGGCGCTCTGCCGCGTGGAGGGTATCGAGTGGATCCGCTTGCATTATGCCTATCCGCACAAGTTCCCGATGGAGGTGCTGGATGTAATGGCCCGCGAGCCCAAGGTGTGCCCTTATCTCGACATGCCCCTTCAGCACGCTTCAGACAGTGTATTGAATCGTATGCGTCGCCAGATCACGCAAGCCGAAACCCGTGAACTCGTTCATGCCATTCGGGAAAAGGTCCCGGGCATTGCACTCAGGACGACCTTCCTGGTCGGATATCCCGGAGAGACGGAAGAGGAATTTGATGAACTCTGTGCCTTTGTGGAAGAAATGCGCTTTGACCGGATTGGCGTCTTTACCTACTCGCACGAAGAGGATACCCGTGCCTGGGAAGCGAAAGACGACGTACCCGAGGAGGTGAAGGCGGAACGGGCCAACCGGATCATGGATATCCAGCGGGAAATCTCCCTGGAGAAGAACCTTTCGCAGGTCGGGGCGGTTAAAAAAATAATGATTGACCGTTTCGAATCAGGTGCCTGGTATGGACGCACGGAAGCGGACAGTCCGGAAGTGGACAATGAAGTGATCATCCAAAGTCCCGACCGGCACTTCCGGATCGGCGATTTTGCCCGGGTGGTCATCCGGGACGCGATGGAATATGATCTGATCGCCGAACCATTGGAAATCCCGGTCCCCCATGTTTGATACCGACTCTGCTCCCGTTCAGGCCCAGGGCGGCCCGGAACACCGTACCTTTTTGGAAAAGGCCCACCGACCGTTTCTGCAAGTCGTGGTCAGTGCCGGCTTGATTGTATTCTTTTTGGGGATACTCCAGTTTGTGCAGCCCGAGGGACCTGGCGCCTTCGGACAGCGGTTGCCATGGGTGGTCATTACGGCAGTGATGTTGTTGTACGCCTTGTTCAACAGTATTTTTTGTCTGGCTTCCACGCATTCCACCCGATACTGGAACCAATCCGTTTTGGGATATGCGGTACTGGCCGTTTTCGGAGGTCTTCTCGCCTGGTGGGATTCGGGGATCAGTATCCATGAAGCGGGATCATTCAGATGGCTTTTTTTCGTGGTCAGTTTCGCCTATCTCGTATTCATATCCATCGTCAATCTAATCCGGATTATCGTGGCATTTGCCCAAAAAGAGGAGTGGAATGCACCGAGGACACGCCGCCGCTGATCCGGTTAACCATCAAGGCATGAAAACCAGAATGACGGGCTTCTTCTTTTTGCTGTTGGCAGGGGTACTCCCGTCCTGTGCGCAAAAACAACCCGACAAACCCGCTACACCCATGGAAACAGCTAATTGGTTTAACGGAAAGGATACCTTACCCAAAGTGGTGCTTTCCGACGAAGAATGGAAAGCGAAACTTTCCCCCGATGCTTACCGTGTCCTTCGTCATCACGGGACGGAACGACCGTTTACCTGTGCCTTTCTGGATATCAAGGAAGAGGGGGAATTCCATTGTGCCGGATGTGGGCTTCATCTCTTTTCCACCAGGGACAAGTTTGACTCGGGCACCGGCTGGCCGAGCTACGGAGCTCCGGTGAATCCCCACCATTTGACCGAAATCGAGGACCGGTCTTTCGGTATGGTCCGGACAGAAGTCCGGTGTGCCCAGTGCGACGGACATCTCGGACATGTGTTTGACGACGGTCCACCTCCGACGGGAAAAAGGTATTGCATCAACGGAGTGGCCATTACCTTCCGCCAGCAATAGCTCCGAATCCGGACAGGCGGGAAGGTTTGGAAA
>JAGFIW010000272.1 GCA_024103195.1 Saprospiraceae bacterium | reverse complement strand
TAATGGCCGGCAAAGTGTCGTCATAGCGGTCTTTCCAGGTATCGACATGACCGAAGTCTTCATCGTCTATCCGTAAGTTGCCTTCCGTCACATGGCCCAGGACCCGGTAAGGCGCTCCTTCTTTTTTAAAGAAAGATTCAGCTTGCGACCATTGGTCCGGATCCATGCTGAACAGGAATCGCCCCTGGGATTCGCCGAACAGAAAGGCATCCTTGCGCACCAGATCGGGTGTGTGGATGTCAAATCCCAGGCCTTCCGGCATCGCTGCCTCGACCAAAGCCGTGAAAAGGCCGCCGTCCGATACGTCATGGGCGGACGCAACTCCGATAGTCCGAATCAGCGCCCTGGCCAGATACTGAATCCGGACCTCCTGATCCAGATCAAAGGCGGGGGCAGGAGAAACCGGGACTCCCGCGACAAGGCGCAAATATTCGGATGAACCCAGGTCATCCCCGACATGTCCGAGCAGGACAAGGATATCCCCTGTTGATTTGAAATCAAGGGTGGTCATCTGGTCGGGATGATCCATGATCCCGAGCATACCGATGGTAGGGGTGGGAAATACGGGTTCGGCCTTGTCCCCGGTGACGGTCTGGTTGTAAAAGCTCACGTTGCCTCCGGTCACTGGAGTGTCCAGTTTGCGGCAGGCCTCTCCCATGCCCCGTATGGCGTTGACGAACTGCCAATACACTTCCGGGTTGTAGGGATTGCCGAAATTGAGGCAATTGGTGATGGCGACGGGTTCCCCGCCGGATGCCACGATGTTGCGGGCCGCTTCGCACACGGCGATCATGCCGCCGACATAAGGATCGGCATGCACGTAGGCGGGATTGCAGTCGGTGGTGAGCACCAGGGCTTTGTCGGTGCCTTTCACCCTCACCACTGCGGCATCGGCCGGGCGGTCGGTGGTACGCGTATTGGTGCGTACCGTATGGTCATATTGCTCGTAGATCCACCTTTTTGAAGCCAGGTTGGGGCTGGACCACAGCTTTCGTGCTGCGGCCACCCAATCTTCAGGTAGAGCAACCTCCTCAGGGCGAAATGCCTGTAAGCGGGCGTAATAATCCGGTTCGCGATACGCCCGGTCATACACAGGAGCGCCACCTCCCAAAACCAGGGATTCGGCGGGAACATCCGCTACCTTCTCACCGTGGAAGTAGTATTCGAGGCGCCCGGTATCCGTCACCACACCTATCTGGGCACACTCCAGGTCCCACTTGCGGAAAATGCGCAGCAATTCTTCCTCCCTTCCTTTTTGGGCGATCACAAGCATGCGTTCCTGGCTCTCGCTGAGCAGGATTTCGAAAGGCTGCATGTTGGTCTGCCTCGTGGGGGCCTTATCCAGCCAAATCACCATACCGGTCCCCGATTTGGCGCTCATTTCACTGGTGGAACACGTAATTCCGGCAGCGCCCATGTCCTGCATACCGACGACAGCGCCGGTGCGGATGGTTTCCAGCGTAGCCTCCAGGAGCAGTTTTTCCTGAAAGGGATCGCCGACCTGAACGGCCGGCAGGTCCTCGGCCGAGTCTTCGGTCAAATCCGCCGATGCGAAAGTCGCCCCGTGAATCCCGTCCTTGCCGGTGGCTGAACCTACGATAAAAACCGGGTTTCCCGGACCATCGGCCCTGGCTGAAACCGTCTCTCCGATCCGGACTATCCCGGCCGACATGGCATTGACCAGGATGTTCTGGTTGAAACACGGATGGAAAAACACTTCACCGCCCACAGTCGGGACGCCGAAACAATTGCCGTAATCGCCGATTCCCTTGACGACGCCCCGGATCAAATGCCGGGTATGGGGCAGGGACGGATCGCCGAATCGCAAGGAATTCAAAGCGGCAATGGGCCTGGCACCCATCGTGAAAATATCCCGGTGGATGCCGCCGACACCAGTGGCTGCCCCCTGATAGGGCTCAATGGCAGACGGGTGATTGTGGGATTCGATTTTGAAGGCACAGGCCAAACCGTCTCCGATGTCCACCAGGCCGGCGTTTTCCTCCCCGGCGCCGACAAGAAGCCGCCGTCCTTCCCTGGGCAAGGTCTTGAGGTACTTGATACTATTTTTGTAAGAACAATGTTCGGACCACATGACCGAATAAATGCTCAGTTCCGTGAAGTTGGGTTCCCTGCCCAGTATTTCCGTGATCTTCCGGTATTCCTCTTCGAGCAGACCTAATGTCCTGGCAACTTCAAGGCCCGCAGCGGGTTGGGTATATGACATATCGGGGATTTGCCGCAAAAGTACGCCGGGCCTTTCGAAAGCGGTCAGCCCAGCATGTTCAATCCGAGGAACAACACCAGATACACCCACAGAATGTCCAGAAAGTGCCAGTACCGGGACAGCAGCCGCAAGTGCCGGTAACGGACGGGGTCGGAGAAATACACCAGTTCGTTGACGGGTGTCGGCAATCGCCTCCAGGCCTGCCAGGTAAATCGGGCCAGCCAGGGTATACCCACCGATACATGCATGAAATGAAGGATCGTCAAGGCGTACACATATGACGTGGACAGGTCGCTGGTCAACCCGAGTCCCATGTGGTACAATTGTCCCCAGGCTACCACCTGGACAAACAGAAAAAGCACGGACAGCACAAATGTCGCCGTGAGTTGCCGCCTGTATTCAGGGGCATCATCCTCTCGGAATGCCTTTTCGGCTTTGAGCAGGGTCCAACTACTGGTCAACAGCACCAAAACATTGGGGAAAAAGAGCCAGGGCAACCTCACCGGTCTCAAACCGGCTTCAAACCGGGCGTACAAATAGGCCGCCGACAAAGCGAGGAACACCATGCTGAGACCCGCCAGTAGCAATCCCAGCATGAC
>JAGFIW010000107.1 GCA_024103195.1 Saprospiraceae bacterium | reverse complement strand
TGATGCGGTCGCGGGCGCTGTCTGCGACGAACAACATGGAAAACAGTTATTGGGGAGCCCCGGCTGCCCGGGTTTCCTCTTCCACCGGGATGCCGTTCTTTTTCTTGTAATCGAGAATCGCGCTCTTTATGGCATCCTCTGCGAGGACGGAACAATGGATTTTGACCGGAGGCAGGGCCAATTCTTCCACGATTTCCATATTGTCGATCGATGCGGCCTCGTCAATGGTCTTTCCAATGATCCACTCCGTCGCCAAAGACGACGATGCGATGGCCGAACCACAGCCGAAGGTCTTGAACTTGGCGTCCCTGATGACGCCACTCTCTTCGTCCACCTCGATTTGGAGACGCATCACGTCACCGCATTCCGGGGCGCCGACCAGACCGGTGCCGACGTTCTTCTTGCTTTTGTCCAGCGTACCGACGTTGCGCGGCGTTTTGAAGTGATCAAGGACTTTATCCGAATAAGCCATAATGCATTGAATTGTGGTGAGGTTTTGGGTTTTTCGTCAATGTTCCGACCATTCGACAGAACTGAGATCCACCCCTTCTTTATACATTTCCCAAATGGGACTGAGTTCCCTCATGTGATTGACACCGTTACCGATCAATCGAATGGCTTCATCAATTTCCTCCCGGGTGGTAAACCGGCCGAGGCTGAGTCGAAGCGAGGAATGGGCGAGGTCGTCTCCCAGGCCCATGGACACGAGGACATAGGAAGGTTCGAGCGAAGCTGAAGTACAGGCCGAGCCGGATGACACGGCCACGTTTTGGTTGAAGGTCATCATGAGCCCTTCGCCTTCCACGTGCTTGAAAGAAATATTGGTCACATGAGGCATCCGGTAATCCCGGTTGCCGTTGACCACGGTCTCCTCAAGGGCGGTGAGTTCGCGCTCGAGGTGGTCCCGCAATTGGCTCAGGCGTTCGGCATCCTGATCCATTTCGGCCAAAGCCAGTTCGGCGGCTTTGCCAAAACCCACGATTCCCGGCACATTGAGGGTGCCCGAGCGCATGCTGCGTTCGTGGCCGCCTCCATCCATCTGGGCCGTCACCTTCACCCTCGGGTTTTTGCGACTGACGTAAAGGGCGCCAACCCCCTTCGGCCCGTACATTTTATGCGCAGTGAAGGACATGATGTGCACGCCGATGTCCCTGGGATGGACAGGTATTTTGCCAACCGCCTGGGTGGCGTCACTGAAGAAAAGAACCCCGTGCCGTGCGCAGATTTCTCCGATTTCCTTCATGGGTTGAAGAACGCCCGTCTCGTTGTTGGCCCACATCACGGCGACCAAAATGGTGGTCGGACGTATGGCAGCTTCCAACACCTCCGGATCCACCCGACCGTCGTAGCCGACCGGGAGATAGGTGATCTCGGCCCCTTGTTTCTCCAGATGGTCACAGGTATCCAGGACGGCCTTGTGCTCGGTCTTTACCGTGATGATGTGGTTGCCTTTGCGCCGGTACATCTCGTACACCCCTTTGATCGCCAGGTTGTCCGATTCAGTGGCACCGGAGGTGAATATGATCTCTTTGGGATCGGCCTGAATCAGCCGGGCCACCTGCTCCCGGGCATAATCCACCGCTTCTTCGGCCACCCAGCCGAATGGATGACTACGGCTGGCTGCATTGCCCGGCTTTTCATAAAAATAGGGCAACATGGCCTCGACGACCCTGGGGTCGCAAGGCGTGGTGGAATTGTTATCGAGATAGATCATCTGTCCGAAGCTCCTTGTTTAGATTTGGTCTAATTAAACCGGAATACAAAATTAACACCTTGGCCGCTATTTGGTTTCCTCAGGCCGGAATTTTTTACCTTGCTCCCATGGAAACCTGGAATCCCGATTGGCAACGGTTTGAGACCATGGATGCCGCTACCTGGGAGGGACTGATTGCCCGCGAGCTCAAAGGAGGCGATCCCGAAAGTCTGCTTTGGCCCATTGAACCCGGGATTACCGGCCGTCCCTTTTACCTGTCAGCCGATGCTGATGTGCCCGGTCCGCTCGCAGGCCATGCCTCCACCGGTTGGCAGATCCTGGAGGAGATTCCTGTCTCCGGTGATGCCGTCCAGGCCAATACCCTCGCCCTGGAAGCCCTGACCCAGGGGGCGGAGGCTATTCACTTTACGGAGGTCCGGCCCGAGCAGGTTGCCCGACTCCTGGATGGTATACTGCCGGAGGTGGCACCCGTCTATTGGACTCCGGCAGCGGATATCCCGCCGGACAGGATTCTTGAAGCACTTTCGGCATTTATGGACGGGGATGGAGTATGGCGTGATTCGGCCAACATCACCGGAGGGTGGCTTTCGGTACTCCCTGATGGCCAACCGGTCATTCCTGCCCGGGGATTCCTCCGCTGGGAGATACTTCATGCGGAATCCGGTCCGTCTGCCCTGCCAGCCGCTCAATTGTCGGAAAATCTACAGCGTATTCACCAGGCTGTCGAAATGGACCCCGGCCTTCGAAATGCCGGTTATCCCGCCGTCATTCGGTTGGAGATCGGCGACCAGTTGTTGACAGAAGTGGCGCGCTTGCGTGCCTGGCGGATTCTGTGGGCCCACTATCTGGCGAGTTGGGGCCTTACCGACGCATGGCCTTGCCGGGTCCATGCCCGGGTCCGGTGCGGCGATGCCCAACCGTGGGAAGACACCATGATTGCGGCGACAACACGAGGCCTGGCGGCCGTACTGGGCGGTGCCGACCTGATTTCCATATTGCCTCCTGGACAGGCACCGGCTCCGACGGCAAGGCGGTTGGCCCGCAATGTGCAGCATTTGATGAGGGAGGAGGCCCGCCTGCATCTGGTCCGGGACCCCATGGCAGGCAGCTATGCCGTTGAATCGCTGTCCCATCAGATCGCCGGATCGGCATGGGATCGTTTCTCCCCCTGAACCTCGCGTCAAACCAAACACCCGGCCGGGAGCCGGTCACGGAAAGCAGGGTGATTTACCGGATTCCCATGACCCGTGCCGGACTCCCGTCGGGTGCATCTTCCTTGTGGGACGCAAGGTAACCGGCCGGTACAACCCTCGCCCCCCGCAAACAATCCCGTTAAGAAAGCTTAACGCCCGGTCATTAGGGTCTTAAATGACAAGTCATGTCTGAAAGGCAATTATGCATTGTTAAAATCATCATTTGAAGGATTGTTAAAAACATTAACCGGCAAGAAGAAGCCGAAATACCGGAAGGGTTGCCGCCGGAGGAAACCTGTATATTTCCGCCATGAAACCCAGGCGGATGCCACCATTTGATGAACTCTTCCAGGGGGTACGGGAAGGGGACCGGATTGCCCTCGCCAGGGCCATCACCATCGTGGAGAGTACGCGTCCCGAGGACCGTGAAGTGGGGGCCAGGTTGATCGAGGCCTGCATGCCGCACAGCGGAAAAGGAAGCAGGATAGGGGTCACCGGCGCTCCCGGAGCGGGAAAAAGCACCTTTATCGAGGCCTGGGGCCGTATGCTCACGGGACGCGGTCACAAAGTCGCCGTATTGGCCATTGACCCATCCAGTGGGGTCCACCGGGGAAGTATCCTGGGCGACAAGACCCGCATGGAGGAGCTGTCCCGGGATCCTTCCGCTTTTATCCGGCCATCCCCGTCCGGTGCGACCCTCGGGGGTGTTGCCCGCAAAACAAGGGAAACCATCCTCATTTGCGAAGCCGCCGGCTATGACCACATTCTCATCGAAACCGTGGGGGTAGGGCAAAGCGAAACGGCCGTACAGGCCATGACCGACCTATTTTTGCTGCTGTTATTGCCCGGCGCCGGAGATGCCTTGCAGGGGATCAAGCGTGGGATTGTGGAGATGGCAGACATGGTCGTCATCAACAAAGCCGATGGGGAACGCATCGCTTTGGCGGAGGAAGCGCGGCAACAGTACCGGCAGGCGTTGCACCTATTTCCCGCACATCCGTCGGGTCAGACCGTCGAGGTATTCCAAATATCTGCCTGGGAGAAAACAGGACTTGACATCGTCGATAACGCCATCAGGGATTGGATCGGTCAGACCCGCCTGAACGGGTATCATGACCAGCGCCGTCGGGAGCAAAACCGCTATTGGCTGAGGGAAAGCCTCAGGAATCAGCTCACGGACTGGGTATTCACGCGATTTGCCGATGACGTGCAAGCATGGGAGGAACGGGTCATTGCGGGTACGGCCTCTCCCTTCCTGGCTGCCGATGATCTCATGCGCAAAATCACCGGTGTTTGAACCTCCCGTCACCGCCCCGCTGAGGCATATGCCCTATCTTGGGGTCAAATCCATGCCCATGTTTCCCGCAGATACCTATCGGAAAAGAAGAGAACGACTGGCCAAGCAAATCGGCAAGGGGTTGATTTTGCTCACGGGCAACACGGATTCGCCGATGAACTACAAGGGGAATCCGTATCCCTTTCGACAGGACAGTACCTTCCTGTATTACGCCGGCATTGATCAACCCGGCCTTGTGTTGACCATTGATGCCGCCACCGGCGAGAGCACGCTGTACGGCCATGAATGGACGATGGAGGACATTGTATGGATGGGACCTCAACCCTCCCTGCACGACCTGGCCGGATTGGCGGGTATCGGGCGGGTGGAGGAGCCGGACAAGCTCCACGCCCTGTCCCAGCAGTCTCTGGTCCACTATTTGCCGCCCAGCCGGTCGGAAAATCTGTTGCGTCTGTCAGGATGGTTGGGACGAGACACCGGCCAGGTGCGGGAGGGGGTTTCCGAATCACTGATCCGCGCCGTAGTTGCCCAACGCGCAGTAAAATCCGAAGAGGAGATTCACGAAATGGTCCGGGCCGTAGAACTGACCGGCCGGATGCACGTCGCGGTCATGCGGGAAGCCCAGGAGGGGCTGCAGGAATCCGACCTTGCAGGTATTGTGGCCGGCATGTGTGCTGCCGAGGAGGTCCTGCCGGCATATGGGATCATTCTGACCACAAAGGGACAGGTCCTTCATAATCACCATCACGGCCATGAATTGCTGGATGGCCAGTTGGTGCTCGGCGACTTCGGTGCCGAATCACCGATGCATTACGCGGGAGACATCACCCGCACCTTCCCCGTGAGCCGGTATTTTACGGATCAGCAAAAAGAGATTTACGAGATCGTTCTCGATGCCCAAATCAGCGCCATTCAGGCTTGTCACCCGGGTGTCAAATACCGCGATGTTCACCTCGAAGCCTCCAGGATCATGGCCAACGGTCTTCGTTCCCTGGGATTGATGAAAGGAGACCCGGAAGAGGCTGTAGCCGCAGGTGCCCACGCGTTGTTTTTTCCCCACGGACTGGGGCACATGATCGGACTGGATGTCCACGACATGGAGGATCTCGGCGAAGACCATGTGGGCTATGCCGGCGAGGTGACCCGCAGTGACCAGTTTGGTTTGGCGTATTTGCGGATGGCCCGCACCCTGCAACCGGGATTTGTCGTGACGGTGGAGCCCGGCTTGTATTTCATCCCGGAACTGATCGACCAGTGGAAAGCCGAGAATCGGCACGCTGATTTCATCCACTACCCGGCGTTGGAAAAATACCGCCATTTTGGTGGGATTCGCATAGAAGACAACATCCTGATCTCGGCGGACGGCAGGGTGGTGCTTGGCGAACCTATCCCCAAAACCGTCGAAGAAATCGAGGCACTGCGCTATCAGGTTTGAGGGACTGCTGTCACCATGTCAATGTCCGGCCAGTTCGAGGATGCGGCGAAATTCGGAGGGCTTGAGCGGCATGACGGAAAGCCGGCCGTTGCGAACGAGCGCAATATCCTTGAGTTGAGGGTCTGATTTGATGACGCGCAAAGGCACCGGCCGGGGAAGGGCCTGCTCGGGGGCGAAGTCAACGACCGACCATTCTCCTTTCGCTGCGGTAGGGTCGGCATAGGCTTCGCGAACGACCGTAACAATCCCGACGACTTCCAGTCCCTCGTTGCTGTGATAGAACAGGGCGCGATCCCCCGTCTTCATTTGTCTGAGGTTGTTTCGCGCCTGAAAATTGCGCACCCCTTCCCACACTGTCCTCCCGTCCCGTTCCAGATCCTGGTAACTGTAAACGAAGGGCTCTGACTTGATGAGCCAATACTGCATAGATTCTACTGCCTTCGTATCCGTATTTTCTCCGTTTCTCTCCGGACCGCTTAATAACCCGGACCGGGAAAAAAGGTTTTTTCATTTCCGATGGCCATCCGTCCGCGAAACAAGGGCAAAATGCCTCGTCCCCGCCTGGACGCCATCCGGCTCGGCCCTGCAAGATAGGCGGTATTTTCCGCTCCGTGCAAAGGGTCATCCCAGCCAACCCATCAGTCCCGGGTTCAGGGCGTCGGGTTTGAAGCCAACCGCTCCACCTGTTCCCAGACTCTGAGGACGTTGCCGGAACATATTTTTTCGATGTCCTCCTCGCTGTAACCCCTTTGCAGGAGGAGATAAATAAGGTTGGGATATTGGGAAACGTCCTTCAGTCCGGTGGGCAAGGAGTCACCGACTCCGTCGAAATCCGATCCCAATCCGACGTGATCAATGCCTGCCACTTTGACCGCATGGTCGATATGTCGCGCCACCATTTCCACATCCGCATAAAGCGTCGGGTGTTTGAGGCGAAAGGATTCGATCAGGGGCTTTGCCTCGGGGTCATCCGGCTTAAGGCCCTTTTTTTCAAGAAGTCTGTCCAGTTTTCGCCGGTTGGCATCATTCGTTTTCTGGACCTTCTTGTCGAGAAAGGCAGATCCGAAGTTGATCTGAATGACGCCTCCGTTTTTGGCCAATGCACGCAGCATTTCGTCACTCATGTTGCGCTCCCAGCCCGGGGTGAAATGGCGGCAGGATGAATGGGAGGCGATGACGGGGGCCCGGGTGACCTCCAGCACATCGTGGAAGGTCTGATCGGAGGCATGGGAGATGTCCACCATGATTCCGAGACGATTCATTTCCTCCACCACTTTCCGGCCGAATGGACTCAGTCCTCCCCATGTCCGCGCCTTGTCGTAACTCGAATCTCCGATCAGGTTGTCTTTGGCGTGTACCAGTGTAATATACCGGATGCCCCTGCGGTAAAAATGGGCGAGATGAGAAAGGTCATTCTCGATCCCTGCACCGTTTTCCATCCCCATGGGCAGGGACAACAGACCCTTCCTGAAATTTTCGCGGACCTGGGCCACGGAATAAGCGTGGGCAAATTTGCCGGGGTGTCCCCGGATAATCGTGTCCACCATGTCGATGGTTTGATCCGCAAAAGCCCTGGCCCCTCCTTCCTGGTAGGAAGCGGGTACAAAAATCGCGATGAAGGGCACGTCCAGTCCTCCCTCGCGGGCTCTTTCATAGTCAAAATCTCCATGGCCGCCCGAAATGGGAATGCCGAGATATTCCCGGGTGGGGCGAAAGTTTTTTACACCCATGCGATAGGGCAGGTCCACGTGGCCATCGAGGATCATCACCTTTCGGGCCAGGGATACGGCCTGCTGCATCAGCGGATCATCCGGTTGGAAGGAAGATTGGGCAGGAAGGACTAGGGCCATTGACAGGCCAAGGTACAGAAGAGGTAGGCGCAACATGGGGGAAGGGTACATGCGGATAGGACAGTTGGCAATTAAACCCCGAACAGGGTCGTCAGGGCGTTCAAATCTGTTTGTTCAAACGGGTGTTTTTGGCCGGGCAATTCGAAATAACGGGCATGGGGAATATCCTCTGCAACTGCCCTGGATTCCGATGCCGTCACCATGCGGTCCGCTTCACCCCGGAGGATGGTCACGGGAATACGGATCCCGGACAGGATGTCGGAAGTGAGGAGGGGTTGCTGGCCCAATCGGCGGAGCATGGTTGCCGTGGCGTGGATGACCTGACGCCAGGAATTGGGGGCATGTCGCTCTTCGATGAGGGTGACCAATGCCGGGGCTTTGGTTTCCAGCACGTCCGGGTCCAGCATCCGGCATTCCTGGTCGGCGATGAGTGGGTCCCACTGCCATTTGGTCCCCAGTGTGACGAGGGAGGCAATGCGACCCGGAAACCGGGCAGCGACGGCAGCAGCCACATATCCGCCCATGCTGTAGCCGAAAACGGGCACAGGCCCGTTAAAGGCGGCTTCGAGGTAGTCGGCCAATCGTTCGGCCAGCAATGCCATATCATAGCCTTCCTCGGGAACAGAATCGCCGCCGTGCCCCGGAAAATCCCAGGTATGGACCGATCCATCCGGAGAAAGGCGTTCAGCAAGGGGCTTCATTTGGGCGGCGCTGCCAAGGGCACCGTGAAGGAGGACCCGCGGAAGGGGCAATCGAATCATAGTCGGGATTATACCGGCATCCGGCCGGCCCGAAATTACGCAATGCGTTCGGAAAGGAGGACGGGCTCCAACCGGATCTCCCGGCATTCGCCGTGGCTCTCCAGCGCAAACAAAGCCGTGAGCATGCCTTCCAATTGTTCGCGGGGATTGTCGGGGAATGCCTCCCTGAAAGCGGCCTGGAACATGGCCTTGTAAGTCCCGGCGAGAAACGCTTCCTCTGAGGCGGCGAGCTCCTGGTGCGGGCCATTCCCCTTGCGCTCCGCAAGCATCACGCGCCTCCTCGCCATTTGCGAATGAATACCGGAGGCATGCTGCCGGGCCAGATGGTGGGTGCGCTCCATCACGATATCGGCGTAGGTAGCGATGAGTTCGGCATAAGACCGGTATATCCAGACAGGAGGCACACCGGACTGCAGAAGTCCGGGGATGGTCTGATCCGTCAGTCCCAAAGGGGATACGGCGAGATCCGTCAGTTTGACGCTCCCGCAGCGAGTCAATGTGGCACGCAGCAATAGCGGGCGATCCGGGCATCCGAAACAAAGCCCGGTCCGTTTTTCCAGGGGCAGCAGGGCTTGGGTGAGGGCTTCCGATGCAGCGGGGTGCCGGCGAAACAGATTGCGCTCACGGAGGGGACCATCCGACCAACGGATGATGGCGATTCCTTTGCCGGGATCCTCAGCGGGCGATAAAGGACGCACCTCCCAATGGGATCGCCCCCCCGTCAGCGATCGGTGACCGATCTCGAATCCGGTGGACGGGCTGGGGTTTGTATCGGGCAAAAACATCGGCGTTTTTCCTGAACATGTCTCAGGATTGACGCAAAGGTGCCCCTTCGGACCGGTGGTGGCCAATGATGCCCGTTATGGGAGAATATGATCCAAATCAGAGGCCCGGCCGTTCTCAGCATGGCCGCCAACGAATTCCTGTTCATGCGGAGATACCCTTACGGGGCCGGTTGGCTTCCAAAGGTGCCCGGGCGTGAAGAAGTTCTTCCTCCAGGTCATAATCGTCCTGCAAGCCCAGCCAAAAACGGGCCGAGGCACCCAAATATCGTTCAAACCGAAGGGCTGTAGCAGCAGTGATTAGCCGGCGGCCCTTGAGAATGGCTGAAATCCGGGTTTGCGGGATGCCTGTTCCAACAGCAAGGCGATAGGCTGTTGTGCCCATGGGTTGCAGGAATTCCTCTTTGAGGACCTCAACGGGATGGGCGTTGGCCTGCTTTTCCATTCTTTCTTTGCCTTATTCTTCGTTTTATTGAAAACGGTTGACGGCAATCCGGTGGCTTCATGATAATCCGTTACACGGACCTCCCGGGCATCAAGTCCCGACCATCTGAATATGATTCGCAACTGGTAATTAATAATCACCCTGCATGCCAATGTTGGCCTTCGATGATTGAAGATGCATCCCTGACTCAGTCAGGTGACAGACACAAGAATTCAGGTGTCATAACACGGCTACAGCGGCATTTTTGGCGCGCTTCCGTTCGTGTTCCTTGAGATGGATCTTCCGCAGGCGGATGGATTTGGGTGTCACCTCGACATATTCGTCATCCTGGATGTACTCCAGGGCTTCCTCCAGTGTAAACACAACGG
The DNA here is from genome assembly GCA_024103195.1 of Saprospiraceae bacterium. Classification (GTDB taxonomy): domain Bacteria; phylum Bacteroidota; class Bacteroidia; order Chitinophagales; family Saprospiraceae; genus JAGNXB01. The sequence goes on along the minus strand of JAGFIW010000107.1, from coordinate 18,152 downwards.
GAGGCGCCAGTTTGACCTTGTCATCCGAACCGGAGGCCCGCATGTTGGTCAATTTTTTGGTCTTGGTCACATTGACGACCAAGTCGCCAGGGCGGTTGTTTTCACCGATCACCTGGCCTTCGTACACTTCCTCGCCCGGCTCGATGAAAAAGTATCCCCTGTCCTGGAGATTGTTGAGGCTGTAGGGGATGGCCGTACCCGTTTCCATCACGATGAGCGATCCGTTCTGGCGTCCGGGAATGTCTCCTTTGTGAGGTTGGAATTCCTTGAACCGGTGGCTCATGATCGCCTCACCGGCCGTGGCCGTCAGGAGCATGGACCGCAGGCCCATGATGCCTCGCGAGGGGATCTCAAACTGCAACAACATGCGGTCGCCCTTGGGGGTCATGGACAGCATGATGCCTTTGCGGCGTGTGACCATTTCAATGGCTTTGCCGGATACCGATTCGGGAAGATCGATGCGCAGCTCTTCCACGGGTTCCATGAGGATCCCGTCCACTTTTTTCATGATGACCTGAGGCTGGCCGATCTGCAACTCGTACCCTTCGCGACGCATGGTTTCGATCAGGACCGAAAGGTGCAACACGCCCCGGCCATATACCTTGAAGCTGTCGGCCGAACCGGTTTCCTCCACCCGCAGCGCAAGGTTTTTTTCCAACTCTTTGACGAGACGGTCCTTGACATGCCGGGAGGTGACGAATTTGCCTTCCTGTCCGAAGAAAGGGGAGTCATTGATGGTGAAGGTCATGCTGATCGTGGGCTCGTCGATGGCGATAGCCGGCAAGGCTTCCGGGTTTTCGGCATCGGCGATGGTATCCCCGATTTCGAAGCCTTCCATGCCAACCACCGCGCAGATGTCACCGGCTTTGACTACGTCGGCCTTGACTTTTTCCAGGCCCTGGAAGACAAAAAGTCCCCGCATTTTCTGGCGCTGCACGGTACCGTCCTTTTTGAGGAGGGCGACCTGCTGGTTTTCCCGCAATTCGCCCCGATGCAATCGGCCGATGGCTATCCGGCCCACATAGGCAGAGAAATCCAGCGATGTGATCAACATTTGCAGGTTGCCTTCCGGGGGATGGGGAGCCGGAATATGGGTAAGGATCGCATCGAGCAGCGGGGCGATGTCGGAAGTGGGTTTTTTCCAGTCGGTGCTCATCCACCCTTGCTTGGCCGAGCCGTAAATGACCGGAAAATCGAGTTGTTCCTCGGTAGCTTCCAGGTTGAACATCAGCTCGAACACTTCTTCGTGGACCTCGTCCGGTGTACAGTTTTCCTTGTCCACCTTATTGATGACCACGATGGGTTTGAGACCTATTTCTATGGCTTTCTGCAGGACAAATCGCGTCTGCGGCATGGGCCCTTCAAAGGCATCCACCAACAGGAGTACCCCGTCGGCCATATTGAGGACGCGTTCGACTTCGCCGCCAAAATCCGAGTGACCGGGTGTGTCTATGATGTTGATTTTGACCCCTTTCCAGGACATGGCCACGTTTTTGGCCAGGATGGTGATGCCGCGCTCCCTTTCCAGGTCATTGTTGTCCATGATGAGCTCTCCCACTTCCTGGTGGGATTTGAAGAGCTGCCCGGCGTGGAGCATCTTGTCTACCAGGGTGGTTTTGCCGTGGTCGACGTGGGCGATAATGGCGATGTTGCGAATGCTTTCCTGCATGGGGTATGGGTAAAAGAGGCGCAAAGGTACGCCTAATTAAAGTGCGGGGGGTTAACGGAACGTTAATCGTCGGGAAAAGGGTGGCTTCGGGATCAGGGCAGGGGCTTGCCCGCCCGATAGTCGTCACACACTCAGATAATGCATGAGGGCTTCGTAGTTTTCCTTGAGCGCATCGTTGTAGTCGGATTCCTGGTAGCTGGCCCGGATCCGGTATTTGAAGCGTTCCAGGCTGGCCACGATTCGGCTGATGCTGGGAGCGTGCAGTTTGAGGGTTACTTCCAGGACTTCAGCCTGGGGAGGACTGCTGAGGTACATCAGGAGGATGATGCCGTCCTCACCCTCAATAATCCGTCCTATTTCGCCCGGCATGTAGTCGCGGCGGTTGACTTCCAGGATCAGAATACTGCCGTTCTCGGCGAGCGAAGTGGCACTGGCCAGATGGGCCAGGATGTCTTCCTGGGTAATGAGGCCGAGGTAATCGCCCTTTTCATTGAGCACGGGGATAACGGTCAGTCGCCCTTGCCCCATAACCCGAAGTACCTCCACGAGGTGGTCGCTCTCGTTGACGTAGGGTTTGTGGGCACCCAATTCATAGGAACCGATGGGCTCGGAGAGATCGGCGGCGAGAATGTCGTCTTCGGATACCAGACCCAGGAACTGGGTATTGTTGACGATGGGCAAATGCCGGACCACGGCGTCGCGCATGAGAACGAGAGCATCCTCTCCGGAGGTGGAGGTGCGGAGGGGGAGGAGACTCGTCGTGATCAGATCTTTGGCCAACATGGTTTCCGGCCCGAAGGCCCTTTATCCGTTAGATGCGGATTTGGCGAAAAAAGTTGCCGTCACCGCATGAGTTTCTCCTTGAGGGCGGCGAAATCAGCTTCGCTGATCTCGCCGCGTTGCCGGGCTTCGGTGATGCGCCGCAGGGATTCGAGCAGCGATCCGTCATCGCCCGCCTTGAGGGCAGGGGCATCCGTGCGCTTGTAGCCGGCTGCCACAAAGGCGGCAAACCCGGGCTGAATGCGGAGGAAAGCCAGGCTGTCATGGCCGGCGATCTTTTCGGTCTCCCTGAATCCGCAGGCCACGGCCTGCTCCAGATGGTAAAAACCCCGCTCCACCTCCTCGAGCATGGAATACGTACATGCGAGGTTGAAATGGACCACCGGGTTGGCAGGCGCCCTTTCCAATGCCTGCAAAAAATCAGCCAAAGCGCCCTGCATGTCCATTTCACGAAATTTTTTCGTGCCGCTTTTGATCCATTTGGAGGCGCGGGAAAAAATGGCCACCGGTCTTGCGGCCGGCCGGCCGGCCCTGCGGGATGCCTTGTCCGGCATGGTTCCTGAAGGTTGGCCTTTGTTGTACTTGGCGTCAAAGGCTGCCGGATCCATACCCGCCATGAGGATGCCTTCCACGATGGCCACTACGGCGAGGATGACCAGTACGACGGGCCACCGAAAGAACAAGGCCAGAAAGAAAAACACCAGCCGCCCCGATCCGGCATTGAAGCCCCGGAGGTACATCTTGTGCAAACCGAGAATGCCCCCGAAGAAGGCAAAAAATACGGCGACGTAGCGGTTTTTCATGACATCCCGTTGGCGTGCAATTTCATACATTTTTTGCGTTTCGGGCAAATTAGCGATGTTTGGTGTCGTTGAGCCGCTGATTTTCGATGAAGGCATTCAGCTATTCGACGGGGTACAGCCGGGCCGTCAGGGCGTGAAAGTCTTCCACACGCAGTTGTTCGGGTCGCAGCGCAAATCCGGGCTCCTCCAGCCAGGAGGGTTCCGGCACCATTTCGCGCAATGAATTGCGCAACATCTTCCTCCGCTGGCCAAAGGCGGTTTTCACGACACGGTAAAGGTCGACATCCCTGCACGGGAGGTTGGGGCTTTCCCTTCTGACCAGACGGATCACGCCACTCTGCACCCGGGGGGGTGGGTCGAAGGATTCCCTGTTGACGGTAAAAAGGTATTCGCCCGCATACCAGGTCTGGGCCAGGACACTGAGGATACCGTACTCCTTGTTTCCGGGGGGCGCCACGATCCTTCGCGCCACTTCCCTTTGGAACATGCCCACCATGACAGGGATCAGCGAACGGTGTTCCAGCATCCGGAACACGATCTGGCTACTGATATTGTAGGGAAAGTTGCCGATAAGTCCGAAGGGGTGCCCATTGAAAAGCGCGTTCAGATCGAGGTGCAGGAAATCGCCCTCCCGGATGTGACCGGTCCATTCCGGGTGGCGGGAAGCCAGCCATACCACCATGTCGGGATCGGCTTCCACCGCGAGAAAAGCGGGCCACCGTTCGGCGACAAAACGGGTGAGAATGCCTTTGCCGGGACCCACTTCCAACACGTGACCGCCTATGGCAGGATGGTCGAGGTGGTCGGCGATACGGGAGGCAATGGCCGGATGCCGGAGGAAATGCTGGCCGTACGACTTTTTCGCGCGCAAGGGCTAATTTGCTAATTTTGAGGCCCAAGATTACGCAAATACCGGTGGAGTCACCGGCCCCCGCCACCTATGAAGCAGCCCCGGATTGGTATTACGATTGGCGATGTGAACGGCATTGGTCCCGAAGTCATCATCAAGACCCTCGCCCATGAAGCTGTATCCCGGATGATCACTCCCGTGATTTACGGTTCCGCCAAAGTATTGAGCTATCACAAAAATTTTGCTGCACCGGCCGGCTTTTCCTTTCAGACCATCGAACAGGCCACCCAGGCACAAGCCGGGAAAGTGAACGTCATCAACTGCTGGCCGGAAATGGTGGACATCCACCTCGGTGAGGTGTCGGAAACCGCCGGGCGCTGTGCCCTTCAGGCGCTCGAGCAGGCGGTCAACGACCTGAAGGAGGGCAGGATCGACGCCCTAGTCACGGCCCCCATTCACAAGAAAGCGGTGGCCGCTGCCGGATTCGGAGACATCGGGCACACCGAGTATCTGGCGCGCCGGTTTGAAGGGGCAACACCCCTTATGCTGCTGGTCGCGGACGATTTGCGGATAGGTGTTGTGACCGGGCACCTGCCGCTGGGTGAGGTGGCTCCGCTGATCACCAAACAGCGGGTGCTCCAGTACATTCGCGCGATGGATCAGAGTTTGCGGGTGGATTTCGGCATAGAACGTCCCGTCATCGCCGTACTCGGACTCAACCCCCATGCCGGGGATGAAGGCCTGATCGGGAATGAGGAAGAAAAAGCCATTCGCCCTGCCATTCTCGAGAGCAAAAAGAGTGGCATCATGGCCACCGGCCCCCATCCCGCTGACGGCTTTTTCGGATCCGGCGCCTGGCAAAAAGCGGACGGCATTCTGGCCATGTACCACGATCAGGGATTGGTGCCCTTCAAGGCACAGTGTTTTGGCCGGGGGGTCAATTTCACCGCCGGGCTCCCGGTGGTGCGCACCAGTCCCGATCACGGTGTGGCCTTTGATCTGGCCGGCAAGGGAGTGGCCGATCCCGGTTCATTCCGGCAGGCCCTTTTTCTTGCCACGGATATTTGGCGGCGGAGGAGACAATATGCCGAAGACCACGCCAATCCCCTTCAGACAAGGGATACCTTCCGCAAAGGGGAGGATGAAAGAGTGGAGGACTGACCGTTTCCCCAGTTTGCGCAACCTCATCACCGGCATTCCCGTATAGGTAGCATCCCCGGCGCTTGCACCGCGCCGGGGGACGATGTAATTTTGCCCCCTTAATGTTTTAATCCGGAAAACCACCACCATGTTTCACTTGACCTCCCTGTCGCCTGCCCGTCTTTTCATGGCGGCCCTCCTGATGCTCATCCTACCTTCTGCCTGTCAAAACGAAGAAGCCGGTACGGCGTCCGGGGCGACGACGGAGGAGGAGGCTCCGCGCACCCGGGACCGCAAGTATCCGATCATTCCGTTTGAGGTCCACGATCAATCCGGGGAACCGATCAAGACTTACACGGTATTTGAAAGCTTTGAAGACGGCGCCAGCGGCACGGTCTTTCAGTTTCAGCATGGCCATGCGAGTGTGCCTTTCGAGCCCGGAGCCCGTTACCGCGTTCAGGCCCAGGGTTTCCACACGTTGGATTTCGAGTTTGCCGACATCACAGGCGTCAAGCGCCTCATTTTTTACATGAATCATACCGGCAATACATCGGATACCCCCATTGTTCGAGGGGCATGCCACAATCTGGCCTGGCGTCCTTTTGCTTCGGCCTCGGTGGTCACGGCTGGTGATCTGAGCGGCCAAACGGACGATCAGGGCATGTATGCCATTCCCGGGGCCACTTTGACCGGGACGGAACCAACACCGCTCCGCATCTCCTGGAAAGACCAGGAAGGGGTGGACGGCACGCTCGACCTGCGTTTCCGCGAATTGACGAATGACACTTTGCGGGTGGATGTTTGGGTGGACGTGGAGGACCAGGCCGGCTGAGGCGGCCAGGCTGCTCAGGCCATCAACGGATCAGTGACATGACAAACAGCATTTCCCGGGCGATCTGGGCGTTGCGTTCGTGGTAAGTTTCCCTTTCGTCCTCGCTGTGGTCCGAAAGGCGCGGGTCAATGTAGGGAATGGACACCCGATAGGTAGATCCGGGCATGACCGGACAAGCGGCATCAGCATCTTCACAAAGCATGACGGCTATGTAATCCTCGCGGGGATTGACGGGATCATTGTACGGTTTGCTGTAGCATACCATGGGGGGTTCGCGATCGGAATACCGCACCTGCACCTGACTGTTGTAACCCGGTCGCATGACCACGTCAAATCCGGCCGATGTCAGCGTGCGCGAAATCCGCTTGTTGAAAGCGGAAACCCCAGTCCCGCCGGAATAGGTTTCGATATGAGGCACATTGTAATGAGCGGCGGCAGTCGCTGCCCAGATTTCTGCCAGTTGGCTGCGCCGGCTGTTGGCGGTGCAGACGAAGGTCAGCCTGACCGGTTTGCCGGTGGCCCTTATGGCTTCGATATAACGGCTGAGCTGGACCAATTCGGCGCGCCTTTCCGATTCGATCAGCCCAAATTCGCGGGTGCGGGCGGCAACATAATCGCGAAGACGTGCCAGACGAATGCGCCCGGAGGCCTGACGCGCACCTTTCTCCACAAAGACATCACGAGCCGGAGAGGCCACCGCCCGGGAGGGCTGGGGCACCTGGGCCTGCAGGATGTCCGCGAAAAGGACGCTGAGGAAGAGGATGCCGATCAGGCTTTTGGACATGGGTAGCAATTCAGGACCGTACAACCGTATAACCGCCATAACGACGAGAAGGTCGTTAATCTTTTCCTAATCCTGCAAATATAAGATATCCGGGAGGGGCCTGCCCGATCATTTCCTCCGTCCGAAGAACCTACCGGGGAACACCACCCATTGGATGAAGTTGAATTCTAGTTGGTCCTGACGCACCGTATGTCCGGACGGCATGGGGACGTCGAGGCCGGGTGCCCATCGCAGGTGGGTACGCAAGTACCACGCCTGAATGCGGTTGGGCCGGATGTCCCATCCGAAAACGAGTCCCGGGCGCCACAGGTCCCGGTGGACGACGGTGGTTTGTTCTCCGGCCTAATTGCCTGCAAAGATGTTGCGCAAACCCTTGATAGGCAGGAACATTCTTTGACTATCCGGAAGTAGGACAAAGCCGTACTTTGAATAGAATTCCATTGCCCGGACATCAATGGGATCGACAACTACTGCTCTTGCGCCTATTCGATCACTAGCCTCCACTGACTTCTTGAGCGCATCAACGAGGAGGAATTTGCCAATGCCTCGATGTTGGCTCTTTTCATCTACAGCCAATCTTCCCAAAAGTATTACAGGAATATCTTCATAACGGACTTTCCTGTTCAGAAACTCAGGCGGGATATCCTCTTTCAGAATTTTGGACATTGAGAGGGTGTAAAAGCCAAGAATCCTTGTATCATCTTCAAGGACCACATAACACCTTGCCAACCCTTCCTTTTGGTCATCCCTGGCATTCCTCAGGATATAGTTGTCCAAAGATGAATGGCCACAGGCAAAACTCTCCCGTGAATGGATTTCGGGGTCAAAACCAACCGAACAAAGACCTTTCATCGAAGGTCTTTGTATGCATTAATGGCTGAAGTAAGTGCTTCGTTCAATTCAAAATCCTCTTGCCTCAAGACATCAAAGAATGCTTCCGCATCTCGTTTTGAATCAAGTATTCTTTTCTCTCGGGTATACAGGTCTCTGGCGCTATTGCTGACCAGCGTGCGAATAAACTCCGAGATGGAGGAATAGTGCCCCATTCTCATGACCTCCATCCAAAATTGCTTCTCACTCTTTGTGACCCGGAGTTCAATTCTTTCTTCTGCCCTTTCTTTGGGTATGGCTTCCATGCTTTGGAAATTCTATTTACAAATGTACGTAAACCTTCCGTACAAAACAAGCAAATGCCGGAATTGTTACGGAAAATAACGAAATCCCAACTTCATAAGTGAAAGGCGCTGCTAGCAAATACGGAGAAGACGGCAGCCAACGGCGGAATGCGAACCAGCGACATGACGGGTGGCGAAAGGAAGCGGAGGTCTATGTGAACAGGGTGCGAAAGCGAAATCCCCTTTGCATCTTTGTAGCCGGGCCGAAGGTAATCCGGATCCCGATTCCTGTTCTGTTAAGGGTTTCTCAATTCCGGCCCGGGACAAACGGACGGAACCCGTGTATTCGTTTCCCGGTAAATCCAATAGCCATGACATCAAGCACTCCCGCCCTGATTTTTGCTTTCCTTGTGCCTGTGACCCTGATGGCGGCAGACCCGGTGCCTGTCACCTCCGTTGTGGAGGCGGTCAAGGTGTTCCGGCAAGGGGCATCTGTTACCCGTTCGGCCACGGTGGCCTTGCCGGCGGGTATCTCGGAGGTCCACTTTCCGGTTTTGAGCCCGTATCTGGACGAACGCACGGTCCAGGTGGAGGTGAGCCGTGGATTTACCCTGCACAGTGTGTCGGCGACGCGTGAATTTCTCAGTGAATTGCCTATGCCGCCGGCCTACATGACCCTGCAGGATCAGATCGAAAAGCTGGAAGCAGCCATCCGCAAGGACAAGGCGGCTACGGAGGTGCTTAAAGAAGAGGAAGGTCTTCTGCTGGCCAACCGCCAGGTCGGTGGTCAACAGAATGGACTGAACGCTACCCAACTCGAACAGGTGGCCCAATATTTCCGCACGAGGCTGTCGGCCATCAAAACCGATCGGATCGTTGTGGAGGAGCGATTGGGAGAAAACGGACGCCAGTTGGACAAGCTGAAAAAGCAGCAGTCGGAGTTGCGTCAGCGATTGCGTCCGGACAATGCACTGACGGTGGTGGTCCGTCTGCAGGCTCAGACGGCGGGTAAAGCGGATTTGCGGATCACCTATCTGGTTCGCAACGCCGGGTGGCAAAGCAGCTACGATCTGCGGGTCAGCGACCTGACGCAACCGCTGGGTATCGAAAGCAAGGGGGAAGTGTTCAACCGCACCGGAGAAGACTGGGAGCAGGTCAGGCTTACGCTGTCCACGGGCGACCCTTCCCGGCAGCACACCACACCTGCGTTGTATCCCTGGTGGATTGACTTCCTCCAACCGGTGATGGCCTACGAGAAAGCCTTGCGCATGGAAGCCGGAAATGTGCGCGGTGTTCCCGATGCGGCAGCGGCAGACATGGCTGCTCCGGAGGCCCTGGCGGAAAGCAGTGAAAACCTGACGACCATGGAGTTTGCCATCCGGGATGCTTTTACGATACCGGCCGACGGCAAGCCTTACACGGTCCTCCTGGAGCAGCGCACGGCCCCGGCCGAATATGTGCATATCGCGGCGCCCAGGGTCCAGCCCTACGCCCATCTCACGGCGACGCTGCGCGATTTTGAATCCTACAATCTCAGCAGCGGGAAAGCCCGCATTTATTACGGACAGACCTTTATCGGAGAGACCTGGCTGGACAGCCGTCAATCAGGCGACAGTCTGGTCCTGTCCCTGGGTGCGGACATTGGCGTTGCTGTCTCGCGGGAAAAAGTCAAGGACAAGACATCCAGGAATTTCTTTGGCAACCGTGTCGAGGAGTCACAGGGATGGGTCATCCGGGTTCGCAACAACAAGACGTCCCCCTTGCGGATACGCGTATTGGACCAGATACCACTCAGTCGGCAGGAGGATATCAAGGTGGAATACGAGACGGGCCCGGGAGCATCAGTATCGGCTGAAACCGGAGTCATTACCTGGGAATATGCCTTGTCGGCCGGAGAGCAAAGAGAGGATCGGTTTACCTATCGCGTCAAGTACCCCAAGGGGAAAGAGATCGGTTGGTGAATACGTTCTCCGCAATGGTTCCGGCAAAGCAGGTATTTTTAGGATCTCTTTTCCAAATCCCTGCTTATGCGCCGGATTCCCATCCTGATTTTCCTGCTGACCTCCTGGCTGACCAGCCACACCCAGCCCTGTGTCCTCCATGCCTACGAAGGTTTTGACTATACCGAAGTCATTGCCCTCAACGGATTGGCCGGAGGCAGTGGTTTTGACACGCCCTGGTTGGTCCAGAATGACGATGTTGCCCTGCCCGGATACCAGACCGGATCACTCGTGCAGCCCCTTTCCTATGGCGATTTGCAGGGAATCGGCCTGCATGCCCGGGGTGGACGGGCATGGTTGACGGCGGGCCGACGGCTTACATCCGGTCCTGAGGGCCCGTTCAGCCGATATGTGGAGCCCTTCGGTTTTGGCATCGGATCGAAGCAGGAGGGCGATACCTTATGGGTCTCCGCCCTTTTGCGCAAAGACCAAAACAACAACCAGGAGGTATATGCCGATCTGCATGACAGTCCCACCGCCTGGTGCAACAACTGCGCGGATATCCGGGTCGGATTGGGGTATTTCGGCACGGGCTCGGAAGTGGGCGGGCAACGCCGATGGTCCCTGCGTGTCGGTTCCTTCATTTTGCCTACCGAGGCAGAGGTGGTGACCGGGCAAGCCGCTCTCTTGGTCCTCCGACTGGTATTTGTGCCCGGCTCCACGGAGATTGGTCTCTTTGTGGACCCGCCCGTTTTGGCTGGTGACGATCCGGGGATACCGGACCTCACCTTCACGTCCTCGGAACCGGTTGTTTTCCAGAGCCTCGCCGTTTTTCTGGGCAACAGCCCGGACAATGGATCCGTGGACGAGATCAGGATGGCCGGGACATACCGGTGCGCCACGCCAGACAGCCAAACCCCTGTGGATCTTCCGCCTGTGACCATGATCCAGGCCACACCCGAATCGGGCAACGCACCGCTCGTGGTCATGTTCGATGGAACCGCGTCCTGGGATCCCGACGGGTTGCCCCTTACCTATTCCTGGAATTTCGGAGATGGTACGCCCGTTTCTGATCTGGCTTCCACCGAGCACATCTATGACGGTTTTGCCAGACAGATAACGGCCATCCTCACGGTCAGGGACGCCTCCGGGCAGACCCATTCCGCCTCCCGGTTGATCACGGTGCTCAATGCGGAGAACACGTTTTCCTGCCAGACAACCGTCAACTGTCTCTCTATGGCGGATTGTTCGGGTATGGGCGGCTATTTGCAACTAGGCGCAGGACCCGACATGCAAGTCACCTTGTTGGGACCGGGTGGTCAGGAAATACTGCCCGAACCGGGCGATGACTATAGTGGCCTGGCGGCAGGGTCCTATCTGGCCCTGACGGCCGGAACGAACGGATGCCGGGACACGATGGCTTTGACCATTCGGATTGACAGCACGACGTGTGCCGGATGGGTGCCTGACTCCTGTGCCATGGCGCTCGGCACCAACCTCTCGGGATTTGCCGATTGGGTGCCGGAGCGGCCACTCCGCAACCTGCTCAAGCATGTCCGACCCGGGCTGATCCCGTATACGCCGGATTGTTTTTGCTGGGAGATCCAGGGATTGTTGGGTGAAATGAGCTTCGACGAGGACGGTTACCCGACGCATATCCCGCAGACCACTTCCCAGGGAGAGGCTGTAGTGCGATTTTTCCTCAGCTCGGAAGGAGCCAATTTGCCTCCCGGGCAGGATTATGTCGTGCTTTATGACGGGCAGGGTGAATTGGTCATGTCCGGTGAAGCAGCGGTAATCAGTTCGGCGCCGGGCCGCATTGTGTTTACCTCCACCGGCGGTGGCAATATCTGGATGAACCTGCTGGCCTCCGAGGCCGGAAATCCGGTCCGCCGGATCCGAATCGTGCGGTTGGCGGATGAAGGCATCGATGTCGGGAATGACCTATTTTATCCCGGATTTCTGGAGAAGATCGCGCCTTTCCGGACGCTGCGTTTCATGGATTGGGGCCATACCAATAACAATCCGGTGGTGCATTGGGAAGACCGCACCCGCATGACGCACTTCACCTATGCCCACCCGGAAGGGGTGCCCTATGAACTGATGATCCGGTTGGCCAACCAGACCGGCAAGGACGTGTGGGTATGTGTGCCCCATGCGGCTGATGACGATTATGTAACCCGTATGGCGGAGTTGTTCAGGGAAAGTCTGGATCCCGGCTTGACGGTCTATGTGGAGTACAGCAACGAGGTGTGGAACTGGATTTTCGACCAGGCGCATTACAATGACCAAAACCGGCCCTCCCATCTCAATTACGGCCGGGCCATGGCGCACAAAGCCGGGCGCGTATTTCGTATCTGGCATGATGTATTTGGTGCGGAAAAGCACCGTGTCAAGCGGGTATTGGGCATTCAGGCCGGATTCAACTGGCTGAATGAACAGATCCTGGCCCAGTTGCCGGCAGGGGATTGGGACCTTGGATCGCCCACACATTATGTAGGCCTTGACCACGGATCGGGAGGGCAACCTGTCCTCCATGCGGGCTCAAGTGCCGAGGATATCCTGGAGAATGCCTGGAATACCTTCCTGGGATTCAAGGAGTCGGTCAAACAGGATTACCGCAACATTCAGGTGTATGGCAAGGAGGTGGTCACTTACGAGGGAGGACAGCACTTCGTGGGCAATGTGTTCGGCATCCCGTATGATTATCAGCAAGCGATGTGGGATGCCCAGTTTCACCCCGGCATTTACGACCTCTACATGGCGTTACATGACAGCATCCGGAGCTGGGGATGCCGCCTGGCCACCAATTTCAGTCTGGCCAGCCGGCAGGAAAGCGTATACGGATCCTGGGGCGTGCTGGATGATATTGATGTGGCGCCCCCATACATGGCCACCGCGCCCAAATACCAGGCGTTGCTGGACCTGATCTGTGAAGGAAGTCCGGTAGCGTTGGAGGGTCCGCAGGAAGGGACCAGAATGCTGCACGTCTGGCCGAATCCGGGCCAGGGCCTGTTCCAGGTGGCGCATCCCCATCCCGGCCAACCGTCGCGGATGACCTTGTACGACCTGACAGGCAACGCAGTATGGCGGGATGAGACGGCCGGCCCGGAAATCCAACTGGATGTCCCCGACGGCATGTATTTTCTGGAAGTCATGGTGTCAGGCATGCGCTATGCGGCATGTGTGGTGGTGACCCGGGAATAGGGATGCAGGGCCTGGACGCGGGTGTATCTTTGCGCAAACTCCTTCCATGTGGATTGATATCGTTTTTCTGTTGATTGCCGGTTACGCTTTTTACCGCGGCTACCAAGCCGGGATTATTCGGGTCGTCCTGCTGGGCGTTTCGGTCCTGATCGCCTTGTTGCTCGCCATGCGTTTTGCGGGTCCGGTGACGGTGTTGTTGCAGGACCTTTTCGGGTCGGATCATTCCCTGTTTTTTCTGGGGGGATTTTTGCTCACTTTCCTGGTAGTGATCGGCCTGATCCGATGGACAGGAGGGCTATTGGAAAAAGGGCTTGGCGCGGTCAGACTCAATGTCGTCAATCAGGGGGTGGGCGGTTTGCTGTTTGCGACGGGCGCCACCCTGATCCTTTCCACCCTGCTCGGATTGTTGGACAAAGCGGACATCATTCCGCAAGAGGCCAAGCGTCATTCCATGACCTGGGGTGTGTTGGCTACTGTTCCGGAACAAGCAGCCCGTGCCTATGAAGGGGTTCGACCCATACTGGCCGATTTTTGGGAGGAAACCCGGGATGCCATCGAAAGCAACCACGAGGAGGGATTTTCGTCCGGGTCGCAGTAACATCGGCAACGGTTAAGAGATGGCGGCGTATTTTGGTAGCCGAACCAAACCAATTGTCATGGGAGACCTGATTTACACCCTGATTACCGGAGCCGTCACGGGTTGGCTGGCGGGACAGCTCATCCGGGGACGCGGATTCGGCATTTTGTGGAATATCCTCATCGGTATTGCCGGGGCGGTGATCGGAGGCTGGGTGTTCAGTCTGACGGGACTGGCGGTGACCAACTGGATCGGGACAGTGATTTCCGGTGTATTGGGAGCCATTTTACTCCTGTGGATCATCAGTCTGTTCAGGAGTAGGTGAAGGAAGAGCCGCTCACAGCCGAGCAACGATGGCGGCTGATCCTGGGACGGCCTGCTGAAGGGATGCTGGATCCCCTTTCCGGCCGGGGAGCGGGGATGGACGAAAGTCTGGAATTCCTGTACGGACCGGATGGCCAGGGCGGGACAGAGGTCAGCGCTCCCCGTTTGCACCGGTGGTTGGGCGATTTGCGCCGTTTGTTTCCCGCCGGCACCCTGCATTTTCTGCAGCAGGAGGCATTGGACCGTCTGGGACTGACGGATGTCCTGCTGGAGCCAGAATTGATGAAGCAGCTCAATCCGGATGTTCATCTGGCGGGGGTGTTGCTTCAGACATACGCCTCGCTGGATCCGAAGCGGCGCGCGTCGGCCAGGTCATTGATCCGTCAGGTGGCGGATGAATTGCTGGCCCGTCTCCGGCCTCCGATGGTGCAGGCCATAAGGGGCCGGGCGCTCCGGCCTCACCGTCGGACAAATCCACCTTGGCGGGATATGGACTGGGCGGCGACGATAAGGGCCAATTTGAGGCATTACCTGCCTGAAGAAATGACGGTCATTCCCGAGCGCAGGATTGGATTCCGTCCACAGCGCCGCCACCAGAAAGATCTCATCCTTCTGGTGGACCAGAGCGGATCCATGATGGACTCATTGATCTATGCGGGATTGTATGCCAATGTCCTGATGCAATTGCCGGCTGTCCAACTGACGGTGCTTGCCTTTGACATGAAGGTGTTGGACATCACGGCGTTGAGCCATGACCCGGTCGATTTGTTGCTGGGTTTCCAATTGGGCGGCGGAACGAATATTGCCAATGCGCTCGATGCGGCTCGCGCCCGCATCCATCGGCCTGCGGATACGGTCGTCGTGTTGATCAGCGATTTGTTCGAGGGGGGGAGTGAGGCTCAACTGATCGGTCAGGCAAAGGCCATTGTGGATACGGGAGCCCGTTTGCTGGTCATCCTTGCCCTCGACCAGGACGGCAGACCCTCCTATCATCCGGAAGTGGCGCGGCGGTTGGCAGGGATGGGCATACCGGCATTTGCCTGTACGCCTGATCAGTTTCCGGAGGTCATGTCGGGGGCCATGTATGACGAGGTCATTCCGGAGCCCGGGCGCTGAGGGAAGGAGGAGGGGTTGTGCAGAGGGACATCATCGGGGCGGATTTTTTTCCACCGGCGATGTGACCAGAGCCAAATAGCCGGATTCTGCCGGATATCTTCTTCCAGGATTCTGGTGTGCCATTCGGTGACGGTGCCATGCGGCAGGGATCGGGGATCCTCGGTGAGCAGATGGAAGGTCAACTCATAAAATCCGCGTTTCGGTTTGTCGTAGTGCGTGTAGAAAACCGGACAGCCGTATTCCCTGGCAAATTTCTCGGTGCCAAAAAACACCGGGGTTTCCTGATGTAAAAAAATGGTCCACCAGGCTTTCCGGCTATTGGAGGGCGTTTGGTCCGTGGCAAACAGGAATGATTCGGGTCTTTGCGGGGTCTGCCGGAAAGCGGTGCCCACTTCTTTGCGCGATACGAGGACCATTCCGAATTTCCCGCGGGAGCGTCTCATTTTTTCGTCCATGAAACGGTCTTTCAGCGGGCTGTAGATCCCCATTTGGATGTAAGCCTTCATGCGGCTCATGGCCTGTGCGGCCATCTCCCAATTGCCGAAATGGCCGGAAGTGATGATGATGCGGGGATAATGCCGGACATAGTGGTCAAAGATCTCGGGATTGACGATCCGGCAACGGCGGTCCAGCTCAGGGCCCGAAATGGAAAACAGCTTGATGGTTTCCACTAAAAGATCACAGAAGTGGCGGTAAAAGGCTTTCTCCAGGGACAGGATGCGGTCATGCGGCAAGTCGGGGAACGAACGGGTCAGGTTGGACCGGACGACATTCCGGCGAAAGCCGATGAGGCGATGAAGGACCAGGCGGAGTCCGTCGGACAACAGGTAAAGGACCGGATAAGGCAACCTGCTGACCGGAAGGACAAGGAGGTAAAAAAGCAACCGGCTCATCGGGCAAAGTTCGCAAAAGAAGGGAACCGTTCCATCCCGAAGTAAAAAACCCCGGCCACCTTGCGGCGACCGGGGCACAGGCACTCCGCCTGTAGCGTCAACGATTTTACTTGAGCAAGCTCATCCGGCGGGTGAGTTGCCGCCCTTTGAACTGCAGGGTGTAGTAATAAAGGCCCGCACCCGGGAAGTCCGCTGCCGTCAGTTCGACCTGGTGGAATCCGGCCGGGTATTCACCCAGTAACCGGCGTACCTCCCTGCCGCTGACGTCGTGGAACACCAGCACGGCCTGGCCTGCCGTCGGCAGGTTGAACCCGAAAAGGGTGTGGCCGGTGAAAGGATTGGGAATGTTCTGGTAAAGGGCGAGACCATCTTCGGAAGGGGTTTCCTTCCGGTCGAATCGCAATTCGACAGGAGCGAAGCGGTGATCATGCCCATCAACCAGGTAGGCTTCGGCCCGGAGGATGGTGGAATGGACCGCCAACATCTGGCTGAGCCATCCCTCGTCACGGACACGGAACCGCAGGTCAAAGGCGGGGCGTGCATCGTCCCATTCCCCATGCCAGCTCACGGCGATCAACCCTTCCTCGAGGAACCTGAATCCGAGGTGGTCGGCGGAGAGATTGCCTGCATCCATTCCCGTAAACTCCAGGGCCGGGTCAAAACTCAGGGTAAACTGGAATCCTTCCAGGTCCCGGCTGTCGGCCAGCCGTACCGGGATGGTGACCTCTTCCCCGGGTTCGAGGATCCGCTCATCGGTCACCAGGTAAACCGGGTCACCTTGCGTGCGTGTTTCCGCTTCCAGCAGTTTGGTCGTCTGGGCATCACCGGAGATATCACCGATCTTGATCCCCACGAAACTCACTTCCGTGCTGCCGGTGAAGGGGTGCAGGGTTACCGTTTCGGGGAAGGCACTCTGCCAGGGGTTCTTGGGATTGGGGAAGGTGTATTCCGAATCCACAAAACGCCAGGAGGTGTTGTCGGTGAAAGTGGTACCCGCCTGCAGCAGGGTCTTGCGCATCGCGATGATGTCCGAAATCGAGATCGTACCTGAATTGTTGACATCTGCCGCAATGAGGCAATAGGGCGTTTGGATGGGCTTGATACCCAGAAGGTGTTTCTGGATCAGCAACATGTCGTAGGTAGAGACGCCGTTGAGTGCGGCATCGTCCTTTTCGGGGACTACCACATAACTGCCGCCGGGTGTCATGGCGGGGAAGTTGAACCATCCGGTCTGGGCCGACATGGTCTCTGCCCCGGAGCCGGTCAGGCTCACCTTCACATCCTCGACCTCCTTGTCCCATTCGGTTTTGATATGGCCGTAAATGGTCCCGGAGATATTGCCCGGACAAGGGAAACCCATATTGTTCTGGACCTCCACGTAGGTCACGCAGTAATCCCAATTGCGTTCCTCATCTTCAATGGTTCCGTTGCCGTTGTGGTCAAATCCGGCATCGCCGACCCACAGGGCCACAAAAGTGATCCCCAGTTCAACATCCGCGCAATCGAATACCAGTTCGGGTTGGGCATCCGCATCCGGGACGGGATTGGTGAAGTCCATCGTCGAGAATCGTTCGATGAGAAACTTCAGATCGCCGTGGTCGGTGCAGTTGTCGTAGCTGTCGCCGGATTCGAAGGTGGGCGCCTGGATGGTCACCATTCCGGTCGTGGGCATGATGTCCACCGAGATACCGGTGATGCAGACCGGCGTGGGTTTTTTGACATCCACCACCGTAAAGAGGAAGGAGCAATGCGTGAAATTGCCACAACCATCGGTGACTGTGAAGAAGACACGGTGGCTGCCCAGGGGCAGGAAACGGGTGAATGTCAGCCCGGTTCCGTTCATGTTCACGCTGCCGTCGTCGTTCAGATCGAGGGTCCAGGAGCCTTTGAGCTGACCGGCGGGGGTGCAGCTGTCGGCGGCCGGAAGGGTGATGGTTACTTCGTGGGAGTCGCAGTTGGCGGCGAGACTTTCCACCGTGAAGTCATCGGGGCAATCGACGACCGGCGGGACGTTGTCGATGACCTTGATGGTTTGCACGTATTTGAAATATCCGTCGCCATCATCCTGCCAGAGGTGTTGCATCTGGTCGAGGACGATACCCCCGTTGGTGAAGGACTGGCT
>JAGFIW010000247.1 GCA_024103195.1 Saprospiraceae bacterium | reverse complement strand
CTTCAAAATGCCAGGTGCGCCATCCGTCCGGTTCAGGAGGCAGACCGGGTTGGCCGAGGCTGCTTCGCGTCAGGGCCATGGCGCACCACCGGGAAGTGAGGGTATCGGCCGGCCAGCCTGTCGCCGTGACCGTCATGGTATCCGGGACCGTGAGATGCAAATGGTAATCGCCATAGTCATGGCAAAACTCCCCCCATTCGAGGTAAGGGGTGAGCCGCCATTCCTTGCCGTCATGCCGGGCGAGCTTGGGAAACCAGTGGGCCATTTGCCAAATCTCGCCGTCGGTCCCGATTCGTGATTGAAATCCGGGCAGCCGCAACGACCAGAGAGCTTCTATCGCTATGGAATCCCCAGGGGCAAGGGGCTCTCCGAGGGGCACCCAGGCCAGGTCGCAATGATCCTTATCCAAAAGATGCGGAAGCACCTGGCCCCATAACCGGAACGTCAGCGAAGCATAACCGATACGCCTTTCAGCGGGGGTAAAATGAAAATCCGGATGGCCGAGGGCAAGCTGTTGGCGGGCATAGGCGCTGTGCCAGTCATCCAGTGCGGCTGCCCAAAGGTGAAACGGCAACGCCGAAAGGGTAGCGCCGGTCCGGTTGTGGAAGGTGAGCGCGAGACGGCCTTCAAGGATACCTGTTTCCGGATCCAGCCGTGCCGAAAGGTCATGGTGTTGACCCGGAGAATTTTGCGGTACGCTCCATTCCTGCGCCTGTGCCTGCCAGACACAAAGCAGGGCGATCAGACAGCAGGTGAGACGGTACATGGCCAATCCGGATGAAAGGACGAAATTAGCGCGATGAAGCCTATCCTAGTCCTGGCATTCATCGGGATGTGCGGCCTTTTGAATGCCCAACCCATCAATTACGGCCCCCAACCGGCAGATTTGTCCGCCTTCCCGACCGCCTGGGAGGGTCGATGGGAGGGCGTATTGCGGATCGAATTCCCCGGGGTGCGTCCCCGCCTGGTACCCATGGCGATCGAGATTCTTCCCATCGACAGCGCCCATTGGCACTGGACGCTGATCTATGATGTCAAAGGCCAGGAAGACCGGCGCGCCTATACCCTGGAACCCGTTCATGTCCGCCAGGGGCGCTGGCAGATTGACGAAAACAACGGGATCGTGCTGGGTGCCCGTTTGTTCGGCCACCATTTTTTCTCCCAGTTTGAGGTGGACGGGCAAATGCTCATGGCCCGATATTCCCTGGAAGGAGATACGCTGCGCTTCGAGATCACGAGTGCATCGCTGGAACCCCATGCCACCGGCGGTCCCACCGGTGAGGATCCACAAATCGAAGCCATCCCCGAAGTCAAATGGTATGAGGTGGGGGTTTTCCAGCAGGCCATTCTGCGCCGCAAGGACTGACCGGGGCCGGAATCGGATCCCCTTAGGTCCGACACCGGGGTCAATGGATGGCTGGGACATCCCCGAAAAGAATCAAGAAGTATCTTCGTCGCACGCGTCCTTCGTCATCCCGCTTTGTCATGCCATCCTGGAGCTACACTTACCCGATCGCAAAAATGTTGCGGGGCATTGGCCGCAAGTTCCTGCGGGCATTTCGGGATCTCGTGCCCATCATAGTGGTGATTGCCTTTTTCCAAACTGTCGTATTGCGACAACCTTTGCCTCAGGTGGGTGAAGTGCTTTTCGGCAGTCTGTTGGTCGTAGTAGGCCTCATGTTGTTTGTGGAAGGCCTGGATATGGGGCTCTTCCCTATTGGCGAGGCACTGGCGGAAGCGCTCACCCGGAAAGGAAGTCTCTTCTGGCTCCTGGTTTTTTCCTTTGCCCTCGGGTTTGCCACCACGATCGCGGAACCCGCCCTTATCGCTGTGGCCGACGAAGCGGCGGATGTAGCCGCCACAGGCGCGCTCATCCCCGACAACGCGGGAGCCCGCGCCGATTATGCGATGGGACTCCGCCTTTCCGTGGCCTTGTCGGTAGGTCTTGCCGTGTTGCTGGGTGTCCTGCGCATCCTCAAAGGATGGCCCGTGTATGTTTTGATTATTGGCGGTTATCTGGCGGTCATGGTGATGACCCTTTTCGCCCCGGACGAGATCATCGGCATCGCCTACGATTCCGGAGGGGTCACTACCTCCACCATCACCGTCCCTCTTGTCACGGCCCTGGGTGTCGGACTCGCCTCCACCATCCGGGGACGCAGTCCCCTGTTGGACGGGTTTGGACTCATCGCTTTTGCGTCGCTCCTTCCCATGATTTTCGTCATGGCCTACGGGGCCTTGCTCCATTAACCGCCCGGATCCATGAACGTGCCCTTGCCCGAAACTGCCGGATTCCTTTCCACGCTGAGATCCACAATCCTCGATGTTTTGCCCATCCTGGGACTGATCCTCTTTTTTCAATTCGTCATACTGCGCAAACCCATCCCTCAACCCAGACGCATCATCACAGGAGGGATTCTTGTGGTCCTGGGCCTCACCTTTTTCCTGATGGGATTGGAAAAGGCCCTTTTCCCGCTGGGCAGGATCATGGCGACCCAGTTGTGCTCGGCGGAATTTATCGGCATTGCCCCGGGAGAAACACCCCTTTGGCATGACTACGGCTGGATATACCTCTTTGCCGCGTTGACGGGATTTGCTACGGCCATCGCCGAGCCTGCCCTCATCGCCGTGGCCATGAAGGCCAGCGAAGTGTCGGCAGGCACAATCCCGCAAAGAGGACTCAGGTTGGCGGTGGCCACCGGGGTTGCCGTGGCATTGGTTTTGGGCACCTACCGCATCGTGACAGGCACACCGCTGCATTGGTACATTCTCGCCGGCTACGCGATAGTCATCCTTCAGACCTTGTTCGCCTCCAAATCCATTATTGCCCTTGCCTATGACTCGGGGGGTGTCGCCACCTCCACGGTCACTGTGCCTATCGTGGTGGCCCTGGGGTTGGGGCTATCGCAGGCCGTACCGGGCCGTAGCCCTGCGCTGGACGGCTTCGGCATGATCGCCCTGGCTTGCCTGTTCCCCATCATCGCCGTACTCGCCTATGCCCAATACCGACAATGGTTGCTTACTTTCGCCAAATCCAGATAAAATCATGCGATTCAAACTCATCCTGGTCACCGTCAAACCCGAGCTCACGGACAATGTGCTGGAACACGCCAAAAAAGCGGGAGCCACCGGGGCCACCATCATTCCCGCCCGCGGGATCGGAGCCCATGACAAGAAGACGTTTTTCGGTCTGACCATCGAAGGCCCTACAGAGGTGGTCCTTTTTTTGGTCGAGGAACATGTCACCGACGAAATCCTGCATGCCCTGCTGGAAAACTGCCGGCTCCAGGAACCCGGAGTCGGCATGGCCTGCGTGATTCCCATTG
>JAGFIW010000240.1 GCA_024103195.1 Saprospiraceae bacterium | reverse complement strand
GGCCGCGGAAATCGGGCTCTGAACACCATCGGGTCGGTTTTCAGCAGGAATTCCGCCAAAGCTTCGGCATCGCGGAAGAGTACGCCTTGCTGGGGTTTTTCCACCCATTGGGACAGATGACCTCCTTCCAGTCCAATGACGGGCAATCCCCCCTGTAAGGCCTCCCCAACGGCCATGCCGTAGGATTCGTAAGGGCTACAGGTAAAAAAAGCATCGTAATGGCCCATGCGATTCCACCAAATCTCAGGCCTTTCCGGGCCCAAATACCTGAAAAATGCGTGATCCATGTCAGCCGACATCTGGCAGACACGGCCGGCATACTCCGGATTGATTCGGTCATCCCCAACAATGTCTATAAGTACTTTCTCTGCTCCCACTCCCCGGTCATGGAGTATGGCCATGGTATTGAGCCAACCCTTTTCGGGCACAAGATTTCCAACAGCCAGGAAGCGTAATGGTCCCCGCATCGGGACAGGATCCATCACAGGGACAGGTTCACGACCGGGTTCAAGGACCAGAAGGGATGCCGTGTCCCAGCCACTTGCCACCCATTCATCCCGCGATGTTGAGCTGGGAACAACAACCCCGTCCAGGAAAGGGTGCGTTTCAGCCAGCCCGGTAATTTGCTCCCTGGAGACCATATGGGCCAACAGTATCAGCAGATTTCCTTTATCGGGAAGATAACCGGCCAGTGCGCCGATCCACAAGGAGTCCCACAGGACAACCGCTTTTTGTAATCCACTTGCAAGGACGGGGGACGGTTCGCTGCGAAGCATCTCAAGGCCGAACTTTTGCAGCGCCGCCATCAGGGATTCGTTATACCTGTTGCCTCCGGAAACAAAAGCCCGGGAATCAGGTATCACCCAAACCCACGGTAAAGTGGATTTCATGGCACCGGTGCCGTAAATGAGGCGCTGGCCATTGGCGTTTCGACCACCCTTATGCACAATTCTCCCTTAAAAATGGACTTCGCCCGCCGGGCAACCTCTCCATGAATCCAATATGCCATGAACTCGGTGGTGGTGAGTTGTCCTTGAAATACCTCCATTTCATCCAGGTTGCGATACGCCAACTGTTGCAGGACTTCCCGGAGGATGCCCAGTGCTTCTCCGATGTCGATCACCACTTGATGGGCGTTCAAGGTAGTCGTTCGAAATGCCGCCTGGACGTTGAAAGTGGCCCCATGAAGACCCTGAGCCGGACCGAAGAACGGGTCAGGGAGGGAGTGCGCAATCATCACGTGATCGGATACCTGCAATTCATACATGGAAAATGAATAAGCCTGCCAAGTTAAGGTTTACGGGTCGTCTGATCCCATTTCAAACACTATCCGGCAAAGACTTTCAACGTCAAGCGGGGTAAACAAGATGGACGTTGAGGTCAGGCAAAACCCCCGTTCTCAGCCGTTCAAAAAAGGCGGGGGACTGAAGAAAAGGAATGGCTTCTCCGACAAAACGGTCCCATTCTTTCCCCTTGAGGAGGCGGAAAACCAACTCCTTTCTCGCTGCCAGGTCCCAAGTGGGCCCAATAACGGGGGAAAGGCGACTCACCTGGGAGGAAATGATGCGTTTCCTGCCATAATGAAAACTGCTGCCGAGGTCGATTTGCACCTTTTGCTGGCCATACCAGCTCAGTTCAACCAGTCGCCCTTCCTCATGCAACGCGTCAATACCCTGCTGCAGACCTTGGGCCGTGGCGCTGGTATTGAACACCAGGTGCATTCCTTCAATCTGTGACTCGCTCCCGGACCATAAACGCCAACCATGGGCTTCTGCCAGATCTTTTCTTTCCGGCATCGTTTCCGCAATAAACAGGTTGATGCCTGACATTCCCCGCAGCAAATGGGCGATCAAGGCACCCACCAAACCATATCCGATCACCAGGACATTTTCACCCATCATGGGTTGTGCATCCCAAACGGCATTGACGGCCGTCTCCAGATTGCTGGCCAGAACGGCCCGCTCCAATGGTATTTCAGGAGGAATGACCGTGACATCTGCCACCCGAACGCAGCACAGGGATTGGTGGGGGTGCATGAGGTGGACTTTTTCACCCAACCATTCCCTTGGACCGGCAATGACCTCCCCGGCTAGGGAATATCCATAGGTAAACGGAAAGGTGAAATGGCCTTCCATGTATGGGACCCGCATGACCTCGTGCAAGGAAGCGGGAACATGCCCTTTGGCAACCAGCCGCTCGGTCCCCATGCTTACCATGGAGCAATGCGTCTTAACCCAACATTCATCCGGGCCAGGACGCTTCAATACCTTATCTCTGAGGAGGGACCGGTGATCATCCACATGCCACAATACCCGGGCCTCCATGCGATTTACTTGAAGTTGAGCAAATGTCCCATCCGCTCCTGTTTGGTACGGAGATAGGATTCATTCTGATGATCGGGATCAATGATGAGTGGCAATCGCTCAGCGATTTCGATGCCACTGCCAGCCAGGGCATCCACTTTGTCCGGGTTGTTGGTCAGAAGCCGGATGGCAGAGATCCCGAGGTCTTGCAGTATGGCAACCGCTATTTCATAGGATCTGGCGTCCGCTTCGAATCCCAGATGGAGATTGGCATCAACAGTATTCAATCCTTCGTCCTGGAGGCGATAGGCTTTGATTTTATTAATGATACCAATGCCTCTGCCTTCCTGTCTCAAATAAATGACTACACCACCTTGCAGACTTGCTTGCTGCATGGCTTTGTCCAATTGAGGGCCACAATCACAACGCCGGGATCCCCAAACATCACCCGTAATGCACTCGGAATGGATGCGAACCAACACGGGACCTTGAGGACTGAATGAGGTATGAACCATGGCAAAATGAGGCATTGGTTCCGATTCCTTGTCTGCGTAGGCAATCATTTGGAATTCTCCCCATCGCGTGGGTATCCGTACCTCGGCCTGTCTTTTCATTCCGTTTGGAGCCAACAAAGTTACCACAA
>JAGFIW010000231.1 GCA_024103195.1 Saprospiraceae bacterium | reverse complement strand
TCGCTATCGGCGTGTACTTCCAGGGCGTCGGTGTCCCAAAGGCCGAGTCCGTCACGGGGATGCAAGTCCTGACCGGCGATGGTGGCATCCCCTTCGATCATGAAGGCATACACCCCGTTGCCGGGTTTTCTGAGGCGATAGGTTTCCTTTTGACCCGGCTGGAAATCGCCAAGGTGAAACCAGGCGTCCTGATGGATCCACACACCCTGATCGTCGGCGGAGGGGGACAGGATCTGGTTGAACCTTCCGGGTTGGAGCAGGGAGCGCAGGGAGGTCTGGTCGTAGCGGGGTGTCACCCCTTTCTCCCTCGGGAATACCCAAATCTGGAGGAACCGGACATCCCGGTCGCGATTCCGGTTGAATTCACTGTGACGAACCCCTGTCCCTGCACTCATGACCTGGACGTCCCCCTGCCGGATGACCGCCACGTTGCCCATGGAGTCCTTGTGTTCAAGGTCGCCGGCCAGCGGAATGGAGATGATCTCCATGTTGTCATGCGGATGTGTGGCAAATCCGCGCCCGGGTGCCACCACGTCGTCATTGAGCACCCGCAAGACACCAAAGTGAATGCGTTCAGGATGGTAATACTGGGCAAAACTGAAGGTATGGCGGGACAACAGCCATCCATGATCGGCTTTGCCGCGGGTATCGGCGCGATGGAGGATCATTTTCATGATGGAATCGGTAGTTGTCATCGTGTCGGGATGCGTGGGCAAATGGTTGAACCCAATGGGTTCAGCCAGTTGGTCATAAGTGGATTTGCTCCTGGCTGATGCGCGCAAGGTGGAAATTCCGGCTGTTACGCCGGCGATGCCCAGCGCGGTTTGGCGTAAAAATTTCTTGCGGTCCATGAGGAAAGAACATCCTTGAACGGAGAAATGTTTCCTCAACATGTGGCGCGACAAAACGACCCGTTCCCTCCGATTCCGTACCGGTTTTTCACCGGTGGGGGTACTGCTCCTGGTGATCGGATGCTGGGGTCATGCCGGTATGGCCATGGCACAACCGGGGAAAGGAACAGAGCGCTTTGATGTTTACCAGGCCGGCCACGATGTCCTCCTTGAGGTGGTGCTCCGGAGTGGATACACGTGCAACGGGATCCGGTTTCTGCGCCGGACGGATCACGAGGCGTATCAGGAGATCGGTTATATCCCCGGTATCTGCGGCAGTGACTCATTTCCGGTGCCGTACACCTGGCGGGACTCCATGCCCCCGCCTTTTGTTCCCCTCCATTATGTCGCAGTATTCGGCGCCCAGGATACCACACCGGTGCGGACCGTCATCAGGTGGGATACGGGGCAGGAAGGTATTCATGTGTATCCCAATCCGGCGAGGCGTACTGTCCGTGTCTGCGGGGATCTGGCGGATACGGGACCGCTCGTTTGCCGGGTGGTGGATCCTCATGGCAAAGAGATGATGACCTGGCAGGGATTCGGTCCATGTCCGGAGTGGGAAGTGGGGGCTTGGCCGCCGGGGAGTTACCTCATCCTGTTGGACCAAGGAGGCAGAAGGCGAACGGGAAAGCTTTTGGTCCTGCCCTGAATCATCCGCACCGCATTAATGGCCGGCTCGAATCTGCTGACTGACCTGCTTGATCTCCTGTTCGGAGGCCATGGGGTAGATCAGGAGTGCATCGGGCTCGTCGACGACAATCATCCCGGAGAGGCCGCGGACGACAACGGATTTCCCGGGACGCGTCCGTATCAGGTTGTTTCCGGCATCCTGCAGGATGGATCGTCCGGACTGAACGGCATTACCGTTCGGGTCCTTGGGCAGTTGGGCATACAGCGAAGCCCAGGTACCCAGGTCCGACCATCCTATATCGGCCGGAATGGTGTACACGTTGCCGGCGCGTTCCATGACGGCATAGTCAATGCTGATGTCGGGTGTCCCGGGATATCGCTGCTGAAGCACGGCATATTCGTCCGGGGAGTTCCAGGGCACGGAGGCCAGGCATTCGGGAATGCGGGGCGCATGGGCCTCCAGAGCGCGCAGGATGGTGGTGGCTGAAAAGATGAAAATGCCGGCGTTCCAGAGATAATGACCCTGGGCAAGATATCCCGTGGCGGAGTCGAGGTCGGGCTTTTCGCGAAAGGAGCGGACAGGGTGAATGTCGTTGTCGCCTTGTGGATCGTAATCAATATAGCCGTAGCCCGTATCGGGTCGCGAGGGGCGGATCCCAAGGGTACAGATGGCGTCGTTTCCGACGGCATGGGACAGGGCTTTCCGAAGGGTATCCAGATAGACGGCCTCCTTGAGAATGAGGTGATCACTGGGGGCCACCACGAGGCAGGCCTCCGGATCTTTGGCGTACAGTTTCATGGCCGCATACGCGATACAGGGAGCCGTATTGTTGCGACTGGGTTCGGGCAGGATCTGATCGGGTTTGAGTTCGGGCAGTTGTTCGAGGACCAGGTCCACATATTGCCGGTGAGTGGCCACGAGAATGCGATCGGGACCGGTGAGGGGTAAAAACCGCTCATAGGTCATGCGGAGCAGGCTTTTGCCGGTGCCGAGGATATCGAGGAATTGTTTGGGCCGCTCCTCGGTGGAGGCCGGCCAGAAACGGGTGCCGGCGCCACCGGCCATGATGAGGATGTAGGTGTTTGCCAAAGTGTGGAGATTGGGTATCCCTTAAACGCAACGGGCGGATGCAAGGGTACACGAAGTCCTTCTTTTTTCGTCGCAACGGGCGGGCATGACCGGGATCATGTCCCTATCTTCGTCAGGTCATGGGCCTGCCCCCGGAGGGGCAGGTACCTTTGCGGCCATGTTCATGCCCAGCCCGGTACCTATCGCCAGTGACCCGTCTGACGGCGGAAAAGCTTTGGCTTGCTACCACTGTGGGGAGCCTTGTGGAGAGGAGACCGTCACCGACGAGGGACATGCTTTTTGTTGCACCGGATGCCAGATGGTGTACCGGATCATTCGCGACAATGGCCTGGAGGATTTTTACACGATTTCGGAAAAGCCCGGGTTTGCTTTGGCCCGGAGGGAGAAGGCCGATTTCAGTTATCTCGACGACCCGGAGACCAGGGATCGGCTTTTGTTGTTCCGGCAGGGAAATACGGCTCGGGTCCTGTTCCGTCTCCCCCAGATCCATTGTGCATCCTGTGTGTGGCTGCTGGAAAAATTATACCGGTTGCACCCGGGGATCGTCCAAAGCAGGGTGCAATTCAACCGAAGGGAGTTGTCGGTCGTCTTCCGGCTTGACCTCCTGTCTCTGCGCGGGTTGGTGGAATTGCTGGACCGCATCGGTTATCGCCCGGCCATCCATCTGGCCGATGTCGAGAAAGACCATATGCCCGGTGTCCAGCGACGGCTGATTTACCAGCTCGGCGTCGCGGGTTTTGCCTTCGGCAACATCATGCTGTTCAGTTTTCCGGAATATCTGGGGATGGATGCTTCCCGGGAGGAGGGATTTGCCCGCTGGTTCGGCTATCTCAATCTCGCCCTGGCCCTTCCTGTCTTCTTTTTCTCGGCCACGGATTATTTCCGTTCTGCCTGGGCGGGTATCCGGGTCCGCGAGATCAATATGGATGTACCCATTTCACTGGGGATCATCGCCCTTTTTGCTCAAAGTACCTACGATGTAGTCACCCAAACGGGACCCGGATATTTTGATTCCCTGGCGGGACTGTTGTTTTTCATGCTGACGGGCAAATGGTTTCAGCAAAAGAGTTTTGACCGCCTTTCTTTTGAGCGGGATTACAAGTCCTATTTCCCTGTATCGGCCACACTGGAGGACGGATCGACCTTGTCCCTGCATCAATTGGCGCCGGGTCATCGCATAACGGTTCGCCATCAGGAGTTGGTCCCTGCCGACGGCATCCTTCTGGAAGGAGACGCGCGGGTGGATTACAGTTTCGTGACGGGCGAGAGTGAGCCCGTTGGGGTTGGACCCGGGGAGAAAATTTACGCCGGCGGCCGGCAGACCGGCCCCCGGATCACCTTACAGATCACCCATTCGGTGCGGCAGAGTTATCTGACCCAATTGTGGAACGAGCAGGCCTTCCAGACACAGGACCGGGGCCGTGCCAGCCGGATCGCCCGCATCATGGGTACCTGGTTCACCTGGGTTGTGATGGCCATTGCGCTCGCCACCCTGATCTTCTGGTGGCCCCGCGATGCGTCCAGAGCGGTCTATGCCTTTACCTCGGTGCTGATCATTGCCTGTCCCTGCGCCATAGCCCTGGCCATTCCGTTCATCATGGGCAACGGTGTCCGGTTGCTGGGGCGTATCCACGCTTATGTCCGGCATCCTCAGGTACTGGAAAATCTGGCGGCTGTCCGGACTTTGGTCCTGGACAAAACCGGGACCATCACCCTGGCCGAGCAAAGTGAGATGCGCTGGGAAGGGGTGGAACTGGAGGAAGGGGACAGGCAGGCCATTTCCGCCCTGGCACGTCAAAGCATGCACCCCTTGAGCCGTACGTTGTCCGGGGCACTGGAACCAGCGCCGCGTGCCCTGCGGGTGGAAGATTTCGGGGAGATGCCCGGCAAGGGCATCGAGGGCCGGGTGGCCGGGGTCCATTGGCGCCTGGGACGGTGGGACGGCAGGCTGACCGGTCACGGATCCCCGACCCGCGTGGATGTGGAAAAGGATGGCCGGCCCCTGGGCGGGTTTGTTTTCCGGCCGTGTTACCGCCCGGAGCTGACTTCCGTGATGTCGGCACTGCCCGGTGACCTGGACCTTCATCTGGTGTCGGGCGACCAGCCGGTGGATACCGCCTTTCTGTCGGATCTGGTTGGGGGTGAGGACCGCCTTCACTTCCGGCAGCAACCGGCCGACAAATTGCGATTTGTCGAAAACGCGCAAAAGATGGGGACTCCCGTCGCCATGATCGGAGACGGTCTCAATGATGCAGGGGCGCTCAAACAGAGCGATGTGGGCATCGTCGTGACCGAAAACCTCAACAACTTCACGCCGGCATCCGACATGATCCTGGCCGCAGGAAGCTTCGGCCGTCTGCCCGATATTTTCACCCTGTCGCGACGGCTGGTTCGCCATGTATTCATCGCCTACGGCCTGGCCCTGATCTACAATACGGTGGGACTGTCCTGGGCGGTACAGGGGCAGTTGTCGCCGGTCATTGCGGCCGTGTTGATGCCGGCGAGCAGTGTGACTATTGTCCTGTACGCCTGGGTATCTACCTGGAGCGAGGCGGCGCGATTGCGATTTCCCCTCTCGCCTTCCTGATGACCAAACGATGACAAAGATCATTTGCCAAATTGATTCGCCTCAAAGGACCTGCAACTGCGGGGCTTCTAACTTGCGCCAAAATTCTTTACGGTGGAAATCCTGATATTGCTCATCGCCATAAGTCTGCTGGTGGCCATCGGATTTCTGGCGGCATTTATCTGGGCCACCCGGAGTGGTCAATTCGATGACGACCAGACACCCGCCATGCGGATCCTCAATGACAACCCTGCCAAAGCTAAATCGGAATAGGTCATGGAAGTGAAATCTAACCAGGTCGAACAATTCTACTACGACAACAAGATCGTCCTCGCTTTTGCCTGGGCCGCCGCCATATGGGGTGCGGTAGGGATGCTGGTCGGTCTGTGGATCGCCCTGGAATTGGTCTATCCCCAACTCAATTTCGCCACCTCCTGGCTGAGTTTCGGACGGCTTCGTCCCCTGCACACCAACGCCGTCATTTTTGCCTTTGTCGGCAACGGCATTTTCATGGGGGTCTATTATTCCCTGCAGCGGCTCCTCAAAGCCAGAATGGCCAGTGATCTGCTGAGTTGGATCAATTTCTGGGGATGGCAATTCATCATCCTGCTGGCGGCCATTACCCTGCCGCTGGGGATTACGACATCCGCTGAATACGCCGAGCTGGAATGGCCGATCGACATCCTGATCGCCGTGGTCTGGGTGGTGTTCGGTCTCAACATGTTCCTGACGATTTTCAAGCGGCGGGAGAGCCACCTCTACGTGGCGATATGGTTTTATATCGCCACCTGGATCACGGTGACCGTGTTGCATGTGGTCAAGAGCCTCGAAATTCCCTTCTCCTTTTACAAAAGTTATCCGGTGTGGGCCGGCGTCCAGGACGCCTTGGTCCAATGGTGGTATGGCCACAATGCGGTGGCCTTTTTTCTGACCACGCCTTATCTGGGGTTGATGTATTATTTTCTGCCCAAGGCGGCCAATCGCCCGGTTTACAGTTATCGACTGTCTATCATTCACTTCTGGGCGCTGATCTTCATTTACATCTGGGCCGGTCCGCACCATCTTTTGTACACCTCCCTGCCCGACTGGGCACAATCGCTCGGAACCGTCTTCTCCGTCATGCTCATCGCTCCCTCCTGGGGCGGTATGATCAACGGCCTGTTGACGCTGAGAGGGGCTTGGGATCGCGTCCGCCAGGACCCCATCCTGAAGTTTATGGTGGTCGCCGTGACGGCCTACGGGATGGCCACCTTTGAAGGCCCCATGCTGTCCGTCAAAAGCATCAATGCCATTTCCCACTACACCGACTGGACGATTGCCCACGTCCACGTAGGCGCTTTGGGGTGGAACGGATTTCTGACGTTTGGTGTCCTGTACTGGCTGATCCCGCGATTGTATCGCACGCCGCTTTATTCTACGCGACTCGCCAACCAGCACTTCTGGATCGGTACATTGGGCATCCTTTTTTACGCCATCCCCATGTACTGGTCGGGATTTGCCCAGAGCCTCATGTGGAAGCAATTTACCCCGGACGGATTTCTCAAATATGCCAATTTCCTGGAAACCGTCACACAGATCATCCCCATGTACGCCACGCGGGCATTTGGAGGACTGCTATTCCTGACCGGGGTATTAATTATGATCTACAATCTCTGGGCGACCGTCCGGCAGGGCCAGTATATCGGCGATGAGCAGGACGAAGCGCCGGCTCGTGAGCGCTACTTCGCCAGGGCCCGGGAGCACTGGCACAAGTGGATCGAGCGCCGGCCCACCCAGATGTTGCTCGCCAGCACGGTGGTGATCCTGATTGGCGGCGCCGTCGAGATTATCCCCATGTTCATGGTGGAAAGCAATGTGCCGCGCATTGAGACCGTGAAGCCTTATACCCCCCTTGAACTGGAGGGACGCGACATTTACATCCGCGAAGGGTGTGTAAGTTGTCACTCGCAAATGATTCGTCCTTTCCGTTCGGAAGTCGAGCGATACGGGGAATTCTCCAAATCGGGCGAGTTCATTTATGACCGCCCCTTCCTTTGGGGCTCCAAACGGACGGGTCCCGACCTCCATCGTCTTGGCGGGAAATATCCCGACAGTTGGCATTATCACCACATGCTGGATCCGGAGAGCATGTCACCAGGTTCCATCATGCCGCCGTATCCGTGGCTGATTACCGACGATCTCGACACCTCGCGGACGGCGGACAAGATCAAAGCCCTCCAGACACTGGGTACGCCCTACGGCAAAGGCTATGCATCCATCGCTGTGGACGACCTGAACAAACAGGCCGCCCAGGTGGTCGCCAGTCTGAAAAAAGACGGTATTGAACAGGAGGGCCTGGCCGGAAAGGAAATCGTGGCGCTGATCGCCTATCTCCAGCGGCTGGGCACGGACATCAACAAATCAACAGAACCCGCGAAATAAATCATCCATGTACAAGCACCTTCTGGATCGCATGTCCGGTGAGATTGACGGGATGGCCCTGATCTCCCTGGTCCTGTTTGTGATCGTTTTTGCCATGGTCGTTTATGTCGCCCTTGCCGAGCGCAAAGCCCATGTGGACTACATGTCCCGGCTACCGCTTGAAGAGGATTCCGAATCCATCGAAACTCCGCGTTGAGCCATGAAAAAGATATTTCCGACATCTGCCCTGATGCTGACCGCCACCGGCCTGTTGGCCCAGTCGACCACGCCGGCTGATCCCGGCTATTTTCCGGATCTCTTTGTCCGGCTGATCCTGATCGTCGCGGGCGTAGTGATGGTGGGATCGATCCTGGTCCTTTACCGGCTGCTGGTCAATGTCATCCGCAAAGAGGAGGAACTCATCATGCGGGCCAAGGGCGTGGCCATACCCGAACCCGAGGTCAAACCCCAGGGCCCGTCCCTGCTGTCGCGCCTCTATCAGCGCCTCACGGAGTCCGTACCGGTGGACAGAGAAGAGGACGTCATGCTGGATCACGGCTTTGACGGGATTCGCGAGCTGGACAACAAACTTCCCCCCTGGTGGGTGGCCCTGTTTTATGTGACCATCATCTGGGGCGTGGGTTACATGTTCTATTACCACTGGGGAGGAAGCGGTCCGAGTTCCTATGAGGAATATGTCGAACAGGTGCGTGAAGGGGAAGAACAGGCGGCGGCCTATCTCGCCAGCCAGACCAGCCAAATCGATGAGAAGAACGTGACATTCCTGGAGGACCCGGCGGCCCTGGAGGGCGGAAAAACCATTTTTATCAACAATTGTGCGGCCTGCCACGGACAGCAGGGTGAAGGAGGGGTGGGCCCCAACTTTGCCGATGATTACTATATTCACGGAGGAGACATCAAAGACATTTTCAAGGTGATCAAATACGGTGTACCCGAAAAAGGAATGATCTCCTGGAAAAGCCAACTCCGCCCGGTGGACATGCAGCAGGTGGCCAGTTACATCCTCTCCTTGCGCGGCACCAACCCGCCCAATCCCAAAGCGCCCGAAGGCGAGCCGTATCAACCCCCGGGCGGAGAAGGCGACCAGGAAACGGGCGGTACTACTGACCAAAAGGAGGGATCCAGTCTTTGATGCCTTCCTCCCGTGACCGGCCCATGGCCGGCCTGAAAAAAAGGAAATGAGCCAGGAGAAGAGAAGTATCGCCGATTTTATTTTCCAGCCGGAGGAGGACACCGAAGAATTCCGCGATACCATTTCCACGGTGGACGCCCGTGGAAAACGAGTGTGGGTGTATCCCAAAAAACCGGAAGGTTTTTTTACGCGGTGGAGGACGTATGTCAGTTATGTGCTTTTGACGATTCTTTTTGTCATGCCCTTTATCCGGATAGGGGGCGAGCCGCTTTTCCTGTTCAACGTCCTGGAGCGACAATTCATCCTGTTCGGCCAGTTGTTCACGCCTCAGGATTTCCATCTATTCGTTTTTGCGATGCTCACGTTGATCGTGTTCATCATCCTGTTTACCGTGGTGTACGGCCGAATTTTTTGCGGATGGATTTGTCCGCAGACCATTTTCATGGAAGGGGTTTTCCGGCGTATCGAGTATGCCATCGAAGGGGATGCCAATGCCCAACGCCGACTGGAGGCCGCCCCGTGGAACGGTGAAAAGATCCGGAAAAAAGGTTTGAAATACGCGATTTTTTACGGCATTTCGGTGTTGATATCCAACGTGTTCCTGGCGTACATCATCGGATCGGATCAGGTGTTGCGCATTATCCGCGAACCGGTGACCACCCATCTGGGGGGCTTCGTCGCCATGCTGGTGTTTGCCGCGGTTTTCTATTTTGTTTTCGCCTACATGCGGGAGCAGGTATGCATTGTCGTCTGTCCTTACGGACGTCTGCAGGGCGTACTGCTCGACCGGGATTCCATTGTCGTCGCTTACGATTTTGTGCGGGGCGAACCGAGGTCTAAGTTGAAGAAATCCCGTCCTGCAGAGGCTGTTGCCGGGGTGCCGCTCCAGGTGGCAGGCGATTGCATCGATTGCCGGTTGTGTGTGCAGGTATGTCCGACCGGTATCGATATCCGGAATGGCACCCAGCTCGAATGCATCAACTGCACGGTCTGCATAGATGCCTGCGATGCGGTGATGGACAAGATCGAGCGGCCGAGGGGTTTGATCCGCTATGATTCCTACAACGGCATTGTCGAGAAGAAAAAACGGCGCTTTACCCCAAGGATGGCCGCCTATACCGGTGTGCTGCTGGCGTTGATCGGACTGGAAGTTTTCCTGCTGAATTATCGGGTCAGCGTGGAGGCGCTCGTGCTTCGCACACCGGGCAAACTCTACCAGGAAGTGGACGACAACCGGCTCTCCAATCTCTACAATTACGAGCTCACCAACAAAACCAATCAGGAATACCGGGATATCCGGTTTCGTCTGTTGGATGTTCGGGGCGAGATTCAAATGATCGGCAAGGTGGCGCCCCTGACCAAGGGCGGCCAATCATCGGGCTCCTTCTTCATTGTTCTTGAAAAGTCGGAAGTCAAGGGGCACAAAAATCCGGTGTATGTGGAAGTCATGGTGGATGGAAAGGTCATCGACAAAGTCAAAACCAATTTCCTGGGGCCCATCCGATGACCTTTCTCCTTTTGATACCGCCGGCCGCACATGTCGTATTTTTGCGCGTGTCTGACCAACCGCTTCCATCATGAAATTCCACTGGGGATGGGGCATTGCCTCCGTCTATATCCTTTTTGTCGCCGTCTTTCTGGTGATCCTGTTCTACTCTTTCGGACAGGACAATTCACTGGTCGTGGACGATTATTATCAGCAGGACATCCATTACCAGGAGCATATTGACCGACGTACCAATTACGAGCGGATGGCCGGTCAGGTAACGCATGTATATGATGCCGATGCGGCACGGCTTACCCTGATTTTTCCTGAAGGTATGGACGACATTCAGGGGGAATGTCATTTTTACCGCCCTTCCTCGGCGCGTCAGGATTACCGGGTACCCCTGCGCCCCGATACCACCCATGTTAGGGTCATCCCTGTCCGGCGACTCATTCCCGGCCGTTGGCGGGTCAAGCTGGAATGGGCATCCGGTGGCAAATCCTATTACCATGAGGAGCCCCTGTTGATCACTGCTTCATCCCCGTCTACGGCCCAATGATGGCCGGACTTCTGCCATGTGGGCCGCGTTCCTGATGGGTTTTTTGGGCAGTCTCCACTGTGTGGGGATGTGCGGCCCGTTGGCGGTGGTGATCCACCAACAGGCGCTGGGACAGGGCCGTTCCCCCTGGCAGGGCATGGCGCTTTACCATATGGGGCGTGTATCGACTTATGTGGTACTGGGTCTCCTGATGGGTCTGATCAGCAGCGCATTGTGGGGTGTCTTTCAACAGGGCCTGTCGCTGGTAGCGGGAAGCGTGTTGATGTTGTCCGCGTTTTCCCTGCTGCCCTGGGAGCGAAAGATTTGGGGATTGCCGGGACTCCGGTGGCTCGGTGCCCGTATTCCCGTGTGGTACCAGAAATTTCTGCATCATCCCTCCCGCATGGCACCATTGTTTGGCGGAGCGGTCAACGGCTTGCTGCCCTGCGGCCTGGTGTATTTGGCCCTGTCGGCCACCATGGTCACCGGTGATGCAGGTTTGAGCGCAGGAATGATGGCTCTTTTCGGGTTGGGTACCATACCGGCGCTCGCCTTTACGCAGCTGGCCGGTTGGAAAGCCAGGGGCAGGATGCAGGCCGTCCGACGGTGGGTGTTGCCCGCCTTTTTGTTGACGACCGGCGTTTTTCTGATCCTGCGCGCCTTTTCGGTGCCGGTACCCGCCGATCTCCGGTTGCTGCAGCAACTCACGCATGTGCCGATGTGCCACTGAAGCCGCTCAGCCCCTGAATCCGAAGGCCACCCCGAACCGAAGCCAGTTTTCCGGCATGGGATAACCGTCCACCAGGTAAAAAACCCGCGGGATGGTGGCCCCGTTTTCAGCAGCAGATTTCCATCCGAAAATCATTTGTCCTGCATTCTCCAGTTCGACAAACAGGCGGAATCCCAGTCGCTCCAGGGCGATATATCCGTCAATTTGGGGAAACCACTCGCCTTCGGGTTGATCCCGGACATAAAAAGCCTGGTTGACCGGCATATAACCCCAGGGGGTCCAGGGCGATATCACCCTGACCTCTGCCCCGATCCGGGTGCGCAACGTGCTTCGGAACCAAAGTCCCTCGTAGAACAGATCGTGGCGAGTGACCCACTCGGGCATGGGCAGGCGACTGTCCGTGCTGTTTTGCCAGCTCACCTGCTGATGGAGATGCACGGGACCCAGCCGCAGCCGGTGGCGGACCCAAGCCCTTTGCTGGGTGATGGACCCGCTGATCTGGTCGGGCCATCCCGGCTCCCGGAAATACAAGGCATCCGTCAACAGATGGAGGGCGACGCCCGCTTCCAATTGCCAACCGGGGATATGGATGTCGCCAAATAGGCTCTGCTGTTGCGGGAAGGTCCATCCGTGCCGGTAAACCTCCCGTCCCGAAACCGTCAATTCATTTTCCCACAGGTCGGGCGCCCTCCTGCCCATGGCAACCCCTCCGGTGAGGCGGCCCCACCGCGGTACGTCCAGAACTGCCCTGCCCTCCAACACCCAGGAACCGGCCTGGTCGCCGAGATCGGCCTGCCCGTTGGCCCGCAAACGCAGCAAATCGCCCAGTCCCATGTCCATGGAGGCGAGGGCCAGGATGTTGTGGAGCGTCAGTGAGCGCCATTCATTGTCCACCTTGTGCCTTCGGTGTTCGATGCCGGTTTCAAGACCGATCGAACGGCCCCGGCGTCCCCGCCAGGAAAATCTGGCCGAAGCCAGATTGGACAGGGTGGACCAGGAAGTATATTGACGGACACCCCGGTCATCCGTCTGGAAGGGACCGTAAAATCCGTCGGTCTCCGTTAAGGCCGGGTCACTGTATTTGTGGAAACGGTCCTGCCACCTCAGCCGGTGCCGGAGGAGGATTCGTCCGAGACTGTCGCGATCCACCTTGCCTGCGAGGGCTACCTGATGGTCGAGGATATAGTCCTTTTCGCGGTATTGGTAGCGACCCTGCTGCAGCCACACCGGAATGGTCAGCCGGCTTTCATACAGGGGGTCGGCCAACAGGGTGTCGGTCCGGATGCCCCCGCTTTCCTCCTGGTCCAGGAGGTGGTTGCCATGCCCGATGAATACCGCGTACTTGCCCGAAGGAATCTGGTAACGAAGACCGGCCCGCAGGGAGGAATGATGGTTCATCAGGCGCGGATATTCGCCCAGGTTGAAAATGCGAAGCCCCTCCAGGGTGAAGTCGGTGCCTTTGCCGAAACGGCGGCCCAGCACACCGCGAAATAGTCCGTCTTCGGAGGTCCGCCCCTGGGAATAATACACCTCCGAATAGGGTGTGCGGGCATCGAGCAGATACAGGCTGTCGGCCGGCAGCAAATAGGGCGCAAAGGCGCTGGCCGTCACACGAAATCCTATGGACGAAGGCAGCAGGGGGAGCAGGGCACGGGCGGCGGTGCCGAGATTGTGCAGCCTGGCGTATTCGGTGCCTTCCTGTTGTTCCAGCGGGTCATACCTCCGCATTTCGTCCAGGCCGGGTTGTTGGAAAGGCCTGCGTTCCTCCGGGCGGTTGTAGGCGAAACGGAAGAGCAACAGGGAGTCCGCCCGGGACAGGGAGACCGGCTCGGTCGCGACGGAATCGGTATCGGTGACCCGGGTAGCGGCCGATATGCTATCCGGGATCTGGGCGTCCGCCTTTGGAGGTCCCGGCAGCCAGAAAAAGACCAGCAGGCACCACCCGATCCGGTGTCGGGAAATGGGATTGAGGAGCCCCTTGGGAAGGCGCCAGACCGGAGAAAGCAACAGAGGCGGAAGGCCCATCGGCCAAAAGTACGACGACCCCCCATACCTGACGGACATCCGGGCAACGCGTATCTTCGCGCCACAACCCCTCTCCCATGCAGCCAAAGACTTATGGGGCCCGCGTGGACGGGCATCTCGAACTCCCCTTCACCATCAGCGAGCTGGAGCAAATGGATGTGCAGCCCGCCGGTGAAGGCAGATGGCATTTCATTCACGAAGGACGCTCCTGGCATGTCGAAGTCGAAATGGCCGACTTTGCCAACAAATACTTTGAACTGCGCATCGACGGTTTCCGGCATCGCATCCAGTTGTCGGATCCTTACGACGTACTGGTCCAGCAACTGGGCCTGGCCCAAAAGGCGGCACATGTCGCCAATGAGGTCCGGGCCCCTATGCCCGGATTAATCAGGGAGGTGTTTGTCGGGTCCGGGTCCGAGGTGAAGGCGGGCGACCCGGTCCTTATCCTGGAAGCCATGAAGATGGAAAACGTGATTAAAAGCCCGGGTGATGGCCGGGTGGCGGAGGTCAAGGCACAGATCGGGACTGCTGTGGAGAAAGGTCAGGTGTTGGTGACCTTTGCATGAGCCCCTCCGGGGAATTGGGGTAATCGGTTACCATCCTTCCTTCCTGCCGGTTACCGGCCGGATCAGACGTCTACCCGCGCATACTTGGCATTGGCTTCGATGAATTCCCTGCGGGGAGGCACCTCGTCACCCATGAGCATGGAGAAGATGCGGTCGCATTCGGCGGCGTCATCGATGGTCACCTGCTTGAGGGTACGCCTTTCGGGATCCATGGTGGTCTCCCAAAGCTGTTCGGCATTCATCTCACCGAGACCCTTGTACCGCTGGATTTTGATATTCGATTCGTTGCCGCCGAATTCCTCAATCGCCGATTTCCTCTCCTCTTCATTCCAGGCATAGCGGGACTGCCGTCCTTTGGCAACGAGGTACAGCGGTGGACTCGCGATATACACGAAACCCTCTTCGACCAGACGCCGCATGTAGCGGAAAAAGAACGTGAGAATCAGGGTGACGATGTGACTGCCGTCCACGTCGGCGTCGCACATGATGACAATCTTGTGATAGCGGAGTTTTTCGATGTTGAGGATCCGTTCCCCTTCGTCATTTTCGTGAATGCTGACGCCCAGGGCCGTGAAAATGTTTTTGATTTCCTCGTTTTCGTAAATCTTGTGTTCGAGGGCTTTCTCGACATTGAGGATTTTGCCGCGGAGGGGGAGGATGGCCTGGAAGTTGCGGTCCCTGCCTTGTTTGGCGGTGCCACCGGCAGAGTCGCCCTCTACGAGGAAAATCTCACAGGCACCCGGATCCCGCGAACTGCAATCCGACAGTTTGCCGGGCAGCCCGCCTCCGGTGAGGGCTCCTTTGCGCTGGACCATTTCCCTGGCCTTGCGGGCCGCGTGGCGGGCTGTGGCGGCAAGGATCACCTTGTCGATGATTTTGCGGGCGTCCTTGGGATTTTCTTCGAGGAAAAACTTGAGGTGATCGCCCACGCACCGTGACACGATACCATTGACCTCCGAGTTGCCCAGTTCCCCTTTTGTTTGGCCTTTGAATTGCGGTTCAGGCACTTTGACGGAAACAATGGCCGTAAGGCCCTCGCGAAAATCTTCCCCGCTGATCTCGAAATTGAGTTTTTTGAACATCCCGTTGTCATCGCCGTACTGTTTGAACAGACGGGCGATGGCGCGACGGAAGCCGTTGACGTGTGTACCCCCATCCCGGGTGACAATGTTGTTGACGTAGCTGAGGACGTTCTCGGAATACGAGGTGTTGTAATGCATGGCCACCTCGACCTCTACGTTTTCCTCCTTGCCCAGGATGTAAATGGGATCCTCGATGAGCGGGGTTTTGCTGGCATCCACATAGAGGACGAACTCACGAAGCCCCCCTTCGGAATGGTATTCCTCCCGTTTGGGCTGACCGTTGTCGTCGGATTCCCGCTCGTCGGTCAGCGAAAGGCGGAGACCTTTGTTGAGGAAGGCCAGTTCCCGCAACCGGTGGGAGAGGGTCTCGAATTTGAACTCCACCGTCTCGAAAATGGTGTCATCCGGCTTGAAGGTGACCCTGGTACCGCTCTGGTCGGAGTCACCCACGGTTGTCACCGGACCCAGGGGTTTGCCCTGGCTGTATTCCTGGACCCAGATCTTGCCTTCTCGTTGCACCTCGGCTTTGAGGTGGATGGAGAGGGCGTTGACACAGGAAACCCCCACACCGTGCAATCCCCCGGAGACTTTGTAGGTATCCTTGTCGAATTTGCCGCCGGCATGGAGGACGGTCATGACCACTTCAAGCGCCGATTTCTTCAGTTTTTCATGCATCCCGGTGGGAATGCCGCGTCCATCGTCACTGACCGAAAGGCTCCCGTCGCTGTGGATGATCACATCCACCCGGGTGGCATGGCCGGCGAGGTGTTCGTCAATGGAGTTGTCCACGACCTCGTACACGAGGTGATGCAGACCCTTGTAATCCGTACTCCCGATGTACATCCCGGGACGTTTCCTCACCGCCTCCAGTCCTTCCAGGGCCTGGATGTTCGCCGCTGTATAATCACCCGCCTTTTTGGGCGGTGTTACGTTCACTTCACTCATGGGGCAAAGATACAAAAATCCCGGGTACCGGACCTTTCCGACACCCCTTCCTGTGGCTTGTTCAAATGTCAGTAAATCAATCAGATACAATTGAATGTTTCGCATTTTTTGACCTCAATTTTACCCGATCACGAGCCGGTCCGGTCGGAGATCATGATCTTTGCCTGTCATGCCGCATGTGTCCTCGGAAGAAATGCGTTTCATCTGTGCTTCCCCTGCCGATCTGGAAGGGATTGCGGCCCGCATGCTGGAATCCATGGGCCATCGCCGGGTGGTCTTGTTGTACGGGGATCTAGGCGCGGGCAAAACCACGCTGGTGGCGGCGTTGGTGAGAAGTCTCGGCTCACCGGATACCGTGAGCAGTCCGACGTTTGCCATCGTGCATGATTATCTGTTGCCGGATGGAGACGGTGTTGTCCACCACCTGGACGCCTACAGGATCGAAAGCCTGGATGAAGCCTGGGAGGCCGGACTGGAAGAGATTCTGGAGAGCGGTCACTGGACTTTTGTCGAATGGCCGGATGTCCTTGCGCCCTGGCTTCCGGCCCGTCGGGCTGAAATTTACCTGCGCATTCTACCGGATTCCTCCAGAGAAATCGTATTTTTGATATTATGAGCAAGCGGATTCCCATTCCTTCGGAGTTGACCTCTGGCCAGCATGCCCACCAGGAACAGGCGCTGGCCATTCGCCCCAAAGGGCACCGCCTTTTTATCGGAATCCCCCGGGAATCTTCGACGGAGGAAAACCGGGTTGCGCTTGTCCCCTCCAACGTCGCTGCGCTCGTCGGACATGGTCATCGGGTGGTCATCCAGAACAACGCCGGCAAACGGGCCCATTTCCCTGATCACCTGTACAGCGAAGCGGGTGCGGAGATCGTCCACAGCGAGGAGGAGGTGTACAAAGCCGAGATCGTCATCCGCACGGCGCCCCCTACCATGGAGGAGCTCGATCTCATGCATCCCAACCAGGTACTCATTTCCCCGCTCCACCTGCCTGCCGTTCGCCGGGAGTATTTGGAAAAACTGAGGACCAAACGGGTCATCGCCCTGGCCATGGAGTATATCCAGGATGAATCCGGAGCCTTTCCGGTGGTGCGGATCATGAGCGAGATCGCCGGGATATCCGCCATCCTGACGGCTGCGGAGTTGCTTTCCAAAGCCAACAAGGGGACCGGATTGTTGCTGGGCGGGATCAGCGGCGTACCCCCTGCCCGCGTTGTCATCCTGGGTTCCGGTGTGGTCGCCGAATTTGCGGCCCGGGCTGCCCTCGGACTGGGCGTGGAAGTAAGGGTGTTCGACAACAACATCTACAAACTCATGCGGCTCAAGCATCACCTGGGCCACCAGATATTCACATCGGCCTTTGATCCCTACATTCTCGAAAGGGAAATGCGCGAAGCAGATGTCGCCATCGGCGCCATTCACAGCAAAAGCGGACGCACACCGGTTGTGGTCAGCGAAGAAGTCGTGAGCAAAATGAAGGACGGCGCCGTCATCATTGACATCAGTATCGACCAGGGGGGGT
Organism: Saprospiraceae bacterium; assembly: GCA_024103195.1. Lineage (GTDB taxonomy): Bacteria > Bacteroidota > Bacteroidia > Chitinophagales > Saprospiraceae > JAGNXB01. Next base: position 8,483 of record JAGFIW010000231.1, on the reverse strand, counting down.
GTTTTGCCACTTCGGAGCTCACCACCCACTCCAAACCCACCTTTGTCAAGCACGGGGTCATCCATTACGGGGTGCCCAATATCCCTTCGCGGGTCGCCAAAACCGCCTCTTCATCCGTGTCGAATATCCTGACCCCCATATTGCTGCGCCTGGAAACGCTGAGCGGGATCGAGTCCCTTTTGTACCAGAGTACAGGACTCCGCAACGGCGTCTATGCTTACAAGGGCTGTATCACCAACACCTACCTCGGGGAAAAATTCGACATGAAGGTCACGGATCTCGACCTTCTGATGACATCGGTCCTGTGATGGCCTCCCGGCAGTCCACAGGCGGTGCCACAACGCGGTATTCGCGATTTACAGGCACCCGCCATCCGGTCGCCTCCCAACCCCGTATGGCTGCAGGTGCCCGGCACGATGTATGATGCCATCGCCCGCGGGGATCCGTCACATGGTGCCATGGCATTGCCTTCCTGTCTACCTTTGTGCCGATGTTTGATACGTATGATGTCATCGTAGTCGGGGCCGGACATGCCGGTTGCGAGGCTGCCGTCGCCGCCGCCAACCTGGGGTCGCGGGTTTTGCTCGTGACCATGAACATGCAGACCATCGCGCAGATGTCGTGCAATCCCGCCATGGGCGGTGTGGCCAAGGGGCAGATCGTGCGGGAGATCGATGCCCTGGGGGGCTATTCGGGGATTGTTACCGACCGCACCATGGTCCAGTTCCGTCTTCTCAACCGGTCCAAAGGGCCGGCCATGTGGAGCCCCCGCGCGCAAAGTGACCGCCAGCGGTTTGCCGAGACCTGGCGGAGCTTGCTGGAGGCACATCCCCGTATTGATTTCTGGCAGGACATGGTCAAAGGGCTGCTCGTCCGCGACGGCCGCGTACATGGCGTCGTCACAGGTATGGGCCTGGAGATTCCCGGGCGTTCGGTTGTCCTCACCAACGGCACCTTCCTCAACGGCGTCATTCACATTGGCGAAAAGCAGTTTGGCGGTGGCCGGGCCGGCGAAAAAGCCGCTACCGGCATTACGGAACAACTGGTAGCGCTCGGATTTGAGTCGGGGCGCATGAAAACCGGGACCCCACCCCGGCTCGACGGCCGCACGATCGATTATTCCGTGCTGGAGGTCCAGCCGGGGGATGACCTCCCCGGGCGGTTTTCCTATACCGAAACACCGCTGCCGGAGCGTCAGCTCCCCTGTCATATCGCCTACACGTCGCCGGACGTCCATGACACCCTGAGGGAGGGATTCGACCGTTCGCCCATGTTCAACGGCCGCATCCAGGGATTGGGACCCCGCTATTGCCCCTCGATCGAGGACAAGATCGACCGGTTTGCCGATCGCGATCGCCATCAGCTTTTTATCGAACCGGAAGGGTGGAACACGTGCGAGGTGTATGTCAACGGATTTTCGTCGTCCTTGCCTGAGGATGTGCAGTACAAAGCCATCCGTCGCGTTCGCGGTCTGGAGCAAGTGAAAATGTTCCGGCCGGGCTATGCCATCGAATACGATTTTTTCCCGCCCCATCAGCTCGAGCTGTCTCTAGAAACCCGGCAGGTCAAAAGCCTTTTTTTTGCCGGGCAGATCAACGGGACAACGGGGTATGAAGAAGCGGCTTGTCAGGGGTTGATGGCAGGCATCAATGCCCATCGCGCTGTAGCCGGTGAAGAGCCATTCCTTTTGCGCCGCAGCGATGCGTATATCGGGGTGCTTATTGATGACCTCGTCAACAAGGGGACCAACGAGCCCTACCGGATGTTTACCTCCCGGGCCGAGTTCCGGATTCTTTTGCGACAGGACAATGCGGATGTGCGGCTTACCCCGCTGGCCGCCGCCCTGGGGATGCAGGACATGACCTCCAGGATGGACCGCGTGCGCGCCAAGGAAGAAGGGGCGGCCGTTATTTCCCGTTTTGTGCGGGATTACAGCGTGGAGCCGGGCCAGGTCAACGCCTTTCTGGAAGGGTTGGACTCCGCCCCATTGACACAGCGGGTCAAACTCTACAGCCTCCTCCTGCGGCCGCACGTGGGTATGGACGATCTGCGTAAAATTCTGCCTCCGTTGGACGAAGTACTGAATCCTTTTGACCGGGAAATCACGGAGTATGCCGAGATATCCATGAAATACGAAGGCTATATTCGTCGTGAACAGGAGATGGTGGACAAGATGAACCGGCTGGAGGACCTGGGGCTCCCGGATCAACTGGATTATCACCAATTGAGCGGACTCTCGAAAGAAGCCCGCGAAAAACTGAGTCGCCAAAGACCCCGCACGATCGGGCAGGCCAGCCGGATCTCGGGGGTCAGTCCTGCGGATATCTCCGTGCTGTTGATCCACCAGGGTCGTTGAGTGCGGTCCTGGTGCAGGGAGATGCATGGATTCATGCTTGTCGGGAATTCAGGTGGACCTGTCCACCGCATAATTCAATTCGGTGACCCCGCAATCAAACTGACGGGTGGCGGGAAGGAGTCTGAGGCGTATCTGGTCTTTGACAGGGGAAAAAAGGGATATGCCACGCCCGAGGATGACCGGATTGACGAAGAGCCAGAACCCGTCCACAAGATCCATATCCATGAGTGCATGGGTGGCGGTGGGGCTGCCGAAAAGCATGATGTCGGGGCCTGCCTGTTGCTTGATGGATCGGATCTGTCGGGCGATGTCGTCCCCCAAAAAGGTGGTATGCGGCCATTCCGCATCTTTCATGGTCCTGGACAAGACCAATTTCCGGATCCGGTTGTACCATTGGGAATGTTCGATATCGTGTTGGGTGGCATTGGGTTTTTTGGCGGCATCCGGCCAGTAATTCTCCATCATCTGCCAGGTGATTCGTCCATACATGGCGGAGTCGCCATCGCTGAGGCGACGGCCGACATGGTCGAACAGTTCCTGATCAAATTGGATCCAGTTCATTTCGCCGTTGGGCCCTGCCACATACCCGTCCAGGGACATGTGCATGAAAGATATCAGATTCCTCATGGTGTAAATTTACAAGGTTTTCTGTCGGGGGTCCGGACCATGGCACAGCAGAGATACCGATGGACCGGGAAGCCAATCCGGGCGCATGGACCCCCTTTCGGAATGTCTCTTAATTAAAGCCTGAAAGTAAAAGGCATCATGCAATTGAAGGTGATGGGCATCCTCCCGTGTTATGCTTGATGAAACGATCCCTCAGGCCTGTGATGGATCCTAGTTTCTTATTCCGATGATTAATGGGGATCGATGACAAACCTGCTTTTGTACACCTGATGTTCATTTTTCCACAATCTGTATGAAAAAAACACAAAAGACAACAAGATCAATGCGTAAATGATCCACAAGGGTCGTTTGACAATTTCCCTGTAAGTGTTGTATACCGGAATCTCGTAATATTGGCACAGGTTGTGCATTGTCACCAGGAAACTTGCCAGAATGATGACGCGAACGAGGACATAGCCGGAGTGCGCAATCCACACATTTTTGTTTTCTGGCATTTTATATAGCAGTTGATGGATTTTCCCTTTTTCATTGAAGTATAGTGCCGAAACAAAATCAGTAAGTTTTTCCGGATGACTTGAAAGGGTAGGCATGACATATCTGAACGAATAATAGTAAAAGGCATATACAACCAATCCGGTAAGCAGCAGGTTGAACAGGAATAATATTCTCCAGTCAAATCCGAAGAGACGGGATAAAGGATTCATTTCATCAGACGGATGGTCAAATATCCAAAGACTTGTAGAATAAATATCACAACCTCTGGCAAAGAGCAACAATGCGGTCAGAAGGATGAATTTGCTTTTCATTGACGGTACGTTCAGCTTTCCATTTTCAAGGCTGGCTACATGGGACATTCATGGCGCAAACTTATTTTCTCGCACAAACTGTCATTTAACACACTTCCATTGTCGGGGGTTCGTGGATCCTGTTCACTTGTTGTTTTGCATAATATCTGTCGCGGTTTCGTTGCCAAGTTGTTCAGCCAGACCTATTAGTATTCCTTCAGGACCACGAATATAACAAAGTCGATAAATGTCATTGTAATTCACTACCTCTCCAACGATTTTTGCCCCATGTTGGTCAAGTCTGACCAGGAGGTCGTCAAGATGGTCTACGCTAAACATCACTCGCAGATAACCAAGTGCATTCACAGGATCTGTTCTGTGGTCCGCAATTGTTCGGGGTGTCAGAAATCGTGATAGTTCAATCCGGGAATGTCCATTTGGAGTTACCATCATCGCCACTTCTACCGACTGATGGCCAAGTCCCGTTACACGTCCGGCCCATTCTCCTTCCTCGGTCATCCGACCTTCAAGCGACAGCCCGATTTCTGTGAAAAATGAAATGGCAGGATCGAGAGATTCAACCACTATGCCGACATTGTGCATTTGTGTCATTTTGCTTTTAGTCATCATTCACGCTTGCATGTATTTCATCGATTTTCACCGTCAATGATTATACATTGTTGTTGGGTCTGATTTGGTCCGCCAGCTTTTTTGGAGCGACTTCACAAAATGCCGAAGTCAAAGCATCAACAAACACTTCCTCGCTCACCTTGCTAATGTCGATAAATGTCCAACCCTGTTTTCCCCATTTATTATCTACAGGAAAAATGATGGTTTTGTCCAAAGCAGAAAATACATCCTGATCAATTTCTGAAAGTTTGATGCAGGATCTTTTCGTGGCCTGATCATAGGTGGCAAAAATTTTCTTCTTAACCCTGAAAGATATTTTTTCAAAGTGAGGGGCTTCCATTGTTTCCGGAAACGATAAAGCCAATTTTCTGATGGCATCAATTGAAATCATTGGCCGTTTTTGTTTTTTCAACACCATCCATAATTGCTTGTTCAAGGATGTCCATATGGATATCAGCCAATTTTTTGAACTTGATACAGTAACCGGTCACGCTTGCTTTGCCAATTGATTTTCCGTAGACTTCAGGCAAATACATTTTGTCCTTTAAACCCATAATGTACACGGATATTCCTGTCGTGTTGGCGCTAATGCCAATTTGAAAAAATTCCTTGGTCTTGCCATCCGCATACTTGATCGTTTGAATTCCGTACCCGATATTTGGATTGGAGACAATTTTCCCTTTTTCGTCTTTACCGTCCAAAAACCATAACTTGACATTTGGGATGGCTTTGAGTATCCGTTCATGCAAGGCTTCCATATCCGCGCGTTTAGTACCGGGTTGTGAAGCCAGGTAATCATTGATTTGATCTTGAATGGTCATTTTTATCTAATTTAAGGTGTTGTCATATCAGGGTCACTGACCGTAACATTTCCGTGACGCCCCGGAAAAGGATTTCCGCATGGTCAATGGCCCTGTCATCATTCATGTTGTCGGCGGTTGATGGTATTTCGTTTGTAAACCAATCATGCGTATAAGATCGTCCACCGGTAAAGGGGCGATCGTTCTCTGATCGCCAGAACCGCCGCTTTGGGGTAGGTGCTGTTGTGTGTGCGTAATTTTCAAAATTGCTTTTCAAATGTCTTTCCGTTAAACTTGTATATGTTTCCGTCTGCCATTCCAAACCACAATTCTCCTTTATTATCTTCGAAGATGGATAGAGCATTATCGTTTGTGAGTCCATCCTTTTTTGTGTAATTAGTCATCCTTACACCATCATATTTCCAAATTCCCGCGTCTCTGTCTCCAAACCAAATATTACCTTTTCCATCTTCTGCAATGGTGAATACGTGTTCGAGCGTTCCAGGCAGAGATTTATCCCCTTTTCTTCCACTTGTCGGGTGAATCAAGTTATTTTTTTCAGAGAAATTGATGATTGAATCACCGTCTTTCAGTAATACGCCTATTCCATTATTGCCAATCCATAGTCTGCCTTTCGAGTCTTCGAAAATACTTCTGATATGCAGGGGGGCAATATTTCTGTCAAAGCCTAATGTTTCATCATTGATGATCGTAAATCCTTTTCCATTGTAGCCAAAAACACCTGCGTAGGTACCCAACCAAATCATGTTCTTTCTTCCTTTCGAAATGCTGGTTATAGCAAATAGATTATCGTAGTGATTAAGGATTTTGTCGGTAGGAAACGCCAAATAGGTTAATTTTTGTCCATCGTATCTGTACACCCCTTCCTGATTTCCGGCTTCAAACCAAAGGTCGTTGTCCGATTTCATCCATTGACTTTGTATGGTTTCATTGTTCTGAATCGGGAAATTATATCGTGAGTCTTCTGTATTAACTTTGGTATGATCCACGATTTTTATTCCATCATAGCTGCTTACTCCCTTTTGGGTATTGAACCAAATAACGCCCTCTTTGTCTTCTTGAATATGGTGAATCTGGTTGTCTGTCAATCCATCATTACTGTTAATGTAAGTGAATGATTTACCGTTGTAAGCAGCCACGCCTTCTTGAAGACTTCCAAACCAATAATTACCTTCGCTGTCTTGGAAGATGGCACGAATACCTGAATTGAATTTCAGGGTATCGGCTTGTGGCGTCGTTGCCCATTCAGGCTTGTTGGTTGCTTTTTCTGTTGATTTCTTTTCCATGCAGGAAAAGTTGAGGGTCAATATGAGTATCAGGTAAATCAAGTTCATTTTATTGTTCATTTCGGTTTTTTCTAAAATTGCGGTTTAGCTATGCGCAGTATCCGACAGGGCATTGCGTGTATGGGCTATTGGTAAACGTTATTTAATATTCCATTCTATTTTTTTAAGACGAGCGGCAACTTGTTTCAGAGTTTCAATTAAAGCGCCTTCTGACGGCAGATCACCAGTTACCAGGTCTTTGAAATCACCATTATATGCTGTACTTAGTTGTTCCCATGTTTCCTGTTGTTTGTCAAAAATAAGTGCCGTTGAAGGGTGTTCATAAATCCAGTCGTTGTTGTTCTTGTAACCGATCATGTCGTCATTACCCACTTTGATCAGCATGGCATCAAAATTTCCGCTACCGAAGAATTGCTGTACTTCTTCATCTTTCAGCATTTGATGGATGTCGTAAATATGACGGATTTTGTTTCTTAGGTTAGTAATGGCGTCTATTGTTCTGGAAAACCTTACCAAACTCATGATCTTCTCGCAGAGTGTTCTCAGCTTGCTTAGTACCTGTATGGTAAAAGGAGCCATGTTGTATTGTTCAATAAGTTCGTCTTGACCTTTGGCTTTCATCATATCATACACATAGGAACTTACCTGCATTTCAGAATAGGGTTCAAAATTTCCTAACCAGGTGGCTTCAATAACTACTTGCTCTCGCACCTGACCAAAATCTCCTTCAAATAACTTGTCGTATTGATGAACAGTTTTCCGGATGTTTCCCATTTTGTTAGTTAACCCTTCAACTTCTATTTCCGGAATTACCTTTTCCACTACTTTACTTAATGCCCGGATCTTCCTTTTTAATTGATTGTCATTTTCTCCTTTATTCCGGAGTACCACCATATCAATGTCTTCTGAGAATCGTTCTATCAGTTTGTGGCATTTGGATAGTGCTGTACCGCCCTTGAAAATGAACTGATTGGCTATATCTGAATGGAATATTTCATACAAAGCAACAGTTACCCAATAATCCTTCTCCACATAAATATCCCTCATGTCGAGATATTCCGCTGTGGCGAGGATTGCATCTTGTAATAGTTCTTTGTTGCTGTGTAAATTCATATTAGTAAATGTTCCATTCCGGTGCAGTTGGTAATATTTCTTTCTTGATTCCGAGTTTATATGTGGTTAATGGGTTCAGGTTTGTTCTTAGGCTTTCAAGACCGTACTTATTCTTTGATAATTCTAGTATAGCTCCCAATAAAGCAGTTGCTCTTGGTGGGTATTTCAAGGCATATCGAATCATTCTTGACTGATCATTTTCCGATAGCTTACTGATTTTGTTTTTTAGTAATGTAATGGCTGATTTTTTGTCCAAATCGGAAATGGTCTTGAAATCTTTCAGGGCATCCAGAATTTCCAGCAGGTAGTAGTTTTCATTGGTTACATCCACATAGCTTTTAACCGGTTTGACTTGTGTTTTCCCGATTTTGGTGGTTACTCTCTTTACTTTGCTGGCTACCTTGATGGTTTTGGGCACCTGTGTGGTTAAGCCCATACGGTTGTATAATGAACCTCCGGTAATGTATGCAATGCGTTTCCCATCCTGAAAGAGGTAGGGTTTGAGCAGTTCTTCTTCCCGTGGTCTGAGTTCACCAAATGCAGATCGTTTGGGTTTGTAGAATACTCCGGTAGATACTCTTTTGATGATTCCCTTCTTGATCAATCGCTCAATGGCCTTAGCAGCAGCACCGTATTCTGACTGGTCAATGCTCAGTTGTTGATACTTGAAGGTAGTTCCTTCCTGTATCCTGTTGATCTTGCGTTCTATTTTCTCTGCTACCTTCATTGATGGATAAGGTATGGCTTAACGGAGGCAAAGATAATAAGGCGTTGTGATTTGACAAGTATATTGCGCAAAATACTTGACATTGTTGGTTTGTTTTAAGGGATTAGCCACTTGGTATTGATGTTTGCCAACTTCCTT
>JAGFIW010000214.1 GCA_024103195.1 Saprospiraceae bacterium | reverse complement strand
TTCCGGAAAAACCCGTTTTCCCGGGCGTAATGATCCCGTTGGTCCTCCGGGGCGAACGGGCCATGGAAGTGTTGAAACGCGCCCATGAGGAAACCGACCGATATGTCGGTTTGGTGTACGCCCCGGAAGGTGACCAGCAGGAGCCGGTCATTACTCATGACACCGGAACGGCAGCCCGCATCCTTCAGACCCGCCCTCTGGCACCCGATACCGTTCAGGTGCTGGTCATTGGATTTCATCGCATCAGGCGCGTGCTATACATCCCCGATGACAAAGTGGAAAGATGGCGGGTGCGTCACCTCCCGGATCCGCCTCAAGGCGAGGAGACGGAAATGAAGGCCTGGATGCTTTCGATCGGCAATGAAATCAAGCAGCTCATCCGTGCGAGTCCTGTGGCGCAGGAACAACTCAACATGTTGACCAGTCAATTGAATTACAACCGTCCCGGCGTCGCCATGGACATCGTGTCCAACCTCCTCACCCGGGAAGGTGCGCAACTTCAGGAATTGCTGGAGGCCGTAGACCTCAAGGACCGGGCCCGTATCCTGTTGGGACTCCTCAAGGAAGAGGTTGAACTGGCAAGGATCCAGAAAAAGATCCACAAAGAAGTGGAGGAATCGGCCAACAAGCAGCAAAAGGAGTTTTTTCTCCGACAGCAACTCCAGGCTATCAAGAAGGAGCTGGGTCTGGAAAAAGACGGAAAGGAGACCGAAATCGAAGCCCTTCTGGGCCGATTGAAAAAGCTCAAATTGTCCCGGGAAGCCCGGCAAGTGGTGGATGACGAGATCCGCAAACTGGAAATCCTGCAACCACAATCCCCGGAATACCATGTATCCCGGAATTATCTCGACTGGATAGCCGACCTGCCCTGGGGCAAAAAGTCGAAGGACAATCTTTCCATACAGCAGGCCCGGGCGTTGCTCGAGCGCGACCATTACGGGCTGGAAGATGTCAAGGATCTGATTCTGGAGTTTCTCAGCAGCATTCACCGCAAAGGCCGGGTAGGCGGATCGGTGATTTGTTTGGTGGGTCCCCCCGGCGTCGGCAAAACCTCCATCGGGCATTCGATTGCCGATGCGCTGGGTCGTCAATTTTTTCGTTTTTCCGTCGGGGGAATGCGCGATGAAGCGGAAATCAAAGGTCACCGGCGCACTTACATCGGCGCCATGCCCGGCAAGCTCATTCAGGCCCTCAAACGCGTGGGTGTATCCAATCCGGTGATCATGCTGGATGAAATTGACAAGATCGGAACTAGCTTCCAGGGCGACCCCGCCTCTGCCCTGCTGGAAGTCCTCGATCCCGAGCAAAACCAGCGATTCCTCGATCATTACATCGACATACCCTTTGACTTGTCGCACGTTCTTTTCCTGACGACGGCCAACCAACTGGATACCATTCCCGCCCCACTTCTGGACCGGATGGAAGTCATCCGGCTGTCGGGATACATCCTGGAGGACAAAATCGAGATCGCCCGTCGTTATCTGGTGCCGCGGCTGTTGCGTGAACTGAAGTACGAGGAGGATGAAATCCGGTTTTCCGACGAGGTGCTGAGGCTCATCATCGACCGGTATGCCCGCGAAGCCGGGGTGCGCAATCTGGAAAAACTGATCCGCAAGATCATTCGCAAGATCACCCTGGCCCTATCCGAGGGCAAGGAAGTTCGCACCAATTTGGTGCCGGAAGATGTGGAATCCTTTCTGGGCAAACCGGTATTTTCCCCTGAAATGCAGTATGCCAGAACCTTGCCCGGCACCGTCACGGGATTGGCGTACACGGCCTTCGGAGGCTCCACGCTGTACATTGAGGCATCGGGCATCCGCAGCTCTTCACCCGGATTCAAGCAGACCGGACAACTGGGCAAAGTCATGCAGGAGTCGGCCGAAATAGCCTATAGCTACGTGCGTGCACGGCTGTCGGAAGGGATAGAAGCCAACCCTTACTTCAATGAGCATTTTGTTCACCTCCACGTCCCCGCAGGCGCGACCCCTAAAGACGGCCCGTCGGCCGGCATCACCATGGCGCTCGCGCTGTATTCGCTGGCTACCGGCCAGGCGGTCCGAAAAGAACTGGCCATGACGGGCGAATTGACGCTGACCGGCAAAGTACTGGCGGTGGGAGGCATCCGGGAAAAGGTCATTGCCGCCCGCCGGGCTGACCTGAAAGAACTCATTCTGCCCCAGGACAACCGGTACGACTTTGAAGAATTACCGGCCCATATCCGCGTGGGCCTGACCGTGCGATATGCCGATTACTTCGATGACGTCATCCGGGCAGCGTATTATCCCTGAGCCTCCGGCTTGGCCGGAAAGGTGGTAGTGTGTACTTTTAAGGAACCAAACCTACCGGCATGATCCGTTTCCTGACTCTTCTGGCTGTCCTTAGCCTTGCCATTCCTTCGCTGAAGGCCCAGTCTGTCCCCCTGCTCCGTTTGCAAAGCGGCGATTATCCGCTTCCGGTCTTCCGGGGGAAAAGGGTTGCCTGGCCCGAAGCGCCGGAAGGCGCTGACAGGTCCTGGGGCTGGCTCCAGTTCACGCGTGCCTTGCGTTCCTCCGAAATCCATGCCCTTCAGGAATCCGGTATTTCCTTGCTGGGTTATGTGGACGATCATGCCTACTATGTGTCCATACCGGCTGCCCTGCCCGGCGATTTCCTGCGATCCCTGCCGCTGCACGCCATTCACGCATTCATGCCTGAACACCGCCTCCATCCCGACTTGTTGCCCTGGCTCAACGGGTCGGGGAAGGACGCCGGGAAATGCCGTATCCAATTGGCCTTTCACGAAGGCCTCCCCGTTGCATCGGGCCTTTCTGCCCTCCATAAGGCCGGGTTTCGGACCGCGAAGTGGCAGGAGGGCACCGGTTGGGTCCACCTGACCCTCCAGAGCAGTGACTTGCTACGTCTCGCTGCCCTGCCCTGCATCCGTTATATCGAACCTCTTCCTCCTGCCGGCGAACCCGAGGATCGCAACGGTAGGGCCATGCACCGGTCCAATCTGGTCCTTCGCTCCGAAATCTATCCCGGACTCCGGCTGGACGGTAGCGGGGTCCGCATGTTGATCCGGGATGACGGCCGTATCGGGCCCCACATTGATTACCAGGGCCGTCTCAACCAGGACTACTGTATCCGATCGGAAACCCACGGAGATCATGGAGACATGGTGGCCGGGATCGCCGCCGGAGCCAACAACCTCAATCCCGCTGTGGCCGGAATGGCTTCCGGCGCCATGATCTATACCGAGGACTATGACGGTGATTTTCCTGCCTACACCGAAGACCTCATCACCCAGGAAAGCATCACGCTGACCAACTCCTCCTACAGCGACGGCTGCAATGAAGGCTACACCTTGCGGAGTGAAAGGGTGGACAGGCAGATTTGGGAAAATGCCGCTCTCATGCATGTCTTTTCGGCCGGCAATGCCGGCACGAGCGATTGCGACTATGGTGCAGGTCCTTTCTGGGGCAATGTCACCGGTGGACACAAAGCCGGCAAGAATGCCATTGCCACGGCCAACCTCTACAGCAATCTCACCATCGTGCCTTCCAGCAGCCGGGGACCGGTACACGACGGTCGGCTCAAACCGGACATCAGCGCCCACGGCCAAAACCAGCTCAGTACCTATCCCAATCATACCATCAACCTCGGTGGCGGCACCTCGGCGGCAGCGCCGGGAATCGCCGGCGTCCTCGCCCAACTGAGCCAGGGATATCTCGAAAAGTCCGGGGAGATCTCCGCCCCGGCTGCCCTGTTGAAATCCATTCTGCTGAATACCGCTACCGATCTGGGTCAACCGGGTCCCGACTTCATATTCGGTTGGGGGCATGTCAATGCCTGGGAGGCCTGGAAGTCCATTGAAGCCGGACAATTCACCGAAATCCAGGTGCCACCCGGGGAAGTAATGACCCTGGATATCGAGGTACCTTCCGGACTCGCCGAGGCCCGGTTCATGCTGTACTGGCCCGACCCGCCGGCCATGCCGCAAGCGGCCAAGGCCCTTCTGCAGGACTTCGATCTGACCGTCATACCTCCGGGCGGCGGACAGCCTTTGCTGCCTCTTGTCCTGAACAGTACGCCGGACCCTGCTCTTTTGAATCAACCGGCCCAACCCGGCGAAGACCATGTCAACAATGTCGAGCAGGTTCGGATTGCCAACCCGATCGCCGGGACTTATCAGGTGGAGGTCCGGGGCACCAACCTTCCTTTCGGCGATGCCGGTGCCTGGTTGACCCATGCTTTTTTTACCGGCAAGCCCTACCTGGTATTTCCAGCCGGCGGCGAAGCCTTTGCTCCCGGCGAGGAGATCACCCTGTACTGGGAAGCCTCTTCATCCACGGAACCGTGGCAGATCGAATTTTCATCCGACAACGGGCAAAACTGGGAAATGCTGGCGGATTCAATCGCCGGCAGCGCCCGGCATCAAATCCTGGAAGTCCCGGAGGTGGCCACCAAAGAGGCCTGGTTCCGGCTGATCCAGGGCGCCGACACGCTCTTGCCCGACCATCCTCTCACCATATTTCCGTTACCCACAGCTCTGCGGGTAACCCGTGCCTGCCCCGATTCGGTGTTCCTGGCCTGGGATCCTTCCGAAGGCGCTACCTCCTGGTTTGTCCATCAATTGGGCGACCGATACATGGAAATCACGGCTACGGTGGATACCGCCGCTTTCGGAATGGCCACCTGGAATCCACTGGCCGACAACTGGATTGCTCTCCAGAGCCGGGGTGCCGACGATATCGTCTCCCCGCGGACCATTGCCCAGAATCTGCGTACGGGACTCATCCAGTGCCGCCAGGAATTCGATACCCGTGTGGCCGGCATCCTGTCGCCCATCCAACTGGAACTGACCGCCTGCGAGCCGGCTCCTCTTGTGTTTACCCTTTCGGTCCGAAACGACGGCATGCAACCTGTGGAAAATGTGCCCATTTCCTACCAGGTAGGCCAGTCGGCGCCGGTATCGGAGATTATCACCGGGACGATCAATCCGGGCGGCGTGCGATTTTACAAATTCATCACCCCTCCCCTGTTTACGGAGTCGGGCTCCATCCCGATAGCATTCTGGACAGACCTCGACAACGACCAGTTCAGGTACAACGACACGATTTACGCCCGGGTGGAAGTGACCATTCGCACCACCGGTGTCCTCCAACCAGACGTCATGGAAGACTTCGAGGCGGCGCTGGACCTGCCCGTGGACTGGAGCCTGCGGTCGAGCAACAACGATTGGACCTGGACGGTATTCCGGATCCCGCAGGAAGGGGGCGATTCCACCAATGCGCTGGTCATGCCCAATTTCTTTTATGACCAGATCGGCGAACAGGACGTGGTGGTTTCGCCGCAAATCGACCTGACGCTGGCCGGGCAACCCAGGATGGGATTTGACCTCGCCTACAACGGGATTTTCGGGCAGGCCCCGGACACGCTGATCATTGAAGTGGCTACCGATTGTGAAGAGGACAACGCCGAGCGGGTCCTGCAACTGACCGGGGCACCGTTGATCACAGCGGTGGATCCTTTCGGCAACAACGGACCCTATGTCCCGGTCAATCCGGAGGATTGGCGGTATGAGGAGATCGACCTCAGCCCCTGGGCTGGTAAAAAGGTGTTGGTCCTGATCCGCAACCATGCGGGTTACGGCAACAACCTGTGGCTGGACAACATCCGTTTGCTGGATGATGCACCGGTGGGTGTGACGGCCGGTATGGCGGCTGACCGGCAGTATGCCTGTGTGGGTCAATTGATCCAGTTTGCCGACGATTCGGAGGGCATGCCGGATGCCTGGAGCTGGGATTTCGGCGCCGGCGCCGATCCGCCGATGGCAACAGGTCCGGGCCCCCATGCGGTGACCTATTCCGCTCCGGGACTGGTGCAAGTCACCCTGGTCGCTTCCAGGGGAATGCTGACGGATACGGTGGTACGTTCGTGGGAGGTCAGAGATATTCCTGTCGCCGGATTTTCGGCCGAGGTGGCCGGTGACTCCCTGTATCTGACCAACGAAAGTCTGGGTGGGGAATCCTGGATCTGGATGACCGATCTCCCTTCCGGGTCCACGGATGCTTCTCCGGTCTTTCCGCTGAACGGATTGACGGAGGGTTCCATCACTATTATGCTGGTTGCCCTCAACGGATGCGGTGCGGATACCCTGACGACGGTGGTGCAATTGACCTCCGTGGACGGTTACCGGGGGATAGCCGAAGGCTGGACCCTTTATCCCAATCCGGCGGGAGAACGTTTTTGGTTGAAGGGCCTGTCGGAGGGCGGACCGTTATGGTGGGAATTGGTGGCGGTGGATGGTCGCGTGGTTGCCGGCGGTGTGGTGGAGACTGTTCGGGGCCCGGTGGATGTGTTATTGGCGCCGGCGGGTGTTTCGGCAGGCATATACGGGTTGCGACTGAAGCAAGGCAGCCGGTACGGTACGGTGGTGTTCCGGAAGGAGTGAAGAACAGCCTGGAGACTTCCGTACCAACTGGCAAGGATTTGCTCGGTTCGCCATTTAATGCGTGCCACCGGCACCCGTTTGCTACGCACCAATGGCTCATCACACCAGGGATGAACCCCGACTACTGCCCCGGGCACGGATCGTTTGCCCTTGGTGGACACCAATTGACAGGGTGTTGCTATTTAAAAACATATCTTCGGAATCACCAGGCTGGCACTATGAAACGGGAAAGGTTGGTTAATGATTTGTTTTGATTTCTTGTAGCCTTTCGCCAGGTACATATTTGATTTAATATCAGTTGTGAAATTTGTCCTGTGCGTGTCCAAAGGGCATACAGGGTTCAGGGAATATTAATTCGGCACTATATGCAAAGTGTTCCTTAACTTTGAAGCACCGCCTCTGGACCTGCTTGTAGAGCAGAATTCTACGCGGATACCCTAATAAATGGCCCAACTGATATTATCAGTGGGCCTTTCTCATTCACTCCCTATCATACTTGCCCGGCGTCCTGGGATGTTACCTTGCCAATTTATATGGACTTGAGGGATCGGCAAAGTGTTTCTTGCCCCAAAGCTGCCAGTACACCTGATCACCAAAATAGCGGATAGGAATACCACCTTAGGAGAAAATTCCAACACCCCGATGGCAATAGAGGGACCAAATCCATATTATTCAGCCAGGACGATTTTGCCGGTGAATTGCCGGCCTTCTCCGTCAATCAGACGAAATACGTACATGCCTCCGTGTATCATCCCTCGCCGGAAAATGTACTCATCTCCATAAAACACCTCCTGCCGGATGGCACGGCCCATAAGGTCGTAAAGTTCAAATCGCTTGGCTCCTGGAATGGCCACCGTACTCCAGAACATGGCATGGTCGCCCATCGGATTGCCCATCAGTTGCCACAGTCCGGCCTGAGGTTGAGGGTGGTCTATGCTGACGGAGAGCTTGCCTATGGTGTGAAAGACCGTGTTGGTCAGGATGGGTGGATTAAAATCGAAGATAATGGAGGCGGTGTTTTGTATCAATGAGCCAACGGGCAGGTCGGGCTGCTGGTCCATACTAAAAGTAAAAAAGCCCTGGGATCCCTCCTGAGA
>JAGFIW010000212.1 GCA_024103195.1 Saprospiraceae bacterium | reverse complement strand
GCTTGTCGTTTTCCCGGGCGTAGGCCAGCCCTTCGGACAGGTCCTTGAAGCAATCCAGGTTGTTGGGGCATTCCTTGGGGTACATCCACGAATATCCCACCGGAGGCGCCAGGCCACTGAGCAGGGTGAGCGGGGTGAAGGACTTTTTGGCTTCATCATAACGGAAACCCGTAGCCAGATAAATGGCGGCGGCCAGCGACAGCACCCCCATTCCCAGCCGCACTTTGCCGGGCTTTTCGCCGGGTGTGTCGTGCGGAAAACGGATGAATCCGAAGAGGTAAAGCGCCATGGCCAGGGCAATCAGGATCCAGATGAGCAGGAAGGGTTCGATCTTGAGCAGACCCCAGTGCTTGACGAGATCGGCATTGGACAAAAACTTGAACGCCAGCGCCAGCTCCAGAAATCCCAGGACCACCTTGACGGTATTGAGCCAGCCGCCGGAGCGCGGCAGGGAATTCATCCATCCCGGGAAAGCGGCAAACAGGGCGAACGGCAACGCCAGGGCCACACCAAAACCGCCCATCCCCGCCGTGAGCTGGATGGCGCCGCCATCAGACGTCAGCGCCCCCGCCAACAGCGACCCCAGAATGGGACCCGTGCAGGAAAAGGACACCAGCGCCAGGGTCAGAGCCATGAAAAAGATGCCCATCAAACCCCCAACCCCTTCGGCCGAACTCACGCGGTTGGTCAGGCGCTCCGGCATCGTGAGCTCGTAATACCCGAAAAAGGAAAAGGCGAAAAACAGGAATATGGCGAAGAAGGCAATGTTCAACCACACATTGGTGGAGATGTCGTTGAGGATGTCCGGACTGATGCTGTCCATGACATGAAAGGGAATGCTGAGCAACAAATACACCAGGAAAATGAAAAACCCGTACAGGGCGGCATTGATCATGCCCTTTTTCCGGTCCTTGCTGCCTTTGGTAAAAAAGCTCACCGTCAGCGGGATCATGGGAAATACGCAAGGCGTCAGCAGGGCCAGCAATCCGCCGATGAATCCCAGCAGGAAGATGGACCAAAGTCCCTTGCGGGAGGTATCCACGGAGGTGCTGAACGAACAATCGCTCAGCGGATGGGCCAGGTCCACCCCGGTCACCGGATAAATCGCTGAGGCCTCGCCTTCCGGACCTTCAGCCCCGGTCAGCAGGACGATTTCGCGCCGGGCAAAATCGATCCGGAACGGGGTGGCCGGGGGAAACAGGCATCGCTGGTCGTCACAGGTCATGTACTCCCATTCACCTTCCATCACCGCCTTCGCATCCGTGACTTCGAATTCCTGGATGTACTGCAGGGCATGCTTGTACTTGACCACCCGCATTTCGAAAATCGGGTCAAAGGCATCGATCCGGTCCGCGCCTTCCTCACGCAGCGCCCCCAGCAGGCGCACGCCAGGCGCGTCGCCGAAGCGGAAGGCTGTCGGAATGGGGCCGTCGGCATCGCTGTTGTCTTTGGAATATACATACCATCCGTCCTGGATGTCCGCCTTGAAAACAGCCTTGTACCTGCCGGGTGCCGTTGCCTCGAGGCGGGTGGTCCACAGGACCGGGTCAAACAAACCCTCCCCGGGCAGCTCTCCGGCCACCGCGATCCCCTCCTCTGCCGGGCTGGCCCCGTCCGCGACATCGGCGCTCGCCTCCCCGTCCTGCCGGAAGGAGAAATCCACCTCCTTGGGGGGCAGGCATCGCTCGTCATCGCAGGTCATGAATTCCAACATCCCGACCACGGGCCGGGAAGGGTCTGTCCAACGGATGCGCTGGGTGAAAACGGCTTCCCGGCCGAATTTGACCACCTCCATGTCGAAGATCGGGTCATATCCCTCCTTCTTGTCTCCGGATTCGCTGA
>JAGFIW010000206.1 GCA_024103195.1 Saprospiraceae bacterium | reverse complement strand
GGTCAACATGAACCGTTGCTGTAGAGCATTGCGGCGCAATTCCCTTCCAACAGCCATGGAAGCTATTGGTTTTCGCGCTCTCTCGACGGGTCGAAAACTTCGACCCATTGACCGGGCACCGTAGCCGAAAAATCCGGATCGTACATAGCTTCCGCATGTTGGGCCGGCAAATAGTACCGTCCGGGATAGGACGCCGTCAGACCAATGTAATAAAGCTGGGCCAGGATGCGGCCCTGGTTGTCCCGTACCTTGCGGAGGTCGAAAAAGGAATGAGCGCGGTCATCCCGAATATCCCTGTATTTAAAGGACATAGGAGGGATTTTAACCGTGGATTCGGCCTCCATCCGCGTATTTCGGATCTCCCAACCTGCCGGTATGATCTGACTGAGGGCTACCTCCTGGACCGGCTGGTCGGTGGCACCGGTATGCAGGACGGATGCCACAGCCATGAAATCCGTCCCTACCGGAAGACGCCGGATATCCAGGGGACGCCCTTCCATATCCTGATACCGGATGGTGAGGTCCATGCCACGGCTCCCGGCTGTTTCCTGTCCGGCAGGTGGGCGTCCACTCAATGCCAACTGGACATACAGCGGACCCTGCCCGGTGTTTTGCACGCGGACCGGTTTTTGATCCACTTCACCGGGAGCCAGCTTTTGCTGGATCAGCGGCCGGGAGCTCCCCAATTGACGGCGCCCGTCCTTCTCCGTCACCAGAACGGCATTCAGGGCACTGCCTTTGCCATGCCGGCCGGCATACGCCGCATAGGCCCACAAAGCAGTGGATATGGAATGCGTAGAGTACCAGGCCCCGGTATTCAAAGCCGCCGCCATTTTGCGGAGGACCTGGAAAGCGCCTTGAGGATCACCTCCGTCCAGGAGGGCCATTGTGATCAGGCCGAGATCCCGGATATCAGAGCCGAAACTGAAAAACCGGTCCCGGTAGGCCGGTATTTCACGGCCGAGGGTGCTGCGAACCGTTCGTGCAATATCGGACTTGCCCGCCCGGGCATATGCCCCTGCCACCAGCCAACGATCCATCGTATTGAGGTCAGGCCTTTCCCGCAGGCGGTTGAGGGCCCCCAATGGCAGGGAGCCGGCTACGGCAAGGGTATAGAGCCGGTAAGCCTGTACCGATGGCGTACCGGTCACATGCTCAGAGGCGGACAGCGTGGAGGGATCCCAACTGTGGGCCAGCCGTTTCTGTTGTTCCAGCACACTCTGCCAGGCGCCTTCAGGGACCGGATAACCGGCATCCCTGGCCAGGGCAAGGAACAAAACGGCATTGACCTCCGACCAAGGATGCGTATAGTTGCCCTCTGGCCAGTACATCAATCGGCCGTTGGCATCTTTCATGCTGAGAATCCGCCGGATGGCCCGGTTGATCCGGTCGCGCATGTCGCGGACCGCCGGTTCAGGCAATTCCATGACTTCCGGAAGGAAAACGAGTGGAAAGGCAGCCGACGTGGTTTGTTCCAGACAGCCGAACGGATAATTCATCAGGAAATTGAGCCGGTTGCCCAACTGCAAGGGAGGCAGTGTCATCAAATGAAGGACGGCTTCATTGGTCCCGGGTGTCCCGGGAAGTGATTCCAGGAATGTGTGGGATTCGCCGGGTTGCAGCATTTTTTCGTGGGTCACGGTCTGCCGGGGATTGGGATTGCGAACGGCAATCTCCACCTTTTGCTTCGTCATTTCTCCCCCGCCTTCCACTTCGATTTCCACGCGGGCCACACCGCTTTTTTCACCGGTTACCAGGGGGAAATGAAGGGTTTTTTCTCCGGTCCCGCCAAACCGGACCACCTGCTGGCCGGAGGGATCGGAAAATCGAAACAGTCCGGAAGTCTCCTTCACATGCACGGTGGCCTCTCTGACCTTGGGATCCATGGCGAAAAGTGTGACGGCGAGATCAAACGATTCCCCCAGGCCCAGTTGACGGGGTAGCGTAGCTGCCGCCATCAGGGGTTTTCGTACGGGAATGGTTTTCTCCGTACTTCCGTATGCCAGATCTCCTGCCGCGACCAGCATCAACCGGACACTGCCCACATAGGCCGGAATGGCGACTTCATGTCTGGCCGTTTTGCCGGCCGCGAGCCGGAAAGGCCCGAGGTGAACAACAGCAGGTTTGAATCGGCTGGCTTTGGGATTGCCGTCGGGTTTGGGGGCGCTGCCGTCCCCGCCGATAGCCACAATGCGCTTCAACTCACCGCTGTATCCCCCCAGGACCTGGTCAAAGAGGTCCCAGGTCTTTACACCCGAAGCCTGTTTGCTGTACAGGTTTTTGTGCGGATCCGGGGTTTTGAAACGGGTGAGATCCAGCAGACCCTCATCCACCAGCGCGATGGTATAGGTCATGGCCCTGCCTTTTTTCTCGCTGACTTGCAGGGTATAGGTCTTGTCAGGTCTCATTTCCGACGGGGCCTGTACCTGGGGCTCCAGGATGGTGGCTGGGTCTTCGACGCGCACGGGCAAAATACCGTAGAGCCGGACAGGCAGATCGTTCTCCCGGTTGTGGGGTTGCAACAGGGACACATGTACATAAATGTTGGGCACCATGTCGGGCGTGATGCGGAGGTTGTGCGTTTTGGGGGCAGCATCCAGAGGGATCATCCGGGCTTCCAGAATGCGCGTTCCGCTTTCCAACGTGACAAGGGCGTGGCCGCCTTCACCCGGCGGTAGCGAAAGGCGGACTTCTTCACCGGGACGGGCGACTTCTTTGTCAGCTTTGAGGTCGAGATAGCGCAATTCCCTGCTGCGCCCCGGATCGGAACGGTTCCAGATGTAAATGTCCTCGCCACTGCAATGCCCGGAGGCGGGATCGCATACTTCCACCAGATAACGGTCATATTCACCGAAGGCGAGGGTCCATTGGGCCTCCCCTTTTTGGTCGGTGGTGAGGGTGCGGGTTTGGAGGGGTTCTCCGATTTCGGCATGCTGCGCCATCGTCCGGTTGTCACGGTACCGTTCCCACCACCATTGCCACTCCTTTCGGATCAGCCGAACTTCCAATTTCCTGCCGGGCGCCGCTTTGCCATCCGGAGTGAGGGAAACAAACCGGAGCGTGACCTTGTCCTCCCGGTCGAAAGCCGGGCTTCCTTCGGCATTGACCGGCAATCGGACTCCCGCATAATGGGTATAGGGATCATAGGGAAGGGACAAGAAGTCCTGGCTGAATCCTCCACCCGGTTCACCGACTCTGAAGGTAAAATCCACCCGCATCATGCCGGGAGGTTGCAGGGATCCCAACAGGGTTTTTTCTTCAAAACGCACGGTACCATCCTGAGCGGTGCGGCCCTTGTGCCAGGCCATGGCTTGATCCACCTTCTCCCGGTCGGGATGATCAAACCGAAAGGCTTCAAAACCCTTGAACCTGGTTGGCACCGAAACAGCTCGCACATCGATCTTGACCTCCTGTCCGGCGGCCGGAGCTCCGTGCAGCCAGGCCGCCCGAAGTGTTCCACTGACAGGTTCGGTCTGCTGACTCAGCCGCGCTCTGCCCAGATCCAATTGGAGTTTGTACCGGTTGGGCTTGATGGTCTCCACCCTCAGGTAATGATGAAATACAGCACTTCCGGCCACAAAACGGGCATGCCAGACCCCGGTAGGTGCTTCATCGTCTACAGCTAATGGAAAAGCATACACCGGGCCGACCGGTGACCCGTTGACCAATCGCAGGATCTGTCTGCCCCTGGGATCGGACAATTCCATGGTAACCGGATAACGGGCAGGCAAACGCCTTTCGGGATCGGCCAAAATGAAATGAAGATGGATGGAATCCCCGGGTCGCCAAACCCCTCGCTCCGTGTAAGCCCAGCCCCGCAATCCTTGCTGGACGGCAGTGCCTTCCGTAGGAAAATCCGAGGTGGACAGAGACTGGTGCTCACGGAGAACCAGGTAGCCGGATTCCGGACCCTGGTGTACAACAGCAAACTCAGCTTTCCGGACATGATGGGCGAGCAAGAGACCCTCGCCGTCGGTCATCCCCTTGTGGAGGGGTTGCATTTGATAGTTGTACAATATGACTTCTGCGCCGGTCAGGGGAGCCGATGTGCGCAGATCCGTAGCCGCCACGAGCAGGTCTCCGCCTTCGGACCATTTGGCCGTTATGCCGAGATTGGAAGCGAGGATGTTGCGGTTGACAAATCGCTCCGAATTGTAGTATTCCTCCCGGCAGGGGTTTTCCCGGTCATCCCACTTGTAATCGCGATGCCACCCCCTGCGACCATAATAGAAATGCATCAGATTACGGGTTTCTCCGCCATAAGGTTCATAACCTTCATACGCGTCCTCATCTTCCGGGGACGCACCTTCGGCCGAGGCTCCATCCACCGTTTCCTCACCGCAGGCATAGCTGCTGTATTCCTTCCAGAATCCTATTCGAATCTGGTAAAGGGAGCGGGGATCCGGTTCGATGAGCCGGGCGAGATCCAGGGCGTACCTGACAT
Organism: Saprospiraceae bacterium; assembly: GCA_024103195.1. Classification (GTDB taxonomy): domain Bacteria; phylum Bacteroidota; class Bacteroidia; order Chitinophagales; family Saprospiraceae; genus JAGNXB01. The sequence continues at coordinate 86,158 of JAGFIW010000206.1, read as the reverse complement.
ATTCATGCTGATTCCGCTCAGGATTCAGGGCAGTAAGGTCCACCTTGCCTTCCCAAACAATTTCACCCACCCGTTCCAGTTCGTAATCTCCTTCCAAAGGATTGACCTGAAGGAATTGGAGCATGTTCTTGTGGTGGATGCGAAACACCTCGACGTCCACGGCATTCAGGTTGACGGCTTCAAACGGGAAATACAACTGCCCGCTGTTGGGCAGGATATTGCCGCTACCTACCAGTCTGACCCCTGGTGCTGTCTGGGTGAAATCCAGCTCTTGGGTGAATGGCTGGTCGAGCAATTGGCCCGAATGACTGCGTACCTGATTTCTGAACATCAGGGTTTGCGGGCCTTCCAGACGGGAGGAGAAATAGCAGGTTACCTGGTTGCCTTCGATCAGGAATCGCGGATTCTGGTCCGGTTGGTTGGTCAGATAGATCATGCCTGTCAGGTCCTGTTGCTTGTCCAGCAATTGGGTAAAACTCAGCCGTACTTCCGACTGTGTGCCTTGACCGGCCGTGGCTTTCATGACCCTGAACTTCGTGGAAGAGGGCAGAAGCACGGATTCCTGACCTTTCTGGGAAAGTTCCAGAGGCGCGCCATCCCACGCCACGTTGACCGATAAGTCCTCCTTTCCGGCGCGCAAAGGATACAGCCGGAAGGTATGCGTCATACCCTGCTCGTCATGCGACCACGAAATCTCTGTTTTGCGAAGAAAGTCATCAGGTCTCAGACACTTCTCCACCTGCACGGCATCGGCATAATCATGGGTGTACAATACGCCGGTAAGGGCAAAGGCATCCGGCTGGCTTTCTTCGGGGATGGTCAAATCCTGCAAGGTCATCCGCATGTATTGCTCCCTGGTCCTGAACCGGAAGGTGAAGGCCTTCAGGGAATCCGGCAGCCCGTCCACCACGCCCCCCAGATCCAGTGTTCCCAGGTATTCGGTGCCCTCACTGAGTGGCTCGTCAGGATCAAATCGAAGCGTATAAGCGTCACTCCATCGCAGGGAGCCTTTTGCGTCCGGCGTCAAACGGAGCAGGGAAGAAGAAGGCTTCTTGTCTTGCTGGTCCTGGCCGTACGGAGCCGTGAAGGTGATGACGACCGGACTGGTCCTGGAGACCACCGAGCCGGTATATCCGGCCAAATAGGCTTGAAAAACCTCGGGATCGGATACCTGGACGGTTTTTCTGGCACAGGAAAGACCGGCGGCGAGGGCCGCAATGATCAACAATAAGAGGGGAATACGCATGGCGGTAGGGTACAGGCGAAAGACCTGTGCCCTAAAGTTAGGATGCCCACCTGATTCCCCGGCAGGAACGCAATGCGCATGTGGGCCAAGGATGGAAGGCTGACTTCCGGCCATCCGATCTTGTCGGCGTCAGGGACTATTCACCGGGTGTTTCAGGGTCGTAGATACGGCCACTCCGGTCGATCAATGAGGATCCTGCCTGCTGGGTACCCGTCATCAAAATGTCCTGAATATTGACATGCGGGGGCTGATTGAGCATGTACAGGATGGTTGCGGCGACATCCTCTGCCCGCAGAGGATTGAAGTCCTGATAGATCCGGGCCTTTTCTGCATCCCCATCAAACCGGTTGAGGGCAAATTCCGTCTCCTCCACATGTCCGGGACTTATCTGCCCTACGCGGATTCCGTATCCGACCAGATCCTGGCGCATGCCACGGGTAAGGGCATCCACGGCAAATTTGGTCGCACAATAGACATTTCCGTTGGGATAGACTTCTTTGCCCGCCGTTGAGCAGATGTTGATGATCTGACCCTTCCGACGGGCCACCATTCCGGGACTTACGGCCCTGGTGATGTACAGCAGCCCTTTGATGTTGGTATCAATCATCGTGTCCCAATCCTGGATGCGTCCTTCATGGATGGGTGAAAGTCCTTTGGCCAGACCGGCGTTGTTGATCAGGACATCGATGTCGGCCCATTCGGGGGGAAGAGCCCGAATGAGTTGACGGGTCACTGCCTCCTGACGGATGTCGAACGACAGGATAAAGAGGGAGGCATGATGCCGGGCTTCAAGCTCGGCCTGAAGGGATATCAGCCGGTCTTCCCGCCGACCAGTGAGGATGAGCCGGTGTCCTTGGGCGGCCAGGAGCCGGGCCGTGGCTCTCCCGATACCGGATGTAGCGCCCGTAATTAAAACGGTGAGTACACGGGCCGGTCGAAGTGTCTCGGTCGTCCCGCCGGCTGCTGAAGCTGGCTTCTCCCTGATGGTTGGAGGGACCTTGCCGGGGATCGGCCCTGGAGCATCCGGTTTCTCCTTTCCCGATTCCCGGTGGTACTTCAGGGCCTTGATGCGGTCGCCCTTCTGGAAATAGAGTTCTGCCAGCTTGCGGCCGATCTCTTCATTTTCCGAATCCAGTTTGAAGGCCTTTTTCCATGCCTTTATGGCCTTTTTGGTGTGTCCGGCACGCGATAGGACCCGGGCATAGGCGATCCAGGCTTCAGGCAGTTCCGGCATCAGTTTTCCGGATGCCGCCAAATGGTCCAAAGCATTTTCCGTTTGACCGGGATCCTGGGCAAGCAACAATCCCAATGCCAGGTGGGCTTGGCCCATTTGGGGATCCGATTCCAGCGATTTCTCATAGTAACGCTGCGCCAGTTTGTGCTCCCTGTACTGTTCCGACAATTGACCGAGCAGATAAAAAGCGCGCGGATTGCGGGCGTCAAGACGTAAAACTTCCTCCAGGAGTTGTGTGGTCTCCTGAAAATTGGCCTCGTCCGGTGCCAACAAGGCGGCCAGTTCAAGGCGGAGACCGATATTTTCCGGGTGGGCTGCTACCTGTTTGCGCAGTTGTCCCGCCTCACGGGCAGGTAGGGGAACGATGGCTTTGGGAGCCGGCTTTTCGCGGTCCTCTTCCTCCGATTCCTCCTCTTCCCAGTCGTCATCATCCCCTGTATCCTCAATGGAGCGATCATCTAGGACGACATCTTCCTCGACCAACCCGTTCTTGTACGCAATGAGCCGGGACAGCAGATTTTTTTCCGGCCGATCACCTTCTTCCTGATATTCCGCTCCCGCTTGATCTTCGCCTTCGCGCAACATCGTGCGGATCATGACCTCCTCCCTGCCGGGGTCGTCCTCCTTGAGCCGGCTGTTTTCGGTAGCTTGACGAATTTCTTCCCTGAGGCGCTCCTCGACGTCGCGATCCTCATCCATATAGGGTGCTCCCTGGCGAAATGGCTCATGCAGACTGATATTGCCGCTTTTGCGGAAAAACAGTTCATAATGGTTGGCCGTAAATGCTTCCCAGGGGTAGGCGCTCTGCTCACGGAAATATTCAATGAGATTCCCGATGTCGAAGGCGATTTGACGCGTCCGTTTCAACTCGGTCTCAAAGGCCTCGGTGCGGATGGATTCCTCGGCCTGACGCTTGCGTAATTTCAGATACCTGTCCTGCCAGTAATTGATGTAATGCAGGATCTGGCCGATGCGATCAAGCCGCGTCGGAGAGGTCGTGCCCGTCTCGGCTTCCTGCCCTTCCGACAGAACGATGATCTGGACCGAGAGGGGGCTTTTTTCCCGAAGAGCCGGCAGCAACTGATGGACGCAATCGGCTGATTTGAGGAAATTGTCGCTGACCATGAGGATCAATGGTCGGGCGTCGGCCTGGATCCGGGAGGCGAAAGTCTCCTCCGCGCCGAGATCCTCTTCGCAAACAAGGGTGAAGGTGAAACCTGCGTGCATCAGGTCCCGGCTCAATGCGCTGGCCAGCGGGTAATTGACCTGATGAAACAGGACGAGAAAATGGGGATTGTTCATGGTTGAAACTGCCGCCGGAACACTGAATTAACGGGGTGCCAGCCGTTGGACAAAGTTATGGAAATCGAGCTTGAAAGCCTCGTGAGTACGTGTGGCCGGCCCGTCAAATCCGGTGTGGATCCGGACGATCCGGTGCGATTTGTCGAGAAAGATCGTTGTCGGGTAAGCCTTTATATGTTCGAGAAAAGGGACATGCGTGGCCGCTTCTTTTTTGTCGGAAACACCACCCAGCAAGATCGGATACGGCAGGTCCAGCCGTTGTTCATACCGCGCCAGGGCGGCAAGGGCTTTCGTCTCATCCCGGTACCGCTCGAAGGCGATGCCGATGACGCCGATACCCGCATCGGGATGGGAATGGATGTATTCGGCCAGAAAACGGGATTCATCCAGACAGTTGGGACACCAGGTGCCCAGGATCTGGACCACAAGCGGTCGACCTGCAAAGGCCGGGTCCTGATTGCTCATCCAGTTACCGTCCGTCCCTTTGAATCGGAAAGTGACGGGCTGGTCACCAGCCGTGCTGCGGGTCAGGGTATCCGGATCAGCCAGTCTCGCGGCCGGATCCCGTTGCGCTTCCCAATAGGAGAGGTGGTGACTCCCGGACCGGAAAAGGCCTTGCAAACGGCCATCTTCCAGAATTTTGCCTTCGAAAAGATAAGCGTGTGAGCCGTCAAAACAAGACAAATAGAACTTGTCGGCCTGGACGGTGCCTTCCAGAAACCGGTAGTCACCGGTTTCCGTACGAAAGGTGCCTGTCAGAAGGTTGCCATCCTGCCGGAATTCGGCAATGGCGGGATAACTGTCAGCTTCTCCAGGGGCAAAAACAGCGGCCCATTCCCCGCTGAGATCGGTAGCCGGGGCCTTGCGAAGTAGCGTAAAGCGGTCGGATTTGCCATGGCGTGCCACAAAAGGGATACGGTAATCGTCGCGGTATCGGACAATCCAGTGTCCCTGAATCACTCCACCTTCCGTGACCGCCTCTATATAGGAATCCATCAGGGGGAAGTCAATGACCAGCGTGTCCTTGGCCGTCGCACGATCAAGGCCATAGCGAATGTCCCTAACCTCAATCACTTCCTCCCCGTTGTGGATAAGGATATGGAAGGAATCTTCCGTGATGTATACCACATCAAAGAGGAAGGGAAGTTCGCCGGCTGTTACCTCTTCAAAGGTGATGGCACCCTGCTTGAGCTGGTCGGTGCTTCCACCCAGTCGGGAGGATTGGGATGGATCGAGCTGGAGAACCCCCCGCCAGGGACCTGGTGCCAGACGGGTATGGGGCTTTTCTATCACCAAACACCCGGAAAGGGTGACGGTCAGACCGAGGATCAGAATCGGGTAGGGGAGCGTCATATCGGTTTTTTCCCAAGGTAACAATGCCGGACCCGAAAAGTCAGGACTTTTCCCCCACAAAATGGTCCTCCTTGTTCTTGAACAGGATATTGAAGGAGGTGAGCGATCCGTATATTTTGGTGATGTATTGCTGAAGGTTCACTTTCTCCTCATCACTCAATGGACTGGCATTGATCCGTTGCTCCATGACCCGGAGCCGGTCGCGTGTCATCACGATCTTGTGGAAAAAAGCTTCTATCGGCATTTCCTTGTCTTTCAACCCCGCTTCACCCGGCTTCAAGATAAGGGTGCCGCCGGTCCACTTGTCTCCCAGTTTGACCGTCTCGGAAATTTCCCCCCACGCCCGCAGAATCTTCATCAGAGACCTTTCGGCATCCGTGTAGGTGACGGATTCCTCGGCCGGGATCTGCTCGATGACCTCCCATTGACTGTATTCCTTGCCCACCTGCTTCAAGCCATAAGCGATGAAACAGACTTCATAGGCCACGGGATGGAGGCGGATGACCACCCCTTCGCCATAGGCCGGATGGCGGACCCTGCTTCCGGGTCCCATGAGTTGCTCGGTGGATACCATAGGTGTTTTTCCGCATTCAGGCAAAATCCATTCCAAACATATATAAAAAAATTATCAATTATGGAGCGGTGGATTCGGGGTGGGGAATGGAGAAAGCAGGGCCGGGAATAAGGGGTCGCGAACGGAAACGATACTTGAATTGTTTATGGCACAATCTCTTCGATTACCTTTGTTTTTTTCAGCGTATGAGCAAATCCGGACGTGTATTGGTAGCCATGAGTGGAGGCATAGACTCCACAGTGACAGCCATGATGCTGCACGACGAGGGTTATGAAGTCATCGGAATCACTATGAAAACCTGGGACTATGCCGGAAGCGGAGGTTCCAGGAAAGAAACCGGATGTTGCAGCCTGGATTCCATCAATGACGCACGCCAGGTGGCAGTGTCGCGGGGCTTTCACCACTTCATCGTGGATATCCGGGAAGAATTCGGTGACTATGTCATCGACAATTTTGTCGATGAATACATGGCAGGCCGCACGCCAAACCCCTGTGTGCTCTGCAATACCCATATCAAATGGAATGCTCTGCTCAAAAGGGCAGACGCTTTGGATTGCGCATTCATTGCCACCGGCCATTATGCGCAGATCGGGCAAAACGAGGATCGCTTGTTCATCCGCAAAGGATTGGATGAACAAAAAGACCAAAGCTATGTGCTTTGGGGCCTCAGTCAGGAATGCCTGCACAGAAGCCGTTTCCCGCTGGGCGGGTTCCGTAAACCCGCAGTACGCCAGATGGCGGCCGACTGGGGATACGCAGACCTGGCCAAAAAAGCGGAGAGCTACGAGATTTGCTTCGTGCCGGACAATGACTACCGCGGATTTCTCAAAAGGCGGGTCCCGGGTTTGGAAGATAAAGTCAAAGGCGGCCCGTTCGTCGATCGGAACGGCAACATTCTGGGCGAGCACCAGGGATATCCCTTTTATACCATCGGCCAGCGCAAAGGCCTGGGTACGGCCTTTGGCAAGCCCATGTTCGTCGCCGAAATCCGACCCGAATCCAATACCGTCGTACTGGGCGAATTGGAGGATCTGCTGCGCAACACCGTAACCGTCGGGGGTGTCAACCTGATGAAATACGCCGACCTTCCGGTACCTCGTGAGGCCGTCACCCAAATCCGTTACAATGACCCGGGCACGATGAGTGAAGTGGTCCGGCTTCCGGATGGACGGGTGGAAGTCTCCTTTCACGCGCACGTCAAAGGCGTGGCACCCGGCCAATCGGCGGTGTTCTATGAAGGCGAAGACGTTATTGGCGGTGGCATCATTCACGGCAGCCACTGGCACCAACCCGCCGGGTGAATGCCTGAAAATAGCCGGCATCAGGGCCATTAGGCACAACATCAACATACAGGACAATGGACATCTCCGCCGACAAGACTCCCGTACCGATTGGCCGCCTTGGCAAACCCCACGGCCTCAAAGGGGAAATCCGTCTGCTGACCGACCGGGAAGAATACCTGGACTTTGTAGAGGAAGGAGGATTCCTGCTGATCAAAGGACTTCCTTACCGGATTACGTCGTTGAGAGACATTGGCGGGGTCGTTGTCGCCCTGGAAGGCCTTTCCGACCGGAGTGCGGTTGAATCCTACAGGGATCTGGCCGTCGCCCTCCCCTGGTCCAGGGAATTGGAATCGTTGGAAGAGGAACAAGGATTGGCAGGCTGGCTGGGCTTTTCCGTATACGACCGGACCTCGCAGCAGGACCTGGGTATCATACGGGAAGTAAGGGAAATGTCAAGCCAACTCATAGCCGTGCTCCATCACGATGGCCGCGAGATCCTCATTCCCCTCCACGAAGATCTGATGATCGGGATAGAGCCTACAGAAAAGCGCATCACGATGGAGTTGCCGGAAGGATTGCCCGACTTGTACCTGTAAAACTTTGCGCCCAGGTCAGTTCCCGGCGGCTGATCGACATCCGAAACCCGCCTTGGGGAGGAGCAGTCCGGAAGACCATCATAGACCATTTGGGATAAACAAAAAAGGGACGCCGACAGGCATCCCTTTTTTGGTAGAAGGTCTATTCGTCAATCAAATATGATCTTCTGCACGACCGCACCTTCGTCAAACCGGATCAACGCTACATATCGGCCGGTAGCCAATCCGTTGCGCTCCAACGTCATCACGGAACTGTTGGTCCATGGAACGACCCGGACAACCCGTCCCAATTCGTCGTACACCTGCACTTCCCGGATGGGAGCGCCTGCTTCACTGCGGATCTGGACAAAGGATGTGGCAGGATTGGGGAACACCTGCAGGGCCACCTGCTCGTTGGGGATCACCTCGATACCGGTGAGGTGTTCGATACACGACGTCAGGCCGAGGGCAAAGCAGCCGCGAGGCGCATAAAAACCGATGATCGTGTCGATATAAGCCCGGGCAATGTTGCCATCATTGTTGCACTTGACAAGCGAATTGATGGGCACAAAACTGGTCCACTCCCATGGGGCGCTGGTTAGGGGAATGCCTGGTTGGTTAGGCGCATCTGCTACGTTGAATGGATATAGTCCAATGGCAGATTCCTGGAATCCCGCAGGAGAATGGACAAAAGCGGTGGATTGTTCTTGTTCTAAGGCCAAGGACACACCTGGATCATCGAATGGTGTCTGAAGCCCCAGTTCCTGGGAGAAATGTTGAATAATATAGCTACCCTGCATTTTTACAATTTGTAAATGAGGAACTGAAAAGTTTGATTCACCATATGGTATATGAATGTCATTCGGTACTGCAAAGGACAAAATCGGAGGTTGCCCGGGATCCATCCAGGCTGTATCTAATGAAGCCCCACTCATATTGACGACCAAATGGAAGGAGGAAGAAAACCCGGTATGATTGGGATAGCAAGTCGTATCCTGTGTCTCAGGATGCAAACCGACAGAAGTGGCATGGATATCACCAAATTCCAAGGTGTCCACCATGGTTATTTCTGAGGTCATGCTGTTTTGGTCGTGATCCCAAAGGAATTTTCCATCCGAAGCATTCGGAATTTTGGACCATTCATCCAGACTGGCGGCTGCAAGCGCTAAGGTTGCTCCCGTTCCTTCACCCCAAATAACTATTCGATTTGTGTCTATTCGGTATGGGTTATTATCCACCATGGCGGTTTTCCGAAAAAATCGAACAGCGGTCCGAATATCCTGCATCCCCTTGTAACATGCACGTAAAAGTTCAAGCCGCCGGAGTATATCTGAAGGAGCTAAAGGATTCCACCCCAAACGATAATCTATGGATGCGGTTACATATCCCATTTGAGCCAGACGCGAACAGATTTCAACCCCACTGCTGTCCGACCTTTCTCCACCACAAGTTCCATTAAAACCATATTCCTGAGGGATTGCAGGATTTTTAAACGGCAGTAAGTTGCCTGTGTGCACATATATGACCAGTGGTCTCAAGGTCATCGTGTCATCTAACGGCTGATAAAGGTCCAGCCGAAGTTCTTCAGGAACAAACCCCAGAGCGGGGTAGGAAAATACGTAAGGGGACGCATTGGTTCCATATGTTATTCCGGTATCCACTTTTGTTTCTGGAAAGAGCCTTTCCAGAAATCGGGTCTGACCTTGACAAACAGGATTGAAATTAAGCAATGATAAAATACTGCCCACCAGTACAAGAATTGGAAAGTCTAAGATCCGCATGTTTGTTGGGGTTGAGACGGGTTAAAATTAAACAAAAAAGGGACGCCGAAAGGCGTCCCTTTTTTTGTGGAAGGTCTAATCGTCAATCAAATATGATTTTCTGCACGACCGCACCTTCGTCAAACCGGATCAACGCCACATATCGGCCGGTAGCCAATCCGTTGCGCTCCAACGTCATCACAGAACTGTTGGTACCTTGTACAACCCGGACAACCCGTCCCAATTCGTCGTACACCTGCACTTCCCGGATGGGAGCGCCGGCTTCACTGCGGATCTGGACAAAGGATGTGGCAGGATTGGGGAACACCTGCAGCGCCACCTGCTCGTTGGGGATCACCTCGATGCCGGTGAGGTGTTCGATACACGACGTGAGGCCGAGGGCAAAGCAACCGCGAGGCGCATAAAAGCCGATGATGGTGTCGATATAAGCCCGGGCAATGTTGCCATCATTATTGCACTTCGAGAGCGGATTGGTGGGCACAAAACTGGTCCACTCCCATGGAGCCACGGTCCAGGGAATACCCATCAGGGATGTATCCGGATCATCTTCGACAACAAAAGGATACAGTCCATTCACCGGGGTCTGGAATTCGGCCGGAGAATTGGAGAAGGCAACCGCCTGCTCGGCACTGAAGGCCAGGTCGAGACCCGTGTTCAGATAGGCGTCATTGTTGCCGTTTGCTTCGGACAATCCGTTGATGATGTAGCTTCCCTGGGCTTTGATGACTTGCAGATTGGTGCCGGGTACATTGACGATCCCTTCCCCGTAAGGAGCGAAGTTGTCATTGGGTACGGCATAGGAGATGAGCGGTGGTTGACCCGGGTCCACCCAGGCGCTGTCAGCGGCGGCTCCTCCGGTGTTTACGGCCAGGGCAAAGTCCGATGAATAACCCACGTGGTTCGGATAACACAGGGTATCGCCATCTGCCGGGTTGATCCCTACGGATGTACCCTCAATGTTGCCGTTGATACCCTCGATGACCATGGGAATGGGTGGAGTGCCGGGGTCGTTGTCGTGATCCCAGATAAACTTGCCCTCGGAAGCCAAAGGTATCTTGAGATAGCTGTCCAGACCACCCATGGTCAACGCCAGATAACCTCCTGTCCCCTGACCCCAGACAACGATTTTGTCCGGATCGATCCCGTAAGGATTGCTGGCTTCAGCGACGCTTTTGCGGAAGAACCGGATGGCGGTCCGGGCATCCTGAATGCCCCGGTAGGCAGCGTTGATGATGCCGTAGCGGCGCAGTACCTCGCTGGGGGCCAACGGATTCCAACCCAGGCGATAGGTGACGGCGGCCACCACATAACCCATCTTGGCCAGACGGGTGCAGATCTCCACCACCGAGCTGTCAGACCGCTCACCTCCGCAAGAACCGTTGAATCCGAGTTCGTTGGGATTCTGAGGGTTGCGGAAAGGCAGGAAATTACCGGTGTGGAAATAAAGGATCAGCGGCCGGGCAGTCTCCGTATCGCCTTCAGGCTGGTAAATGTCCAGTTTCAGGGCTTCCGGAATGGCTTGATTCAGCACAGTATAGTACAATACCGTGGCATTGACGCCATAGGTGATGTCCGCCTCTGTAGTCACCGACGGAAAAACCTCCTCCAGATAGCGCGTCTGCCCCATGACCAGCAAAGGGAACGCCAGAAGGGAGATGAAAGAGTAAATTTTTCGCATGATGTTGGGTTTGATGAGTGAGAAGTTAATTTAATTCATAAAGAAACGAAATATATCCCAATCGCCCGATCCGCGGCCCCCCGTACGTTTGGAAATTGCGGTTGTCGAACATCCGTTCCAGGACCCCTTTGCCTTCCGGATTTGGCTCGTTCAGGGGTGTGAATCCAAATAAATTGGAAGCGCCGATCTTCAAGGTAGTGCCCCATCGGGGATGCCGCACATTCCACTGGACATCCACCATGTCATAGGTGGGTACAAACCCGGTAAACTGGGGCGATCCCTCAAAGACAAACCCCTCGATCCATTTGTAATTGAGGCTGTAACCGGTCAGTAAACTGCGCGTAAGCCGGAGATCGCGCGCACTGAATCCTAGATTGAATTTGTGTTCGGGCGTATTGAATGCCGGTATGATGGGGTCGGAGGCTTCTGTTTTGAGCAAACGGTTCCAGTTGTAGTTGCCGGAAGCCATGTAGTTGTTCCCCAGGTACACATTCACGCCGGCATTGAACCCGTGGGTCTGTACCTGATTGGTCGAATTGGCCGAAACCCTGTAAACCTGCAGTTGATTCAGGCTCACCTGCCCATTCGTCACCGGGACCGTCAGTCCAAGATTGTAGCCGATAAAATCATCGTAGATATTGAAATAGTACCCGATATCCAGATATACCTTTTCCCACCAGGTAGTCCGGTACCCCACTTCAAACGTTTTCACCTTTTCAGGCCGGATGGGAGGCGCATTGAAATACACGAACTTGTCTACCTGGATGGAATTGGCGTTGTTGATGGCTTCCCGGAAGGATTCAATCGTGATCAGACTGTCAAAGCCTTGAAGATTGCCGACAAGGAGGGCGGGTCCCACATCCAGCCTCAGATATTGATCGGACAACGTGGGGTTGCGGACTGCCGAACTGAAAGATAACCGGATGTACTGGTCACGGGCGGGATTGTACACCGCCGATATGGCCGGTGTGAAGAGCCAGTCGAAATTCTCGTTCTTGTCCGTCCGGATGGTAAAGGCGCCGGTCAGGCGGTCGAAAAACTTCTTTTCCATACCGGCATAGATCCCGAACTCCTGATTGGAAATCCGGCGATATGAAGACCTCACGATCTCGCCCTGGTCATTCCTTTCATGGACCAGGGTGTCACTGAATATGGTGCCTTCGGAATTAGGTCGGTACAAACGGTAGTTGCCCCCGACCACAAACCGGTCGAGCCAGGAGGACGGAATGTGGTATTGGCCGTGGATGTGATAAAGGGCGGACTTGTCGAAAAACCGGGTCCCTCCGGATTCACCTGATTTCGTACGGCGAATCCGGTCAAATTCTTCCTGAAATCGGGGAGTGCCGGGTTCGTAGAAGGGCTCTGACTGGACACCCGGCAATGTGGATTTTTGGTTGGCATACGCCTGGGCAAGTGCATGCCAGGCGACCAGGGTATCCGCGTAGTCCAGATACCACTGGGCCTCCGCGTCATAATCAAAATTGAAAGTCCCCGTCATCGGGTCGTATTCCAGTTTGGGATATCCGTATTGGTTGGTCATACGGTCGAAAAACTTCCCCACACTGGTCCAGTAATTCCGGTAATCATCGCGGAAAGCCACATCCGACTTGGCGGATTCCTGTAGCCGTAGCGCCGTGAAATAAGGATCATAGGAATCTCCGGCATCCTCGTGCGTGGCGTAAGCGCGTATGAAATACCGGTCCTTCTGCTGGAGTTCGATCCGGTTTTGAAAGAAGAGGATGTTGCGCAGGCTGAAGCGGTTGTCACCCTGATAAACCGTAGTACCTGACCCAAAACTGCTCGAGACAATCAACTCCGGAGAATCAAAGCCCCGGGATGGCTGCAGTCGGAAATGGAGAGCGGCATTGGCCTTCAGATTGCGGGTATTGTAATCCACGAGATCCTCCTCATCATACCCTTTGCGATAAAATGTACCGAGCGATGAAAAATTGATCCAGGGCGACTCGCCACTGTAATCCATGAATGCGCGGTACTCGTCACCATAGGAATTCACCTTGTCATACCCGCCGGGATTGGACCGGTTGTCCGGAGAACCGTCCACAGGGTTGTCATTATCGGCCACCCAATCATAGGCCTTGAGATAGAAAAAATTGAGCTTGTATCCTGCCCATGGATGCCCGTTCTTGTTTTTGAATACCTGTGCCCACCGAATCGCCGATTCGAACAATTGTCTTTCTCCCGCCTTGACCTGAGCACTAAGACCTTCGAAAAAGAACGGGCTCTTGGTCTCCATACTGATCACCCCGTTGAAGGCATTGGGTCCGAAAAATGGTCCGCTGGCACCCGCGATAAGTTCCACTCTCTTCACATCCAATTCGGATGATCCCAGGAAATTGCCGAGGGAAAAGTTGAGCCCGGGAGCCTGGTTGTCCACGCCGTCGATGATCTGAAGGGAGCGTACCGGACTTGTACTGTTGAATCCCCGCATGTTCACCACCTTAAACCCCAAACTCGCGGCCGTCAGATCCACACCTTTCAGCGCGCCCAATCCGTCATAAAAATTGTCGGAAGGGGTCTCTTTGATGGCCAGAAGGTCGAGAGCCTCTACCGTGAGCGCCGATTCCTTCTGTTTGTCCGTAATCCGGTGACCGCGGACCTGGACAGATTCCAACATGATGCCGGCCTCCTGCAGTTCGATTTTCAAATCCCGGGTTGCCGCCTCCACCCTGAGATCCAGGGGTTCAAATCCGATGTAGGAGATCTGCAGATCAACGGGAAATATCGGCACCGTCAACGAAAAATGGCCGTCGAAATCCGTTGTTGCTCCTTCCGTCGTCCCTTTGATGACAATACTGGCACCGATCAGGGGTTCTCCGTCCAGGGCACTCCGGACCTGACCGGAAACAGATTGCTGGGCTTGGACAGGCAGGAGGAAGCCCGCCAATACAGAAATGATGATCACTGAGGTAAGGCGCATACTTATCCTTCTTCGTGGATAAATGTACACACTCACCGGAATATACTCGTCAGCCGGTCACAGAAAAACAGGGCGAATCCGTCGGGAAGCCGGAATCATTGGCAATTCAGATCCAGTTTGGACAAGGGATCATTGTTGGGAATACAGGAGCCGGAATGAACGGAAGTAGGCTGGTACCGGCTCAGGTAGGGATCCCTGAGGGAAAAGGTCAGAAAATGGGTGAGGTCATCTATTTGCGCAGTAGTCAGACCCTGCGGGGTGAAATGGGGGGACAACATGTCATCGGGAACCAGTGGGTTCTCTTTGATACCCTGGTTTTTGTAGGCCACTACATCCCGCAACGTGACAAAACTGCCGCCATGGCCGTAAACCGGGCTGTCTTTGAGATTGTACAATTGCGGCACTTTGAAAGCATACATATCCTCAGGACGCTTGGTAAACCCACCTCTTCCGAGGTTTTCGGGACTTTGGGCCGAAGCATTGATCCCGGCACCTGTTTGGAAAAGGTCCTTCATGCCCAGCGCGTGGAACGTCATGCTGTTCAAGGCCGGACCACTGTGGCAGGTCTTGCAGTTGGCATCACGGAAAAAAACCAGTGCTCCCCTCTTCTCCTTCTCGGTCATGGCGCTGTGATTGCCTTGCAACCAGAGCTGGAAAGGCGCCCGGTCCGCCATCAGGGTCCTTTCAAAAGCGGCAATGGCCAATCCGGCATACTCCGCCGTAAAAAGTTCGTCGTCCGGGACTCCCGGGAAAGCGGCGCGGAATAAGGTGGTATATCCGTATTGATCGGCCCAGGCCTTGTCTATCGCCAATCGGTGTACGCCCATCCCGGCGATAGCCTGCGTTTCTGCGCCCTGGTAGCCCAGGTGATTGGTCGCTTTGGGTGTACCGTACTCCCAGGCCGTCTCGGTGCCTTCATTGACATGCGTGGCCCCGAATTGTCCATTCCACAAAATATTGGTCTGATAGGCCACATGCATGGCAGAGGGCGACCTGATCGGCTGTACATCAATATCCGCCAACGGATAGGAAGGGTGCAGCCATCTCGATTCGCCATTGATGCCGAATCCCAATCCGCCTTCGCCGACGCCCTGTACCTTGCAAGCCTGAAATCCTGCCGACGCAAAATGGCAGGAAGCACAAGAATACATGCCGGCCGAGATCGGATTGCGGGGTGCCAACCCCAATGCTGATTCGTGAAAAAGGAATTTGCCCAGTTGGACCTTCTCGGCCGTTAATGGGTTTTTCGGATCCTGCGGAATCTTTTGGAATTCATCCGACCGGGGCAGTTGGAAGAAGGACAACCCCAAACCGCCGGACGCCTGGTACAGGGCATTTTCCAAATCGCGGTCCAGTTGGCCGGTTGATTCCTTCTGACAGGACAACAACCCGGCAAGACAAAGGAGGGTCAGTAAAATACGCATCGGGAAGCAGGCACGTTACAGGCCTTATCGCAAAGATAAGGCCAATCCTCCTTGTAGTCAAGCGTCATCCGACCGACTTCCCCATGCCGAAGAGTCTGCGCAGGTCAGGGCCGGATGAGGGTCCGGTGAATCCTGACACCCGGATCTTCCGACTCGAAGAAAAGATGATAAACACCGGCAGGAAGGCTGGGCAAATCCAGCGACTGCACACCGCTGACCTTATTCCATTGCTTCCTGTGAATTTCCCCGCCCAAAGGTCCGAATACCCTGACCTGTTGGAGAGCAGGGCCTTGGACCGGCCATTGAACAAAACAGGGCCCGTCCGTCGGATTGGGATAAACCTTGACCTGGTCCTCGAGCAGAACCGCCTGCCGGGCGACCGTCAGATATTGGCCGCGCGCCATGGCATATTCTCCGGGGGCCAGCCCGTTGATGACCACATCGCCCACACCGTCCGTGGAGGCAAACTTGATCACGTTGTAATCCGGATGCTCCGCCCAGGGGAACTGCGGAGATGGTCGGTACAGAAGGACAAGACTGTCCTCGTTCAAACCGGCGATATCCTGATCCAGAAATGCATTTTGGGTACTGGCATCATAGGTCAGACGACCCTGAGCCTGGAATCCATCCGGAAATATTCCCGAAACCACCCAGAAATTCGTCCCGGATATGCGCAGATCGGGCTGTCCTTCCAGGGAGTCGGGTGCTATCCAGTGATGGTCAATTCTCACTAAGGCCGTATCAGTCACTACCTGGGCATTGACCCTGAACCGGACAAACGGATTGATGTAATTGCCCGGGGCACCAATAAGGCGTTGATGGTCCAGACGCGCCAGGTTGAGTTGCCCTCTCTCGTTCAGGGACACATGCACCGGCTCGAAAGGCACATCAATCACATGCAGGCTGTAGAGGTCGGAGGCCAGAACCACAGAACGGTAAACCTCCCGGGACGAGCTGTAAAAGGAAACTTCAATCGGGACGTCCCTGTGCAGTTCGGGAGCGGCCCGGAGGCCTTGGCGCAGCGTCAGGGATACCTTGTACAGGGTGTCGAATGGCGCCGATTTCCAGTCGTGGATGACAAAGCTGGAAAATCCGGGTGCATAAATCCAGGCATCAAAATAGGGAGCCATATCCACACCGGTGACCTGGGTCAAATGATCGCGGTAAGTGGCGGCATCAATGGCCTGATAGGCGTGATTTTCCAGAATGGATTGTTGCCCGGCCCTGAAAAGACTGTCGCCCAGATAGCCGCGCATGTTGTGCAACATGGACGCGCCTTTCAGGTAAGTGTGTCGGCCGTAAATGTTCTCGAAAGGAATACCTGACAAGGGCAGAAAATCACCATCCTGCTGGTGGACGCGGGTCAGAACCTCCTGATGGTTGCTCTTGACCGTTTGCAGAAAGACATCCTTCCCTGAAGCCCATTCGTCCATCAGATGAGAACAGTATTCGGCATTACCCTCCTTGATCCACATGTCGGTGGGGGCACGCAAAGTGGTGATGTTGCCCCACCAGTGATGCCCCAATTCATGCGCCATCAGCCTCGCATCGCCATTGCTGTTATTGATGGAATTGACCGGGAAGGCCGTGTTGGTTGGATTCTCCATGGCCCCGTCCGTCTTCATGACATAACCCACCCTCGACCACGGATACGGTCCGTACCAGGATTCAATGGCGTCGATCGCTTCTCCGAGGCGCGAAAATGCCTTGATCATGTTGTTGAATTCCGCAGGCCTGCCCAACAGCTCGATGGGTACAGGACCAAAGTGACCCATATGGGTGTCCCGATGGGCCATGTAATCGGCTACCGCCACGTTCGTCAAATAGGTGGGAAGCAATTGATCCATCCGGTAATGCCTGACAATGCTGTCTGCTCCGATCAGGATCTCCTCGACGAAATCTCCGATGGCATATCCTCTCCGGTTGCCCCGGGTGAGGACCCGGATGTCGTAGGTGGCTCGCTCGACAAAATTGTCAAAACAAGGGTACCATGCCCGGCCGAAATTGGGCGGATTGCTGGTGATGCCTATGCCCAAATTATAGGCGTACCCGGATTCAAAATAAAAGCCACCCCACACCGGATCTCTCAACGGTTGACCCTGGTAATGCACCGTTACCGACGTGGTGTCGCCCGGTGAAAGATCGGACGGAAGAATGACCTTCAGAAAGGGATCCTCATGCAGAAAATCAACCGGCTGTCCCTCCATAAGGACGGAATCCACCGTCAGTTGGGCCAGGTCCAGGGTCAGGGTATCCAGGCCTTCGATCTTGGGTCCCCACAGAAGGGTGGTTCTTGCCTTGATGATCGTACCCGAATTGGGTACTTCGAGCCATATGTCGTAATGGAATATGTCAGCGCTGTCGCTGCGTGCTGCCCAGGTCTGTTGCTGCGAAATCCGCAGAATATCCGGTTCATCCAGGACCAGCTCGTGATCGTGATAATGGCACCCGTAAGGCTGGGCCTGCAGGACCGTCAGACCGGCAAGGCCGAGCAAAAAAACACCAAAGCGCAAAATGGGTAGGGTAGGGGCAGTCATAATCATTGATTTCATTCTTCTTCGCCGTCAGGCGCTTCCACTTTCCGCAGGAAAGGAAGACCGACCCAATATTCCTCCTCCTGGCTGATCGAGCCAAAACCAAGAAATCCACCGGATGTGCGCGCTATGTGCCAGGCAAAGGACCTGAGTGATTTGTAGGTCATCCAGGACAGGGAGGGATCCAACTTGGCAAGGATGTCGTTGATCGGCGCCAACTCCCTGGCAATCTGTTCATTGCGATCCCTGGGCTGGGAGGGATAACTGCCGAAAAGTTCTTCCATGTGATCGGTAAACTGGGTGTTGGCCAGGTCGTACAGTTCCTCCAGGCCGGAAGGACTGTTGAAGCTCCGGATATGGACGAGCTTCTCGGCCCAGGCGCGCTCGTTGGAATCAAAATCTCCGTCGGCGCCGCCGACCAGGATGGCGATCCGCGGTATGGCGGAAGCCAACAGGTTCAATTCATTCTCGTCCAGCTGGTCGCTGAGGGATGGATTCATGGAGGCAATTTTGGCCAAAGGTAAGGGTTTTGGGGAGTCGCCGTACCTTTGGTATTTCGCAAAAACTGACGCGACAATTGGCAAAATCTGAAGCGAATTCCGGCCCGGCAGCCAGGGAGACTCCCCTCATGCAACAGTACCTGAAGCTCAAGGCCAAATACCGCGATGCCGTCCTGCTGTTTCGGGTAGGAGATTTCTACGAGACCTTCGGCGAGGATGCCATACGGACAGCCGCCGCCACCGGAATTGTCCTCACCCGGCGCAACAATGGAGGCTCGGATATCGAACTGGCCGGGTTTCCCTATCACGCCATGGACCTCTACATGCCCAAGTTGGTACGGGCCGGATTGCGCGTCGCCATCTGCGAACAACTCGAAAAACCTTCCAAAGACAAGAAAATCGTCCGGCGCGGTGTCACCGAAGTCATCACGCCTGGCGTGACCACCGATGACAAACTGCTCGACCATCGCGCCAACAATTACCTCGCCGCCGTGGTCATGAGCCGGCAGGACCAATTTGGGGTGGCCCTGGCCGATATTTCTACCGGCGAGTTTCTCGTCACGGAAGGTGACCAGGCCCAACTGGCACGCCTGATACAGCACTACCAACCCGCTGAAGTGCTGCTGGCAAAAAGCATTCAGACCCTTTTCGAAAAGGCGGCAGGGGCCCCCGTACGCACCTACCCCCTCGAAGAATGGGTTTTTACCCGGGATTACGCCACGGAAAAGCTTCACCACCACTTTTCCGTCCAGAACCTCAAAGGATTCGGCATACAGGATCTGGATGCCGGACAGATCGCCGCCGGCGCCATCCTGCACTACCTCGCCGCCACCGAAAACGCCCGCATCAACCACCTCCGGACTATAGCGCGCATCCATTCCTCCCGGCATGTGTGGCTCGACCAGTTTACCGTGCGCAACCTGGAATTGGTGCAAAGCCAGTTTGCCCATGGCCGCAGTCTGCTACAGGTACTCGATGACACCCGCACCCCGATGGGCGCACGGATGCTCCGCCATTGGATACTGATGCCCCTGCTCGACATTCCGGAGATCGTGGAGCGACAGCGGTTCGTGCAGTACTTCCTGGACGAACCGGAAATCGCCGAGCATCTGCACGGTTTCCTCAAGGAAATCGGTGATCTGGAGCGACTGCTGGCGCGGGCCGTCGTCGGAAAGATCAATCCCCGGGAAATGAACCAGTTGGCCCGGACCCTGGAACTCACCCGAAAGGTGAAGGAATGGCTGGACCGGTGTCGCTCCGAGACCCTGCGCCAAATGGCAGGGAAAGTGGACCCCTGCGATAACCTCGTCGAGCGAATCCGCAAAACCCTCAATGACGATCCCCCCGCCATCCTCCAAAAGGGCGATGTGATCCGTGATGACCGGGATGATTTGCTGGACGAACTGCGCCATACCATCCGCAACAGCCGGGAAATCCTCATCCAGGTCCAGGTCGAGGAAAGCCAACGCACCGGTATCCCCAACCTGAAAATCGGATTCAATAATGTATTTGGTTACTACCTGGAAGTCACCAACAAATACAAGAACCAGAATCTCATCCCCGATACCTGGGTGCGCAAACAAACCACCGCCAACGGAGAACGCTATGTAACGGACGAACTCAAAAGACTGGAAGAACGCATCCTGGGCGCCGAAGAGCGAATCCTCGAGCGGGAAGCCACCCTCTATGAAGAACTCGTCCTTAGTGTCCAGGAAGATATCGCGGCCATCCAAAACAATGCCGGCATTCTGGCCCGGTTGGACATTCTCCTCGGTTTTGCCCGTATCGCCGGTCGGCGCCAATACACCTGCCCCGATCTCGATGACAGCCTCGCCATCGAACTCATCGACAGCCGCCATCCGGTGATCGAAGAACAACTCCCCCCCGGGGAGCCCTACGTGCCCAACGACATCCGTCTCGATCCCGACCAACAACAAGTGTTAATGATCACCGGACCCAATATGTCCGGCAAATCCGCTATCCTGCGCCAAACCGCCCTGATATGCCTGATGGCCCAAATGGGCTGCTTCGTGCCGGCCCGCAAGGCGCGCATCGGCATTGTGGACAAGATATTCACCCGGGTAGGCGCCAGCGACAATATCTCCTCCGGAGAATCCACCTTCATGGTCGAGATGACCGAAACGGCATCCATCATGAACAACATCTCGGCCCGAAGCCTCATCCTCCTCGACGAAATAGGCCGGGGAACAGCGACCTATGACGGGATTTCCATCGCCTGGGCCATTGCCGAATTCCTGCACGAAAACGGACGTTTCCGTCCCAAAACCCTTTTTGCCACCCACTACCACGAACTCAACGAACTCAGCAACCGGTTCCCACGGATTCGCAACGTCCATGTGGCTACCCAGGAAGCCGGCAACAGAGTCCTCTTTCTCCGCAAACTCCTCGATGGCGGCAGCGAACACTCTTTCGGTATCCATGTAGCCCGGATGGCCGGCATGCCAGTCTCCATCGTCCACAGGGCCGGCGAAATCCTGGCATGGCTGGAGAGCCAGCGGGAAGGCAAGGATGCACGTCCAGACTCTCCCCCCGAGTCTGCCGCGCCGACCTCCCCCGCCGTACAACTCAGCTTCTTTGATGCCCTCGATCCTCACCTTCAGGAAGTGCGTAAAGCCATCCTTGACCTGGAGATCAACCAGCTGACACCGATCGAATGCATGCTCAAACTCCAGGAATTCCGCAAAAAACTCCTGGAGTCCTGATCCTTAATGGGGATTTTCATCCCGTTTGATGCCGGTTTTTTATCTTGTGTCAGGGTGCGGGTGGATCCATCGCCTTTGCCTCCCTTTCCTGTGAACTTCCTGCCGGGTATCCTCTTTGCTCCTGGCCAAATCCATGGAGGCCACGCAAGCGGTCCTGCCGCCATTTGATTGATTTCTTCATCTCATTAAATATGTTGTCATGAGACTGTTCACCCTGATTGCTCTCCTTTTGTTCTCCGGATTTGCGGTAGCGCAGGCCCCCGAGAAGACCGTACCCGTTGAACGCCCCCCCTGCTGCACCTTTGTCATTGACCACATCGCGGCCAACGGGGATCTGGTTTCTACCGTGTGGGACCCCAACCCCGTAAATGCCAAAACCAAATCCGGGAAAGTCCAGATTGAAGTGTTGGGCCCCAAGAAACAAGTGATCAAAGGCTGGAGTACCTGCACCCTCGCTCAGTGCCCCGCCGTTTCTTGGACCGGCGCCGTAGGCAAAGCCAAACAACATGAACGCCGGAACAGAAAGCAAGTGCTCAAGCAGGATCTCGCTCCCTCCACCACGGTTATTGACCTGACTTCCTTCGGACCCGGCCAATACCTGATTCGCGCCAAAGGAGAGCACGAGGTTCTCGAAAAAACAGTAACCATCCCCGCCAACGGACTGACGGTTCCCTATGCCGACAAGAAAGCCGTGGACGGCCAACGCTGATTCCCTCGCAGCCTTTCATGCTTGATGGAGAAAGGGGGCCCCGGGCCCCCTTTTCTTTTGGCACACCACACCTTCGGCCACCATATAAAACAAATTGTTTTATATTTGCACCGCAGGGGAGGGCGATACCGTTCAAGAGACTCCCGTCATGATACACCCCCACGGCACCCTGTTCCTGTTCGAAGAGGAGGAGCGGGATTTCGCCCTTCCCGCGTTGAAAGAAGGCCCTTATGACCAGGCCTTTGACGAGATGGAGCTGCTCGGATTTCCCCTGTGCTCCCCCTTCGACCTGTTGCAGGCCAGTCCCGTGGGTACCATACTGGTCCGCGACATGCGTGCACAGGCAGGCAAGCAGGTGGCGATGACCGGCTATTACGTCGTGCGCAAGCACGTCACCACCGTGCGGCGGGAACACATGAATTTCGGCACCTGGCTGGACCGGGAAGGGCAATTCTTTGATACTACTCATTTCCCGGCATCCCTGGCCCGCTACCCCTTCCGGGGACAGGGCATCTATCTCCTGTACGGCCGGATCACCCTCGATTTCGGTTTCCCGTCCCTGGATGTGACGTCCATGGAAAAACTCCCCATGGTGCGCGACGAGCGCTATTGAGGTCCGCCAACCCGAAGGCTACCGGACAGTCGTGAACGCAGCAGACCATCTACGACCGCCCTGACCGGCCAACAAATAGTAAACCCCGGAAGGCAGGGAAGACGGCAAAGGCACAACAAGATGCTGTCCGTCTCCGGTCGCCATCGCTCGATGGGAGAAGACCCGGTTTCCCCGTATATCATACGCCGCCACATCTACCTCCCTGCCCGGACGCAAGCCCGGCAAAACAAAGGAAAATGCAGGTTCCCGGCACGGATTGGGATACACGAGACCCTGGTGCGTGGAGGCAGCCCCTCCGGTGGAAACCGTGGAAACGGATTCGTCAATGGCAAAATCCCAAATACCCCGGCCATAGGTGCCAAACCGCACCCGGTGCTGTTGGGGCAAAT
Source organism: Saprospiraceae bacterium (assembly GCA_024103195.1). GTDB lineage: Bacteria > Bacteroidota > Bacteroidia > Chitinophagales > Saprospiraceae > JAGNXB01. The sequence goes on along the minus strand of JAGFIW010000206.1, from coordinate 63,302 downwards.
ACGCCACACTCCAGTACCGCTGCAAAGGGGCCGTCACACCACTCATCGGATACCATTGGCCCGTCTCTCGGACAAAGACATAAGGGGCGCTTTCCGTCCCCGCAAACAACAACTTTCCGTCGGGTGTGGCCGCCATATCCAGCACCAGAGTAGCAGGAAGCCCTTCATTCATCGAAACAAAGGTCTGCCCGCCATCCTCCGACACCCAGACGGCCGCATTGGAATAACCGCTGCCGCCAAAATAAACGCGGTCGGGCTCGACCGGACAGGGCAGGATGACCGACCCGTAGAGATAGTGACCACCCGGTACGGAGCCGACTGCAGGCTCCCACGTTTGGCCCTGGTCCTGCGAAGTGAAGAAATAACCGTTGGTCGTGGCAGCGTACATCCGGTTGGGATCATGCGGAGAAAAAGCCATGGCGCTCACCTCACCTTCCGAAAATGCCTTGAAATCGAAGGGGAGTTGCGTCGCCTGAATTTCACCACCCTCAAACGCCAGCCGGATGATGTAAGAGCCCTCTCCGCCTTCGTCATTGCCTCCAGCCAGAAATACGACATTCTGCGCCGGGTCGGGATGGGCGACCAAAGGCGGAATCCACACGCTCTCGTCCTCTGAATCCACTTCGTAACTGGCCGTGTAGCCACCCCCGGAGGGACTCGGCCAGTAGGTGATCCAACCACCCGGATACACCATCCACAACCGCTGACCGTAGTCCGTGAAAACCATATGTCCGTAATCGCCTGAAATGGCTTGCTCGAAATCCAGTTGGTCGTTTTCCCACAAATCCAAAGCCCTTTGGAATCCCTGGTCCTGGCTCCCGGCATAGATATACAACTCATCAATAGGATCCGTGACCACATCGTAATACTGGCTGACGTTCAACCCACTCAGACCCAGATTGTCAACCGTAACGCCGTCATAACTGACGTTCAAACCCCCGTGGTTGCTAAAGAGATAAAACGGGGTGCCATCCTTTTTCCTGAATTCCCTGAAATACATCATGTCGGCATGAAGCGCACCATTGACGTTGTCGTAATAATCCCACCAGTCATTGAAACGCGCGAAGGTCTGTCCCCCGTCAAAACTCCGGTGGCAATGGACACCTCCGACAAATATCACATCGGGATTTACGGTACTGACCAACATGCCCACCCCCCAGGGACGCTCATCCACCGTACCCAGAGGTTGCCATGTAGCACCCATGTCCGTGGACAGGTAAAACTGGTTGGCCGAATCGTAGGTGTACAAACGGGTTTCACCGCCGACTTCCACCCCATGGACATAAGCCCCGACACTTCCCACTCCGAAAAAGGCATTCCAACCTGCTTCTTGAGGAATTCCGGTTTCTGTATCCAGTTCCAGGATGCGGGTGGTGGCATCATTCACCTTTTCCAAAATCACCACCCTGTCCGTTCCCGTCACCAGCGTCATGGCAAACCGGCCGGGATCTTCAGACTGAAAAGACCATGTCTTGGTAAACGACTGTCCAAGATCCTGACTCATGTAGATCCCGACATCGGACTTCCATGGACCTGAAAGCCACTCCTGCACGAGGAGGAATATCGTATGTCCGGCCCCTTCCACGACAACGGGATCCTTACGGCTTCCCCAATTGTCGTAATCCGTGGTCATCCCCTCGGCAGCCACCCAGGTCTCGCCGTCATCATCCGAGTAATGCAGGATTTTGTTCACCATGGCCAGCATCCTTCTTCCTGAAGGGCCGGGAATGAAATGCAGCAGCTCCCCTTCAAACGTCATGTCCTCCCGGATGACTTCCCAATGTTTTCCGTCCAGATTCCCCTTCCACAACGACCCGCCCGCAGAAATCAGCCAAATGTCCTCCGATTCGGGATCAAAGGCGGTGGCTACGACGGATCCCGCTTGGTTACGGCTCCCCCGCTCATGCCATATTCCGTTCAGATATCCATCTGCGAGCGATTCCATGCCATCCCGGTCAGGCTCCGCCCCTTGTTGCCTCTCCACCTGCAACAGGGCCCGGTGCTGGGCCTCAAGAGCCTTCCAGTCTGTTCCAGGGGCGGCCCGGTGCATCCCTGCAATCCAGGTGTCCCGCAAATGCTGGTTTTCACCCTCTTCCGAATTCCAGCGAATCTGGGTTTCGCCATCCGTAGGTGGCGGAAGACGGGATTCCGTTGAGGGACGGCATCCAAAGACCGCCAAAACAGACAGGAGGGCTAGACCCGGGACAGATCGGGATAAATAAGGGTTCAACATATGCCAGGCAATAGGATGAAAAAGATTTTATGGCTCTCCGGGATGATAATAGTCGCTTAGCCGTTTCTCTTCCGGCTTCTCCTTCAACAAGCCCAATTGGCGGGCTACAATCATGGAAACACTGGCATCACTGGTGACATTGGCCACCGTACGCAACATGTCCAGCGGACGGTCGACAGCGAAAATCAGTGCCAGCCCGGCCTCAGGCACACCAATGGCATTGAGCACAATGACCAGCATGACCATGCCGGCTCCCGGAACGGCCGCCGATCCAATAGAAGCCAATGTAGCTGTCAAAACGATGGTCAATTGCTGGGTCAGTGTCAACTCTAGACCGAGCGTGTTGGCAATAAATACAGCCGCCACGGCCTGGTACAGACTGGTGCCGTCCATGTTGACGGTAGCGCCTACCGGCAATACAAAGCTCGCCACTTCTTCCTCAACACCCAAATGCTCTTCCACCCTTTCCATCGTAACCGGTAGGGTGGCGGCACTGGAACTGGTGGAAAAAGCCAGCAACTGGGCCGGTGCGATGCCTTTCATGAAAAAACGGTACGACCTGCCGGCAAACACCCGCACGATCAAAGGATAGAAACCGAAGATCAGAATGACCAAACCCAGGACCACCGTCAAACTGTAAAACATCAGGGCCTGGAACAAATCCAGACTGGGAGATTCCACCACAAGGGTAGCCATGAGCGCGAACACGCCTACGGGGGCGGTCAGCATGATCAGATCCACCAGTTTCATGATGACCTCATTCAATCCCCGGAAGAAGCCGATAACAGGCTGTGCATCCTCCTCCCGGATCAAAATGAGCCCGATACCGAGGAAGATGACGAAAAAGATGACCTGAAGCATGTTGGCATTTCCCGAAAGTGCTCCAAAAATATTGTCCGGGACAATGTCCACCAGGGGTTGCAATGGCCCCGATTCCTGGGCTTGTTCGGCCAGTTCGATTTTGCCGGAGGCCACCCCCGCATAATTTTCAAGCAGGTTTTGTCGCGTATCGTCGGAAAGCCCCCGCGATGGCCTAACGATATTGACCAGGAGGAGTCCAAGCGTGACGGCCACGACGGTCGTCACCAAATACAAAGCGATCGTCCTGATGCCTATGCGGGAAAACTTGCTGATGTCCTTGAGCTGAGCGACACCGGTGATCAGGCTGGTGATGATCAGCGGTATGGCAATCAGCTTCAAAAAGTTGATGAATATGATGCCCAATGGCTTGATCCAGTCTTGGAGCCATGACTGGCCTCCCGTGACCAGGGCCAGCCAACCCGCCAGAACGCCAGCCACAATGCCCAACAAAATCTGCCAGTGAAGGGCCAATTTCTTCATGGATCGAATTTCCCGAAAGATAGAAACTTCCCCGGCTCAAAAAGGCTTGATGGCACGCAGCATCTCCCGTTTACCCGGCGGGCCTGGCAACCGTTCCACCTGCAATCCGGCCCTTTGCCAGCAACGGCGCACATCCCCCTTGGCACAATAAGTAACCAATACTCCACCAGGTGCCAATGCCGAGGCAACAACGGAAAGCACGGATTCTGACCACAATTCGGGCTGCGTCTCGGGACCAAATGCGTCGTAGTAGATCAGATCAGAAGGAGGCAGAAATGAGGCCGAACAGATGTCTTGCCTGGATTTTAAAAGGGTGAAATAGGGCGCAACGGAGGCATCCTGCTCCCATTCCGCCTGGTGCAGCTGCCGGAACAGGGCTTTGGCTTCCGGATCCTCCATCCCGGTATACATCAGTTGATCTGTAATCGCTGGTTCGACGGGATACAGGTCAAACGAAATGTATTTCGTGTCAACCCGCATTTTTGCTGTGGCGAGGCACGTGAGAAAGGCATTGAGACCCGTCCCAAATCCCATTTCGAAAATGCGCAATGGCCCGGATACCGGTTGGGTAATCCGAAAGCGCCACCCCGCCTCCAGAAAAACGTGATTTGATTCCTGCAACGCACCGTGCCGCGAGTGATAGGTGGCTTGAAAACGGGGAGCGTAAAGGGTAGGGGATCCGTCTTCCGTCAGCAGAATCATGGCAGGACTGCTCATGCCGTCATTCGATACCGCTCCAGTTCACGGACTACTTCCTCGTCAAGAATGGCATGATGGTCCTCTGCCCACACACATTCTCCCCGGTGGATCAGAAGAAGTTGAGGGGATTCGTGCGGCACGGCCAGTGTGGAGGACACCCTGCGCGCCAAATTCCGGTGCTGGATGACGTCCACCCAAAAGATGGGCTGGCCCGCCAGGGAGGAAGATTTTTCCAGATGACGACGCACGAAAAAACTGGTCCCGCAACGGGGACTGTGTTTGAAGAGCAGGATGGGTTGGTGATGGGAGGCAGCCAGGAGATCATCGAAAGCAGAATCCTCCCGGAGGGTACACCACGCCATATGGTTCAGAACAACATGGCAATCACGGACTGAAGAGCGGCTTCAAGCCCCTCGGTCACTTTGAAGTTGTTCGGGCATCCGTTGCCGCGATTGCAGGAAGTGGCCAAAAGAACGAGGCCGAGCAGGGCAGCGGAACGGAGAATTTTGAAACCCTTTTTCATGTACGGGACCTTTGACGTGTTTGTTCTCAAACGGAGGATGTAGGAGCTTTGTTGTCAGACAAAGATAAGATTTTCTTGCCATTCACGCGGATTTGTGTGTCCGGGAAAACCGTTAGCCGGGGAGTTGACTACTTTTGCAGCGCCAAAACGGTACACGATGGGCTATCAAATACTACTCAGGGACTCCCTTCGCGAGGCAATGTCTGAGGAAATGCGCAGGGACGAAACCGTATTCCTGATGGGCGAAGAAGTGGCCGAATACAACGGAGCCTATAAAGTCAGCAAAGGCATGTTGGAGGAGTTCGGACCTCGAAGGGTTATCGATACCCCTATTGCAGAATTGGGATTCGCCGGCATTGGCGTAGGCGCTGCCATGAACGGATTGCGACCCATTGTCGAATTCATGACCTGGAACTTTGCCGTGCTGGCCTTTGACCAAATCGTCAACAATGCAGCCAAAACGCTTTCCCAATCTGCAGGCGATTTCAGTTGTCCCATCGTGTTTCGCGGACCTTCGGGCTCAGCCGGTCAGTTGGCCCAACAGCATTCCCAGACTTTTGAAAGCTGGCTCGGCAACACGCCCGGCCTCAAAGTGATCTCCTGTGTGGACCCCGTGGATGCCAAAGGTCTGCTCAAGGCGGCCATCCGCGATCCTGATCCGGTCTGCGTGATGGAATCCGAAGTCTTCTATGCCATGGAACTCGTTGCCAACGGCCAAGGTGAGCGCCACTACAAATTCCAGCAGACCGAATTGCCGGCGTTAGGTGAAGTACCCCGGGATGGTGAAGATTATGTGGTCGAAATCGGGAAAGCCGCCATCCGCCGCACCGGGTCGGACGTCACGATCGTCACTTTCAACAAAATGGTCTGGACCTGTCTCCAGGCAGCCGCCGAATTGGCCCGCGAGGGTATTGATGCGGAGGTCATTGACCTTCGAACCATCCGGCCCATGGACTACGAGACGATCATTCGTTCCGTGCAAAAAACCAACCGCCTGGTGGTCGTGGATGAATCCTGGCCTTTTGCTTCCGTGTCGAGCGAGGTGGCGTATGCCGTCCAACGCCATGCCTTCGATCACCTCGATGCCCCGGTGATCCGGATCAACAGCGCCGACACCTCACTGCCATACGCCTCTACCCTGGTCGATGCGTTCCTCCCCAACCCGGAGCGCATCATACGCGCCGTCAAAGAGGTGGCTTACCGCAAGGTCTGACAAGAATCTGACATCACTTCCGGATTTGAAAGTTGGTTGAAAGGATACCCACCGGGCCCGGGCATTCCTAATGAAAAAGGACCATCCTGACATGGTTCAGGCATCTTTATGGACATTCACCGGTAGTTTGTCCGACCGGATGGATAACTTTTTTTCCTGGCAGCCGTCTTACTTTTGTACCAACCATCCAGACGGGTATGAAACCGAAATTCCTTCTCACACTGTCCGTCGCTGCCATTTTGCTGGCGGCGTGTACCAAAGTGGCATTCACCGGTCGCAAGCAATTGAAAATGCTGCCCGAATCGGAACTGGCGGCCATGTCTCTAACGGAATACAACCAGTTTCTCCAACAAAACAAACTGAGCGGCGATGCCCAAAAGACCACCCTCGTCCGGGAAGTTGGGCACAATCTCAAGCGCGCCATCGAAAAGTATTATCTGGCCAAAGGCCTTTCTGCCGAGCTCAAAGGGTTCAACTGGGAATTCAACCTGGTCGAAGATCCGCTGGTCAATGCCTGGTGTATGCCGGGTGGCAAAGTCGTAGTCTATACAGGGATATTGCCCGTCGTACAGAATACGGATGCCATGGCCGTCCTTTTGGGCCACGAAATGGCCCATGCCCTGGCCTATCACGGCAATGAACGGATGAGTCAGATGCTCGTGGCTCAGTTGGGTGGCGTTGCCCTGGATGTAGCCTTGCATGACAAGCCCGAAGAGACCCGGGAGCTTCTTCAGGTCGCCTATGGTGTCGGCGCCCAGGTGGGGGCCTTATTGCCCTTTAGCCGCAAGCATGAATCCGAAGCCGACGAAATAGGACTGTACCTCGCTGCCATTGCCGGATATGACATCAACGAAGCCCCGGCATTCTGGGACCGCATGAATGCCAAAAGCGGAGGTGGCAAAATGCCGGAATTTCTGAGTACACACCCCGATCCGGGAAAGAGAAGTACCCGGCTCAAACAACTGGCTGCCAAGGCCGAGGAACACCGGACCCAATATGGCCTTGGCGAACGCCAGGTCCGGAAGTCCCTTTGACGGCAGGAATACGAACGGCATTTTGGGTTTAAGTCAATCGCGAAGGCGACCTTTCGGACCGAGACCCAGACGTTCCAGGACCTCTTCACGGTTGAAGGAAACCACCTGTCCGGGAACAAGGTCTGTCATTTTCCAGTTGCCCAAGCCGGTGCGAACCAGCCGGAGTACAGGAAATCCCAGGGCGGCCATCATCCGGCGCACTTGCCGGTTTTTTCCCTCGGTCAGCACGATTTCTACCCAAGTGTCGGGTATTTGCTTGCGGAAACGCACCGGAGGGATCCTCTCAGGTAATTCCAATGGGTGAAGTGGAATGCGGAAAAAGGCCGGCCGGAGAGACACGGGCTTCCCTTTGATCCGGATGGTCAAACCCTCGGTCAAAGGGGCAAGATCTGCTTCAGCAGGAGACCCTTCCACCTGCACGGCATAGGATTTGGCCATGCGGTTGGCCGGGTCAAGCAATATGGTTTTCAGACCGGGATCATCCGTCAGCAACAACATACCCTCACTATCCTGATCCAGCCGGCCTGCCGGGTACACGCCTTTGGGAAATGCATACACATCCGCCAGCGTGGTTTGACCCGGCACTTCGGGCGTAAACTGGCACAATACCCCATAAGGTTTGTACATCAAAAAGTAGTGAAACCGACCGGGCTTAGACATTGAACCGGAAATGCATGACATCCCCGTCCCGGACCACATATTCTTTGCCTTCCACACTCATCTTTCCGGCTTCCTTCACCGCTGCTTCCGAGCCGAGACGGATGAATTCCGCAAATGGAATCACTTCGGCCCGGATGAATCCTTTTTCGAAATCCGAATGGATGACACCTGCGGCCTGAGGAGCCAGCGTACCCTTGGTGATGGTCCATGCGCGCACTTCTTTTTCTCCGGCCGTGAAATACGTGATGAGATTGAGGAGCGCATATGCTTCCCGGATGACGCGATTGACGCCGAGTTCGCTGAGGCCCATCTCTTCCAGAAAAAGGGCTCTTTCGTCTGGGTCTTCAAGCTCCGTAATTTCGGCTTCAATGGCTGCGGAGATGAGAATGATCCCGGCTTTTTCATGGGCCACGGCTTCGGCAAAGGCCCGTGTGTGCCCATTGCCCGAAACAACTGACCCCTCATCCACATTACACACATACAGGATCGGCTTGGCCGTGAGCAGAAACATGGAATCCACCAAAGCCTGGCTGTCTTTGTCCAATGAAAGGGTACGGGCAGGAATGCCTTGTTCAAGTGACTGATAGATACGGTCTCCCAATTCAACCAACCTCGCATCCTCCTTGTTGCCGCTTTTAGCTTGTTTCCGCAGGCGATCGAGCCGTTTCTCCACCGTTTCCAGATCCTTCAGCAGCAACTCGGTATCGATGATTTCCTTGTCGCGAACGGGCGAGATACTCCCGTCAACATGGATGACATTGTCATTGTCAAAACATCGCACGACATGAAGGATGGCATCCACCTCCCGGATATTGGCCAGAAACTGGTTTCCCAAACCCTCTCCCTGAGAAGCACCCTTGATGAGACCGGCAATGTCCACGATTTCTATAGTGGTGGGAATCACCGCCTTGGGCCGGATCAACTTGGCCAATTCCTCTAAACGGGGATCGGGAACGGTAATCATCCCGATGTTGGGTTCCTTGGTGGCAAAGGGATAGTTGGCCGCCAATGCGCGGGCTGATGTCAGGGCATTGAATAGCGTGGATTTTCCTACATTCGGCAATCCGACGATTCCGCATTTGAGACCCATAAAGGCGATTTTTGAACGAAGGCGCAAAGATAGCCGTTTTATCACCCTGAATCCCGGCCAAGCTGAACTTCCTTGCCCATCTTTTGCTTTCAGGCCCCTCCCCGGAAAAGGCGATGGGCAACTATCTGGCTGACTTTCTCCGGCCCGCAGAGTGGGCGGATCTGCCGGAATCCGTCATGGATGGCGTTCGGTTTCACCGGGAGATTGACCGCTATACGGACAGCCATCCCGCCGTCCGAGAAAGCAAGCGCCGCATTCGATCCGCCTCAGGGAAGTATGCGAGTGTGGTCATCGATGTATTCTATGACTTCCTTTTGACTGCCGAATGGTCCCACTTTGTGGCCATAACTTTGGAGGATTTCGAGGTGGCCGTTTATCAAATGCTGGGTGACCACCTGCACCTGGCACCGGAATCGCACAGACAACGCCTGCGCACCATGATCGAACATCGATGGTTGGGAGGCTATCGCTCACGGGCTGATCTCGGCAGGGTTTTTCACAGGATGGCCCACAGGGTATCAAGACCGGAATTCTTCGAGCCGGCCATTGAAGCCCTGCACGAACAAAAGGATGCCTACCGAATGGACTTTCGCCGGTTCTTTCCGGAGCTGCTCTCCCACATGGCCGTAGCCTTCCCGGCACCAAATCCCTGGCTACATCATGCATGACCCCGGCAGGTCAACCTTCGAAGTGGAATGAGATCGTAAAGGATCGGGATACGAGCCTGTCAATGATGTTGGACTGTGGCAGGCGGGGATCGGCGACGAGGATGTTGCCTAGACCGTGGCTGTATTTGATTTCTGGTGAAAAAATGAAGTAGGGAAAGTAGATCTGGACCCCTGCTCCAACCTCGAACATGAAATCAGAAGGCGAAATTTTGACCAGCTCGGAAGCATCCCGGGACCGGGAATCATTGGCGACGTCAATACCGTACTTGACACCCGAAACCAGGAAAAACCGTTTGTCGTTGTAGGGCGCCGATTTGTAGCGAAGGTGGAAAGGCATTTCAAAAAGCACGGCCTGTATGCTGCGGGTGTAGCCGGGTCGTATATCCTGAGGGGTTTCGTAAAAGATCTTGCGCTCGGTAAAGGACAGCGTGGGTTGCAGTCGGAAGTCCACATATTGCCCGATCTTCAGGTTGATGATCCCTCCCAGATTGAATCCCTGGCCTTTGAGAGATTCCACCAGCCGGATGCTGTCATTCAGAGGGAAATTCCTGGAAGGCGAGATTTGGTAATCGGCATTGTTGTAGGCCAGTACGATCCCGAAATAGTACGGCTTGTTTTCGAAATCCAGGTAATTGTAATTGCCTCGCTGACCTGACAATTCAGACGCAAACAGAAACAACAAACCAAAAAGGATCAGTGCATCCCGGTGTAAATGGAGCATGTGCCAAAGGTTAAAGGCGTCCACTTCACTTCCCGGAACCCTGCGTTTCTCATCACGTCACAAAAGGTCTTTCCTTCCGGAAAAGCCTGGACAGATTCGAACAGGTAACGGTAAGCTTTTGGATCCCTGGACGATAAACGTCCGATCAAGGGAAGCAAGTATTTGAAATAGAGCAAAAATAACGGCCTGAACCATCCCTGGGGCTGGGAGAATTCCAGGATCCAAACATGGCCGCCAGGTCGCAGAACACGTCGCATTTCACCCAAGCCTTGATCGAGATTCTCGAAATTGCGAACACCGAAAGCTACAGAGACCGCATCAAAGGATGCATCGGGAAAGGGCAGGGCTTCGGCATCTCCCTGGATCAGTTTTATCTGATCTTCAAGCCCTTGCTGGACGATTTTGGACTTCCCGATATCGAGCATCTCCCGGGCAATGTCGATACCGGCGACTGAGGCCGCCGGCAAGGCACGCGATATGGCAATCGCCAGATCAGCCGTCCCTGTGGCCACATCAAGAATCTCGTGGGGTGCATGGCCCGCAAGGCGATGGACCAAAACTTTCCTCCAACTCCGGTCGATACCCATGCTCAATACCTTGTTGAGCAGATCATAGCGACCCGAGATCCGGTTGAACATCGCGGTTACCTGTTCCTTCTTGGAACCCGGGGCATCGGCATAGGGTTTGACGGGTGGGTTGTCCATGCCGGCAAAGTTCCACAAAAACCGCTATTGGCTATCCTCGGCCGGGAAAATCAGGTCCATCGACACCCGAATTACTATCTTAGCGCCCGCAAATCAATACCCATCTGCATGAGCGCCGGATCCCGGATTGTTCCCATCAACCTTGAGGATGAAATGAAAACCGCCTACATCGATTATTCGATGTCGGTCATCGTTTCCCGCGCTCTCCCGGATGTGAGGGATGGCCTCAAGCCGGTCCACCGCAGGGTGTTGTACGGCATGCACGAGCTGGGCCTGCCATTCAACAAAGCCCACAAGAAATCCGCCCGGATCGTCGGTGAGGTACTCGGTAAGTATCACCCCCACGGCGATTCGTCCGTGTACGATACCATGGTTCGCATGGCCCAACCCTGGTCCCTCCGGTATCCGCTTGTGGACGGTCAGGGCAACTTTGGCTCGATAGACGGAGATAGCCCGGCCGCCATGCGTTATACAGAAGCCCGGATGGCCCGGATAACGGAGGAATTGCTGGCGGATATCGAGAAGGAAACCGTCGATTTCGCCCTTAATTTTGATGATTCCCTGGAGGAACCAACGGTGATGCCAACCCGGTTGCCCAACCTTCTCGTGAATGGTGCTTCCGGGATTGCCGTAGGTATGGCGACCAACATGCTGCCCCACAACCTCAAAGAGGTTTGCGACGCCGTCGTCCATTTGGTCGAACATCCGGAGGCTACGGGGGCCGACCTCCAACAATTTGTGAAAGGTCCCGATTTTCCGACGGGAGGTATCATCCTCGGCCACGACGGCATTAGGGAGGCTTTTGAGACCGGGCGGGGACGGATTACCGTCAGGGGACGCGCAGAAATCGAATCCACCGAATCCGGTAAGGAAACCATCATCATCACCGAAATTCCCTTCCAACTCAACAAGGCCAGCCTGGTGATGAAGATTGCCGAATTGGTCAACGAAAAGAAGATCGAGGGAATTAGTGATGTGCGCGATGAGTCTGACCGGAACGGGATGCGTATCGTCGTCGAGGTGCGTCGCGACGCCATGGCCAGTGTTGTTCTCAGCAAGCTTTACAAATACACGCCCCTCCAATCCTATTATACGGTCAACAACGTGTGTTTGGTGGGAGGCAAACCCAGACAGTTGAATCTTTTGTCTTTGCTGCAGGAGTTCATTCGGTTCAGGTTGGAAGTGGTGGTCCGCAGAACGCGATATGAATTGCGCAAGGCCGAAGAAAGAGCCCACATACTGGAAGGTCTGCTGATCGCACTGGACCATTTGGACGAAGTCATCGCCCTGATCCGTGCCAGCGCCACTCCGGATGTGGCCAGGGACGGGCTTATGGCCACCTTTGGCCTCAGTGACATTCAGGCCAAGGCCATACTGGAAATGCGCCTCCAACGGCTCACGGGGCTGGAGCGGGACAAAATCAGAGAGGAATATCAGGAACTCCTGAAGAAAATCGAGTACTACAAGTCCGTGTTGGCCAGTGAGGAAATGCAAAGGGGCATTATCCGGGATGAAACCGTCGAACTCAGCGACAAATACGGGGATGACCGCCGCACGGAGATCGCCTTTGCAGAAGGAGAGATTACCATGGAGGACCTGATCGCCGACGAAGATGTCGTGGTCACGATCAGTCATCTGGGGTACATCAAGCGGACCAAGGTGGAAGAGTTCCGTACCAAAAGCCGAGGCGGACGAGAGTCACGAGGCACTCGGACCCGGGATGAAGACTTCGTGGAGCATATGTTTGTGGCTTCCAACCACAACTACCTGTTGCTGTTCACCGAATCAGGCCGGTGCCATTGGTTGCGGGTCTTCGAGATCCCCGAAGCCTCCAAAACCGGATCGGGAAGGGTGATTCAGAATTTGCTGGCCTTGCCCAAAGAAGAACGCATCAAGGCCTACATACCCATACAGGATCTGAATGACACGGCTTTTCTGGAATCCCATTATCTCATCTTCTGTACCAAAAAAGCCATCGTTAAAAAAACGGAGGTTATGGCTTTCAGCCGGCCAAGGGTCACCGGTATCAATGCCATCAACATCACGGATGACGACCAGTTGCTGGAAGTACGTCTGACCAACGGGAAGAATGAGATCATCCTGGCCAACCGGACCGGAAGAGCCATCCGTTTTCCGGAGAGGACCGTTCGTCCAATGGGCAGGACGGCCACAGGTGTCAAGGGAATGACCCTCGATCACAAAGAAGACTACCTCGTCGGAATGGTATGTGTGGATCCGGATGACACGGCCACCACGATACTCGTGGTATCAGCCAACGGGAATGGCAAAAGATCGGCCCTCGATGATTACCGGATCACCAACCGGGGAGGCAAAGGGGTTAAGACCATGGCCATTACGGAGAAAACCGGCCCACTCATTGCGATTAAAACAGTTCGGGATGATGATGACCTGATGATTACCAATCGCTCCGGAATCATGATTCGTATGCCGGTTTCGGACATACGCGTGATGGGCCGCGCAACGCAGGGGGTGAAGGTTATTCGTCTGGAAGAAGAAGACCAGATTGCCGACGTGGCGGTCGTGGTCGGTGATGAGGAGTCCGGACCCGTTGAGCTCGCGGATGTCGACCCTTCTTAACAGCCTGTTAACGAACCTTTCTGCCCTCAGGGCCTTACTTGTATATCTTAATCGTCCAATTCTCTGACCTATGAAAAACATTGCCATCCTGTTGCTGATGATGGGAGCGGTGCTGGGCCAGTCCAATGCCCAGGATGAAGGCGACCGCGCCTTCAAAAAGGCCAAACGCGCACTTGGTGCTTACAACCTCGATCCATCCGGGAATGCCGACAAACTGGCTGAAGCCAGTGAAATGATCGATATCGCCATCCAGGATGTGACCGTTCAGGCCGATCCGGAAGCCTGGATCCTCAAAGGTCAGGTCGAAATTGAAAAAGCCAATAAAGACCTGACGAATGCCATGATGAATCCCAACGCCCGCCCGGAAAACGCCAAAGCCGCTTATGAGGCTTTTGCGGCCTTTCGGGAAGGCAATGCCCGGGCTGAAAAGAAATACCATAAACGCGACGCGTTGGACGGTATCACGAATGCCATCGGGCATCTGAACAATATGGCCATCTACGGTTACCAGAACGAGGATTTTGATCTGGCCCATCTGGGATTTGCTACCGTCGTGGAAGCCCATGAACTGCTTGTCAAGGAGCAGGAGAAAAGTCCCATGGATGACAAAGCCTATCAGGATGCGATGTTCAGTGCCGCTGCTACCTGCCAGAATCAGGAAGACCAGGCCCGGTGCATCGGTTATCTCGAGAAGCTACGCGCAGCACAATATGCCAATGCCTACATCTACGATCTCCTTTACAACGCTTATATCGAAACCGACAAAGCTAAGGCGGCAGCCTATTTGGATGAAGGTCGGAAGAAGTATCCCGATGAAGTCAGTCTTCTGTTTACGGAGATCAACCATTATCTCCGGGAAGGGCGGATGGACGAGTTGGTCACTCGGTTGAAGACCGCCATCGAAAAAGAGCCCGAAAACAAGTCGCTGTATCTCACGCTGGGAAATGTGTATGACAACTTGTTTCAAAAGGCACTGGAAGCCAAAGATGAAAGCAAGGGTGATACCTATTTTGATGCCGCCCTTGATTATTACAATCAGGCATTGGCCAAGGACGCGCAATATCTGGACGCCATATACAGTATTGGAGCTCTTTACTACAACCGGGCGGCCGTGTATCAACAGGGGTTGAATGCACTGGCTGATGATATCAGCAAAGAAGGAATTCGGAAGTACGATGCCCTCAAGGCAAAAATGAGTGCCGAATTTGACAAGGCGCTGCCGTACTTCCAAAAAGCCGAGCAGCTCGACCCCAATGATGTGAATACCCTGATAGCGCTGAAGGAAATTTATGCGCGGAAGAACGAACTGAGCATTTCCAACGAATTTAAATCCAGATTGGAAAAAGCCCAGAAAGGAGAGAAGAACGAAACCTCCTATTTCAAGAAATAAGGGCGGGTCTCTTTCCCCCAGCAACCCGAATGGCCTTTCGTTGTCCAATACGAAAGGCCATTTCTGTTTCCAGCAATCGCGGCCATGTCCGAACATACCAGGGAAAGGGCCCGGAAACAGACCCTTTGGATGTCGCCATTCCCCGGATGGCGGACAATCGGGGGGCAACAGATAGTCCTTCTGGCCTCCGGTATGAGGAAGGGATTGGCCGTTTTGGATCCATGAAACCCAAAACGGTTTTCATGAACCCGAGTTCCCGTAAAGGCTTACTCGGACTTTTGAGGGGTTTGGGCATGGTAGCCAAGAATGGAGAGCATGCTTTCTGCCGTTTGCTCCTCATAGGCCAGCCAGTCGACCAAATTGCCCATGTCATCCCGGTCGATCAGTACGTGTTTGGGGGAAGGAATCAGGCAATGTTTGATGCCGCCAAACCCGCTGATGGAATCCTGGTAGGCACCGGTGTGAAAGAATCCGATATAAAGCGGTTCCGGATCACCGGCTTCGATTTTGGGCAAATACACCTGGTTTTCATGCACTTCGGCATTATAGTAATCAGAGTTGTCGCAGCTCAGACCACCGATATTCACTCGGTGGTATTCATTCTCCCATTTGTTGATGGGTAGCAGGATGAACCGCTCGGAAATACCCCAACTGTCGGGAAGCGTGTTCATCAGGGAGTTGTCGATCATGTACCAAACCTCGGCATCATTCTGTTGTTTTTGGCTCAGCACACTGAAAATGGTGGCGCCACTTTCACCGACCGTATACTTGCCAAACTCGGTGAAAATATCAGGCTCCGGAATCCCGTCTTCCTCGCAGGCCTGCTGGATCAGACTGACGATCTCCTTGACCATGTACTTGTAATCGTATTCAAAACTGAGGTTGTTGCGAATGGGCATACCCCCTCCAATGTTGATCGCTTTAAGGTCCGGGCATATCTTTCGCAACTCGCCATAAAGCTTGACGGCCTTTTTAAGCTCTCCCCAATAGTAAATCGTGTCTTTGATGCCTGTATCCACAAAGAAGTGGAGCATCTTGAGTTTGAATTTGGGGTTGTTGGCCAGTCGTTCCTGGTAATAAGGAATGACCTGGGAATGCCTGAAACCCAGTCTGCTGGTATAAAACTCGAAATTGGGTTCTTCATCCGTGGCAACCCGAATACCCAGCTTGCATTCACCTTGAACCAGCTCTTCGTAGTGTTGGAGTTCTTCCGGGTTGTCGAGGACGGGTATGACATTGTAAAAGCCGTCATTCACCAGTCCTGCGATCTTTTCGGCATAAGCCCGGGGCTTGAAACCGTTGTTGACAATAATGGTGTCCTTGCGGAGTCTCCCTTCGCGATAGAGGTGGTGGACCAAATCGATGTCAAAGGATGACGAGGTCTCGAGGTGGACATCGTGTTGCAGGACTTCGTGCAGAATATAACTGAAATGGTTGCTCTTGGTGCAGTAACAGTAGTAATAGTCTCCGCTGTAATTCAAGGCTTTAATGGCCCTGTTGAAGAAGTTTTTGGCCTTCTTGATCTGGGCGCCGATTTGGGGCAGATAGGTCAGTTTGAGTGGCGTCCCATACTTTTGAATGAGATGCATCAAAGAGATGTTGTAAAAGGTCAGATAGCCGTTCTCGATGTCGAAGCCTTCTTGGGGGAAGTAAAAGGTCTGGTCAATGAGATCGAAATACCTGTTTTTCATGTAGCGGGGGGGTATGAAAATGGGCGAATAGAAAGGTGCATCGGGTAAACAAAAAATCCTGCCCCTCCCGTAGGAAAGGCAGGATCATGCTGCCACAAGGCAACAGCAAGTGGGACAGGGGCCAGACTTTCTACCCGACGGATATGCAGGAAGAAGGAAAGGCGACTCACTCCTCAATAGGATTGAAAGAGGGTGAGGATTCGATCTCGAGGCCGCGATAAGCGCCGCCAAAAGGTTCTTGGGCGATCTGTTTCTTCTCTTCTTCTTTGCCGACCACGCTTTTGGTGGCATGGGGCACCAGCATGAGCCGCTTTTTGTCTATGAGCTGCCCGGTAATGGTACAGATGCCGTAGGTTTTGTTTTTGATGCGCAAGAGAGCAGCATCCAGATTCCGGATAAACTGTTGCTGCCTCAGGATCATGCGGCTGAGCATTTCGATTTCCGAATGCAGGCTGCTGTCATCAAACAGATCAGCACTGTTCTTGTTGTTGGTCGATTCGCTGAGTTCGGACAACTGCTCTTCCATGAAGGCGAGTTCTTCCTTGGCCTTGTCCAGTTTGCCAATGATGAGCGTGCGGAACTCTTCCAGTTCTTCATCGGAATAACGCACGGGCGTGGTGTTGTTGTCCATTGCATTGGTTTGTTCAGGGTCCGTTCAGACAGACTCCCGAAGGTGGTAGGATGGACCCATAACGGATTTCTTTCTGAAAAAGTTTCCCGCCATCAGGTGTCTTCAACCACGTTCGGGACTCAATCCGAACAAATTGGCGCCGCAAAGCTACAAGGTTTGGCGATATGGACGCCTCAAATGCAGATACCGATACAAATAACCTGCCGGATTGTGATTGATACGGAATGCCATCCTGTTTTGCGACCTTTGTCAGGCATCATGCACATCTCCATTATAACGGTCATTCCGGACCTGCTGCAAGGGCCTTTGCAGCATTCCATCATCGGCAGGGCAGGCAAGCGTGGGCTGTTGGAAATTGATGTGGTGGATCTCCGGGAATACGGTATCGGAAAGCACAGACAAGTGGATGACTATGCTTACGGAGGCGGAGCGGGAATGGTCATGATGCCGGGACCCCTTATGGCATGTATCGAATCATTGCAGGCCATAAGGTCCTATGATGAAATCATTTACATGGCACCGGATGGTCGATTGCTCGACCAGCCCATGGCCAACCGGCTTTCTCTGAAAGGCAACCTCATGATCTTGTGCGGTCATTACAAAGGGATTGATGAGCGGATCAGGCAACATGTGGTTACCATGGAGGTGAGTATTGGCAATTACGTCCTGAGCGGAGGTGAATTGGCTGCCGCCGTCCTGGTCGATGCGGTCGGCCGGTTGTTGCCGGGCGTCATGAATGATGAAACATCCGCATTGTTTGACAGCTTTCAGGACGGACTGGTGGCTCCTCCCGTTTATACCCGTCCAGCCCGGTTCAGGGATTGGGAAGTGCCTTCAGTATTGCTCTCGGGCAACGAGTCGGCCATAGAAGCCTGGCGATACGAACAGGCCTTGGCCCGTACCCGCCAAAGGAGACCGACAATGCTGCAAGATGAGTAAAGGGTTGATCGGGATTTGTTTGACAGGCATGCTGTTCTGGGGTATGACCTTGTCGGGCCAGTCGGGAGATTGGTGGGCGCAAAATGTGGGCTGGGATGGTGTGCGACCCTATCAATACTACCTGAACCTGACCCCTACCGGCATGGGACCCAACGCCCTGCCCGTCCCATCCATGCACAGGATGAATGCCGATACATCATCCTGGTTTTCCGTAGGAGCATGGGGACATTTCCATGCAGAAGAAGAAACCGTTTCTGCCAAGCTGGGCATGCAATGGAGCCCTGCTCCCTGGTGTCGGTTGGTGGTTCATGTCATCCCTTTGGAGAGTTACTGGACCAGTCATGCCCTGAAAACAGAAAGGAAGATCTTTTTCGAGGCCTACCACGATCGCTTTGCAGGAGGGGACTTTCATATCGAAACCCTGTTTCGATTGCCCCCTCGTTGGTTGGGTGGGTGGGAAAGTTCTTTAAGGGTCGGGATTCGTGCCCCTTCAGGCACTCATTTGGGGGCTGCCAGATATACGGATACTCCGGGTTATTGGTTTGACCTGGCCGTTACCCGCAGACTTACTGGCAGGCATGTTCTGGAGGTGCAAGGGGGATTTCTGGTGTACCAGACGTACGATGATAAATCGAGACAAAACGATTGCCTCTTGTGGGGTCTGGGGCATAGATGGGCGGGCAAAAGGTTGGAATTCTTCCATTCCCTCCGAGGGTATAGTGGCTATATGGGAAATGGTGACAGTCCGGTCATCTATGAAGCCGAATGCCTGTACCGGTCATCTGCCGTGTGGTCCTGGGTGCTGGCCGTAGGAAAAGGAATTCACGATTACCCGTTTGTTTTTGCCGGGCTGACGGGCCGCTGGCATTTTTCCCTGCCGATTCGTCAAAGGTAGGCGAGCAGCAATGGTCAGAAATACTTGAAGTTGTGCCCTTTTTCAATGCGCTGAACGGCTTGGTACAGCAATTTCACCAGATTTTGGATGTCATCGCGGTGCGCCATCTCCACCGTGGTATGCATGTACCTGAGCGGGAGGGACACAAGCGCAGCCGGCACACCGCCGTTTGAATAGGCAAAGGCATCCGTGTCCGTACCAGTACTGCGTGAAGAGGCTTCCCGCTGATACGGGATTTTTTCGGCCTCGGCCGTCTCAATGATCAGATCGCGCAGTTTGTTGTGAACGGCCGGCGCATAAGTGATCGTAGGTCCTTCCCCGCATTTGATGTCCCCATTGATACTCTTGTTGATCAAAGGGGTATAGGTATCATGCGTGACATCCGTAATGATGGCAGCATTCGGTTGAATCGTCCGTGCAATCATCTCTGCACCGCGCAAGCCTACTTCCTCTTGGACAGAGTTGACGATGTAGAGGGAATAAGGCAGCTTGATTTTCTGTTCTTTGAGCAATCGGGCAACCTGGGCAATGCAGAATCCTCCGATCCGGTTGTCCAAGGCCCTGCCGATGAAATAGCGGTCGTTCAAGGTCGTAAGGGCATCTTCAAAGGTGATGACGGATCCTACATGGATACCCTTTTTGAGGACCTCTTCCTTATTTTTTGCCCCAACATCCACGAAAATATTCTCCAGAGAAGGTGCCAGATTGGCATCCTTCCCCTTGCGCAAATGGATGGCTGGCCATCCGAATACACCATTTACGATGCCTTTGGGGGTATGGATCAACACGCGTTTGGAGGGTGCGATCTGATGGTCGGATCCACCGTTGCGAACGACGTTGATGAAACCGTCCTCCGCGATGTAATTGACATACCAGGAGATCTCGTCCGCATGCGCCTCGATCACAACCCGGAATTCTTGTCCGGGATTTATGATGCCAAAGGCTGTACCATACTGATCCAGGGACCAGTCATCCACAAAAGCCTTGAGATAATCCAGCCAGATCTGCTGCCCGGAGGATTCGTATCCCGTGGGAGCATGGTTGTTGAGGTACTTGAATAGAAATTTCTCCGAGTCCTTGGTTAAAACTTTCATTGCATCAGGATGTCAAAGAATGTGTACGAAACGATGGGGGTTTGGTTTCCTTGCCCGGATCAAGGCGAGGATGTCAGGGCAAAATGATCCGACCAGGCCCGGGGATCACGATACCAGGGAGTCAGCATTTCAAACTCTTCCTCCGAGATATAGCCACCTTCTCTGGCTACATCGAGTACGGTGAGAAAATCGCTCACGCTTTCCAGGGGTATGCCTGCGTCCTCAAACCGGACCCGGGCTTCGGTAAATCCATAGGACAATAAGGCAATCACCGCAACGACGGTAACTCCTGCGGCTTGCAGGGCTTTGGCCGCCTCCAGGGAGCTGCCCCCGGTACTGATGAGGTCCTCAACGACCAACACGCGCTGACCGTGTGAAACAATACCTTCGATCTGGTTGCCGCGTCCATGGTTTTTGGGCTGGCTCCGGACGTAGCAAAATGGAAGTTGCAGGCGATCGGCCAACAAAGCGCCATGAGGAATGCCTGCTGTGGCTACACCGGCAATGACATCCAATGGATGAAAATTTCGGGCAAGGGCGGCAAGCCCTTCAATGGCATGGCTACGGAAGACAGGGTAAGACAAAAGGAGCCTGTTGTCACAGTAAACCGGGCTTTTCAGGCCGGATGCCCATGTAAATGGTACATGGGGACTAAGGCGGATTGCGTTAATTTGCAAGAGATCGGCCGCCAACGCCCTCGCGTGGTTCGGTTTGGTCATAGCGCAAAAAGGCCTGTAAATGTATGACATTTATATCAATACCCACTTACTGAAGTTGGCCGATTGTCCGCCAGAGGATCGAGCTGTTTGGTCGATTGTACTCCCATGGAGAGGCCGTATCAAGGATTTGCATGCCCTGCTCGACACCTTGGAAAAAAGGCAAGATGCCCTTGATGCCTGGCTATTTGCCAACCCTATCGAACCTTTGTGGGACGCCTTCAGGCACTTGTTTGACTATGTGCCAGCGGCCGGAGGTATCGTCAACCGCGGGGATGGCAGGATGATGTTCATCCTCCGTAAAGGACATTTGGATCTTCCCAAAGGCAAACTTGACCCTGGCGAATCATTTGAAACAGCAGCAAGAAGAGAGGTGTTGGAAGAGACCGGATTGACGGGAATCCGTACGGGACACTTAATGGCAGTCACCTGGCATGCCTATCGGGAACGGAAGAAGCGATTCCTCAAAGAGACCAGGTGGTTTGCCATGGACCAGCCCGAAGGACCCGGACGTCCTCAAGCAGAGGAGGGCATTACTGAACTCCTTTGGATGACATGGGAGGAATATTATCAAAGTGATCTGCCCCGGTATCGCAACCTGGATGCCATGCTGGCCCATATGCCAGGCAGGTAACCAAAGGGCTACCGGGACACCGGTTGTTGGGCAGATTGCCAGGCCAGCAGTCCACCTTCCAGGTTGTACACTTCCTTGAATCCCATGTTGATCATTAGTTTCATAGCATTAGCACTCCGTGCGCCCGACCGACAATAAACCAGTACAGGGCGTTCTTTGTCAAGTGCTTGCAGTTGGGTCGTGAAATCAGGGTCGTGCAAATTCATCTTTTTCGCGCCCGGGATGATGCCAAGTGCCCATTCCTCGGGGGTGCGTACATCCAGAATCTGGACATCCTGCTTTTCATGGATGAGCCGGGAAAAGGTCGACACATCCACATCCCGGGACAAGACGTTCCGGGCGGAATCCTGTTGATGCGATTGCGAGAGACAGGAAGTACCCGATAAAAGGACGATGAACACCCAACTTGCTGCAAGAATTTTGAAGGACATGCTTTTTATTTGTCACAAAGGTACGGGCTATGCCATCCCAGTATGGTGACTGGTGTCACAATGGAATGACCGGACAGTCCAGCTCCAGTTCTCTGAGGGCCCGGCCTGGCAGGTAATATTCCAGTTAACGGTCAGGAAGCATGTCCCAAAGGTGATTTGTTCGTCCGGATTCGCGATGTCTGATCGCCGCAAGTCATTCGACCCAAGCACCCCGGTGATGAAGGACATGGAGGGAACACATGCAGAGCACCGATATCCATTCCACACCAGGCCAAAACCATAGGCTCTGCCCGGCGCCTGCCATGCATTGGCGAATTCATCACCCCTTTCGGGATACGCAAGAGCCACAATCGGGTGGCAGGTATGTTCCGCGATGCCAGTTAAGGTCGGTCAACCGGCAAAAATGACACGGAAAGGCATCCGATAGCTCATTCCCATTTGAAGGGCAGGCAGACTTTGACGGCACATCTATTCCGACGGCAATCGCTTTGGACACACCAAACCTTCACCTGGAAGCATTGATAAGGATTGTCTTCCCGGTTGCCAAATCGGGAAAATCCAATTTTCATGGAATATTCGTCACCGTCTTCATTCCATCCGTTGGATTCACTGGCCAAACGCTGGCAATGGAAATTGTCATTGCTGGCATCGGCATCATTTTCACCCCATTCGATGGTTGCGCTCGAGGTTCCGGTTGTGTCCGGTCCACCCGTCCTCTTCATGGGATAAGGGGTACATGCCCCGGCATCCGGACAATGACATGAAAATTGGATGTTGCGTATGACCACTTCCAGGCTGTCTCCTGAAGCGACTTCATGAGAAATGTCCGGCTTCACGGATGCCGTAACGGAGACTTTGTCGGTGTGAACGGGAATCGTGTCAACGCATTCACCCCCATCAAACAACAGGACTTCCAGTTTGAGAGAGTCACACTGGCATTGAGGCCTGGAAGAGGACGCGTTGATCAGTACATATTCATCGGATGGCTGCCGAGGTAAAATCTTTGCTTCTACGCCGACAGCCTGAAAGGTATTCCAGAAATCGTCGATCCCCTGATCCAGTTTGTCCTTGTCCCTTTGCGGAAGGCTGGAAACCGGCCGATGGGTGGAGGTCTCAAACTGGTTGTAAGTGGATTGGGCAAAATCCGGTTTCTCATAGGTCTCACCACGAACGGCTGTCGTATATATCCAGAAGGTCTGCTGAATGATGGCTTCCCTTTCTTTTTCCGGATTTCCGGAAAAAGGCGTTGAAAACCCACCTTCATCAACGATCTCTCCGATCAGGCGAATAGCCTCCAAATAAATAAGGCCAGCCTGATCAGGGGCCGAGCCCTCGTCTAATCGATGGCCCAACAATCGTTCAGTCCCTGGAATGGTGACCTGGACCGTTTCATCCGGCTCCCAACCAAAATCGCGGGACGGGATCCAGTCATTGCTCAGAATCCCTGGCCGGATCCATTCGTCAAAGGACAATACATCATCCCCGGATGGCACCGGTGGTTTGTGGACATCCGTGCAATATCCGGAAAGCGGCAGCGTCACCTGCTCACCGGCCGGAACGGTTACGGGTTCGCCGTATGGAATGATGTACGGCTGATATCTGCCTGTGGATGGCACATAAAATGGCCCGCTATCTACGGTGGCATCATTATCGGTGGGATTGGAAATGGTTAGCGTTATGATGTGCCCGGTTGTCCTGCCGGTTCCGGTAGCCTTGTAAACCAGAGGGGTTGTGTTTTGGCTGTAACCTGGCTGGATGTTGAAAGTCAAGAAAACAAGAATGGCCGACAACCAAGAGGCGGACACATGCATGATGTTAATGAGTCGGGTAGAGGAGGGCGTCATGATGGGGATAAGATTGGTTTGAGAATTCAACCCGGAAGGCAAAAGGGAAGGCTGGCCGGGCAATTACCAGCCGGCACACGAGGAGCCAGGCAGAACCAAAAAGAAGTGGGAGATCAAAAGGAACTTCATATCGTGGATTCCTTGATCAAAAACCCTTAAAATTAAGAGTTTTTCTTGATATTGCCAAACAAAAGACGACAAAAGACATGCGTTATGAGGTCTCTTGTCCTGAATAGCTTGAAGGGGTCTATCGCGGCAGTGAAGAGGTGACAAGCACGTCTCCCTTGTATAGCCGTGAAGTGCCATCCAGAAAACTGATCTCGATGGCGTAGACATAGACATCCTTTTCAACCGGCCTGCCCCGATAGGCGCCATCCCATCCATGGGAGGGATCATCAGGAGCCAAATCCTTTTTCTCGTACAAGGCATTTCCCCATCGGTCAAAAACGCGAAAACTTGTGACGCGCGATACTTCACTGCCCCCGTGAATGAAGAACAGGTCGTTGATCCCGTCACCATCGGGCGAAAAGGCATTAGGGATATACACCTTCTTGAGGCGTATGACCCGGATGATCAAATCGTCCGTGGAGACACAGCCAAATTGGTCTACAGCAGTCAGGTTGAATTGTACATCCTGATCGGCGAGAAAGTCGAATTTGTCGCAACCTTGACAACCGGGAGGAATCGGTGTCCAGGACCATTGCACAATATTGGTACCAGATGGATGCAGGACGGGAAGGACAGGGACCAGTGTACCCGCGTAAACTTCCTGATCCGGTCCCAATGAAACCTGGAATCCTTGTCCGGGCGGAATCGAGATGATAGTATCCATTTGGCAACCATAAGCATCCTCGATATCAAGGTGATAAATTCCGGCGGCTAATCCCTGGAATTGGAGTTCGTTTTGCCAGGTGCCACCGTCAAGCCGGTACATGAATGGTGGTGTCCCGCCGTGCACCGAAGAGATGGTAAGGACCCCGTTGCTTGCCTCCGGGCAGGCAGTAGGTGATATTTCGGCCTCCAAAGAAGTCATCGGTGTTCCTTCAAACTGCACCTGCGCACTGTCCCGATGAATGCATCCTGTGATGGAATCAGTGACAGCAAGCACATACAAACCAGGTTTGTCCACAAGCTGTTGGGCCAGACCTGGCTGGATGATTCCGGGTCCCTCCCAAAAATAGATGAGTCCGGGTATGGGTGGTGTGTCCCCCAAATGGGCTGTTGTCGTCTGGCAGGAAAGAACGGCATCCGCTCCTGCCGAAACAGGGGGCAGAGGAAGGATTTCGATGGTGACCAATGCACTGGTATCCGTACAGGGAGGGAAGGCAGAAAGTGAATAACGGAAAGTATACGAACCCGGCGTCAATCCCTCCGTTTGGAGCGTTCCGGAGAGCGGTTGGAAGGCAGAACCCAAGGTGGCTGGATCACCTTCAAATGTCCATTGTCCACCGGGGTCGGAGTTGGATAGGGCTTCACCCAATTGTAAGCCGACAGCCGTCTTGTGACAAATGGAAATGCTCTGCCATTGATATCCCGGATCCGGTTGGCCGGACAATTGGACTTGCACATTCGCGCTTACCGGACATCCGGGAGGGGGAACATCGGAAAGGGTGTATACCAGCGTATAACTGCCGGGTGTTGCTCCCTGGATGAATAATTCAGAACCCACCAACTCAGGTCCCGGTGATCCCGGTGCGCCAGGGAAACTCCAGGTGCCGGGACCTGCTGCCTGAATCATGTCTTGCAAGTCCAGGGATTCTTCCCGGTTGCACAAGCTGATGGAAGGAAGAAGATCAAGATCAGGACACAAACAATTTTTGACCAGTACGTTTACGGTGTAGGTTTGTTCCTGGCAGGGCGGGGAAGCTGATTGGGTGGTATACGAGAACGGATAGAAGCCGGGCGGCAATCCATTGAAATCCAACAATGGGAATGTTCCTGCTGCTCCGGAGCCTGAGATGTCGGTCCAAAAGCCGGAGCTGTCCCCGGCTTGAATGAACTGACCGAAATCCAGAAGGGTAGTCTCCTGAGGTAGTCCATTAGCATTGCATACCGATAGCTGAAGGAGCAGATCGGCGAAAGGTGGCGCCAGCAAATCCAGGGTAAGGTCTACATGGTCCGGACATCCCGCAGGAGGAGTTTGTACCAGGGAAAACCGGACAGAATAGGACCCTGGATCGTGCCCGGTGCCATCGAAGATACTGCCGTTGAGGGTGGCGGGATTTGTGCCGGGAGGTACACCGATGAGACTCCAAGTCCTGGATTCGGAGGTAAGTGGAAGGGTTTGCAGATCCAAAGTGGCCTGGTCAAGGCATAGAGAGGGTGGAGCCGACATATCCAGGCTGGGACATTGGCAATCCTCCACGACGATGAAAACTGAATAACTGGTTTCCGGACAAGGAGCTGTGGCAGAGTTGGTGTGATAGGTGAATGGGTAAACACCCGGTACAACACCCTGAAAGTTGACCGCCGTATCCGGCCCGTTGATCCCGAATCCGGGTGGAATGGTCCAAATACCATTGGTGTCGCCATTGGTGATGAGGGCATACAAATCCATCACCGAGGGATGATTCCCTGTGCCCTGGCTGTTACAGGCAAAGACGGAATCCGGAATTTGAGCCAAAGGCGGACGCTGCAACAGGACTTGTGCAGTGTCCCGGTCCGGGCATCCCGCTGGAGGGGGTGTGGTCAGAATGAAGGACAAAACATAAGGTCCCGGGTCTCGTCCGTTGGTATGAAGAAATCCTCCATTCAGGGAGGCGGGATTGACACCCGGAGGCGTGGCCAGTAATTGCCAGGTGCCGGGTTCAGTAGTAATCTTCAGGGTCTGGAGGTTCAGGGAATCCTCAAGATTACACCATGCCGTAGAGGAAATCACGGACACACTGGGACAATTGCATTCTTCCACGATCACTTCAACAAAACCATCAAATTCAGCACAATCTCCTTGTGCCGAGGCAGTCGTGTATTGAAAAGTGTAGCTGCCGGGTGGAACTCCGTTGAAATCCAAAACAGGCGGAGTGCCAATGGCTCCGGAAAGCTGGATATCCGTCCATGTACCTCCGGAATCCCCGGAAAGAATCAGACTGGTGAAATCAAGGACGGTGTTTTGACCGCCTGCATCACTGTTGCAAATTTGGACGGCGGGCAGGAGATCGGCCATGGGAGGATCCACGATTTCGATGAAAAGGCTATCCTTTCCTTCGCATCCCTGATTGTCAATATAAGAATAATGGACTTCATGGAAACCGGCGCCTAGACTGGTCGGGGCAATCAATCCATTGGCTTGGGCCACCCCGCTCCATATGCCTCCCAAAGGATCCGCCAGGAGTTGATAAGCGGATTGGTCGGAACAAACAGGGCCAGGATCTGTAATCTCGGGTTCAGGATCGGCGAATATGTCGACGACAATGTAGGCGGTGCTTCGACACCCATACAAATTGTAGTACTCATAATAGCCGACAAACGCACCGGGACCCAACAGGTCAGGAAAAACAATACCGGAGGCACCAAAATCACCGGTCCAAATCCCCCCGGGGGGCGTTACTTCAATCGTAACCGGGTCAGAAGAAGAGCAGAGAGGCGGGATGGGGGTAATTTGGATAGGGTCGGGATCCAGGATTTCTACAGCGAGGGAATCGGTGCCGGGGCATCCTTGTGCACTAACGGTACTGAGTGTAACCCAATATGTGCCTGCCTGGTATGAGGCGGGCACAATAATGCCCTGATTGTCGGCAATACCGCCCCAGGTTCCATTGGCTGGATTGCCTGTTGCCTGGACAGTGCCGACATCATCCGTACACAGCGGGCCAAGTGGATTGATCATGACCTCCGGTGCCGGCCAAATGGTAAGGACCATGGAATCCACGGATTCGCAATATCCGTCTGTAACGGTCACATAGTAGGTGATGGACCCGTCAACCCCGGAGGGTAAAGTAACTAATGGATTCTGCGTGTCGGGATTGTCCAGGTAGTCGGTACCGTTTCCGGATCCGCTCCAAAGGAACACATAGGGGGGGAGGCCACCATCCCCACTGGCCTGGAGATTGAACGGATCGGCGGCTTCACAAACGGTCATGTCGGGACCGGCATCCGCTATCACGGAACAGGGTGGATCAGCCGTGCAATCCAACCAGGGCGCTGCAGTGCCTGTAAATTCGAGGGTGAATCCATTGCCCGTGCCATACCAGTTGTTGATGGCAATATAGAACCCCTGTCCTCCGGATACATCCAGAGTGGCCACAAATCCGTCGCCGGAACCGGGTCCTTCCGAGTAATCCGTCGTGCCCATACCCATACCTGTCTCCGGACAAAAAGCACAAAATGCAGAGGCAGAGGAACATCGGATGGGCGAACCCAGGTCACCACAATCCACATCCGGTCCAAACAATGCCCAATCGTAATCTTCCCCATAACCGCCATCGGGTATGATGGTAAAACCCAGTTCCAGTCCACCCGGGGCGTTGGGGTCAATCTCGAAGTAATACCAGGCCGTATTCCCTTCCGAAGTGAGGCAGCCGGGGTCGTTGTCCGGATCGCTGAAATCGTCAAAACCTCCCTCTCCTGCTGGATTGCCCGCTGCCGGAGGATTGGAACATATTGTCGTTGCCGTTGCGCAATCATTGGATTGAGCCAGAATTTCGGGCGAGCGGCAAACAAGCAAAAAGATGGTCGCCAGAAGAAGGCGGGTCAAACAGTCAGGCATGGTTGGTGGACAGGTTGTCAGGATAAAATTATGAAAAAAAACCGGTCCGCTGATATTTGTGGAGGGGAATGGGCCTTACGGCAGGCGATGTAATTGTGTGGTGTGCCGATCCGGGGGACTCAATAGCTGCACGGTGGAAAATTGACCTGCCCGGTGTTGCAGGGGACGGCCGGGCAGGTACTCAGGTCAAAGCGAGGTGGTCTTCCAGCGATTGGATGGCATGTTGGAGGATCAGGGTATGAAATACTTCCGGGTTATTCTCCGTCTGCACGGTTTCCAGGGCTTTGAAGTATTTCATCCGTGATTTTGGATCTCCTTTCAGGTTGACAAGCGTGTACCCGTGGCGAAGCAGAATGAGGTTCATGATGAGTCGGGTTGTACGCCCGTTGCCATCGATGAAAGGATGGATGGCGACAAGTCTTTCATGCATTTCAGCCGCCAGCAGAACGGGATGCATCCTATGCTCCTCGCGGTGGAAGAAGGTAAAATAGTCGTCCATCAATCCTTCCAGCTCCCATGGTTGAGGCGGGCTATGATGGCTTTCGGATATCCGGACAGGGACCTGACGAAATCGTCCGGCATGTTCAGGAGCAATCCCTCTCAGGATAAGACTATGCCATTCGCGCAGGATGCGGGGACTGAATGCTTCCCCGCTTTTTACAAGCTCAAGTAGATAATCCACGGCCTGGGCATGGTTGATGGCTTCAAGATGTTCACGCATGGTTTTTCCACCGATGGTGAGTCCTTGATTGACCACCAATTCCGTTTCCTGGAGGGTCAATGTATTGCCCTCAATGCGGTTGCTTTCCCATGTGTAAAGGGTCCTGTACCACGCGTTTATGCGCTCCTGCTGGATATTGTCCAGGGGGTGGCATCGTTGCCAGCGTTCTCTTAGCGCGTCCACCTTTTGGATCAAAGGCAACACTTTCGAATCTTGCGACGCCCGGGTCAGCCTTGCCTCTTGTTGGAGATTTGCTATCCTGGATTCGGCGACGTGCAATGCTTCGTATCCTGCGGGATCGTCTCCTACCAGTGAGAGGACTTGCTCGGCCAGCCATGCTACCCGCATTGGGTTGGGCGAAATGCCATATGCCGCTGATAGTCGCGACAGATGCTTTTCCGGAGGAAGACGGTCCCCGTTCTCGTACCGGCTGATGAGTGAAGAATCCAATTCTGCTATGGAGGCCACTTCACGAAGTCTGCGGTTAGAATGAAGGCGTGATTGCTTTAAGAAAATGCCAAAAGAAGTCATGACTAAAAGAATGATGACAATAATAGTCATTATTTTAATATTCTCGCATCCTTTTCCGAATCGCTTCACAAGTTAAAACAAATTGTTTTAACTTTGTGTGGCAAGGGCGTCATGATATGACCCATCCGGCCAGCCATGTATCTCAATGTGCATTCCTGCTACAGTCTTCGCTACGGTGTTCTGAGTCCGGAGCAAATAGTGGCCGCTGCAGTGTTGCGCGGGATCACGGCGCTGGCGCTGACGGACATCAACAACACCTCCTGTACCTTTGAATTTGTTGTCCGCTGCCGGGAGGCAGGCATACGACCGGTATTGGGGATAGAGTTCCGGCGGGATGGCAGGCTGCTGTATGTCGGGTTGGCCCGCAGCGATGAGGGGTTTGCGGGCTTGTGCCGATTTCTCAGTGAATGTTCCCTGGACGGTCATCCGCTGCCGGATACTCCTCCGGAGATGGAGGGCACGTACATCATTTATCCTCATGCGGTGCGGTCTCCGGAAAAGTTGCGTCCCCATGAATACATAGGTATCCGTCCCAATGCGGTGAATGCCTTATTCCGGTCACCGCTGCGACGGCATCCCGACAAGCTGGTCGCCTGGGTCCCGGTCACCTTTCTCGATCGGGACGGATACCGTACGCACAAGCTTTTGCGTGCCATCGATACCAATCAGATCATCGGCAAGTTGGCTCCCGACCAGCACGCTGCGGAGGACGAGCGTTTCTTTTTTCCGTCCGAACTGGCAACGCTCTATGCCGGGTGTCCCGAGCTCCTCACCCGTGCCGCCGGGCTTCTCGATCAATGCCATACGGATATGCAGGCCGATGCCCGCCACAACCGGCAAACCTTTGCCGGAAGTACGCGCGACGATCTTCAGCTCCTCCACAAGTTGGCCCTTGGCGGGCTGCACCGCCGGTATGGACCGGACAACAAGGAGGCAGCCGGTCGTGTGCGTCGCGAATTGGACGTCATTGAGAAGATGCATTTCGCTCCGTATTTCCTCATCACCTGGGACATCATCCGCTACGCCCGGTCGGCCGGTTTCTTCCATGTGGGGCGGGGTAGCGGAGCCAACTCCATTGTGGCCTACTGCCTCGGCATCACCGACGTGGACCCTATCGAGTTGGACCTCTACTTCGAGCGCTTTATCAATCCTTATCGCAGTTCACCCCCCGATTTCGACATCGACTTTTCCTGGGACGAGCGGGACGACGTTACCGACTATATCTTCAAACGCTACGGTCGCGGTTATACCGCCCTGTTGGCCACCTATAATACGTTCAAGGGCCGCTCCATCATCCGCGAGTTGGGAAAGGTGTTCGGTCTCCCCAAAGACGACATCGACCGTATCGTGGATGAACCGTTGGCCGTAGACAAGCACCACCCCTATGCCCGCCATATCTTTCATTTCGGCAAGCAGCTCGACGGCCTGCCCAATTACCTCTCTATCCACGCCGGAGGCATCCTCATAGGCGAGCGTCCCCTCTATGCGCATACGGCTTTGCAGATGATGCCCAAGGGATTTCCGGTCACCCATTTTGACATGCACCATGCCGAGGATTTGGGCTATCACAAGTACGATGTGCTCAGTCAGCGCGGTCTGGGTCATATCAAGGAGGCGGTAGACCTGGTCAGGGCCAACCGGGGTGTGAGTGTGGATATCCATGATATACCCCGGATCAAGGAGGATGAGCGCGTGCGCACCCAGCTGCGCTCGGGGCAGTGTATCGGTTGTTTCTATATCGAATCGCCGGCGATGAGAGGGCTGCTCAGCAAGTTGAAATGCGACAATTATGTCCACCTGGTAGCGGCCAGCTCCATCATCCGGCCCGGTGTCGCACAGTCGGGCATGATGCGGGAATATATCCAGCGTTTCCACCATCCCCATGATTTCCAGTACATCCACCCGGTATTTCGGGAGCACCTGGGCGAGACCTTTGGTGTGATGGTCTATCAGGAGGATGTGATGAAGGTCGTGCACCACTTCGCCGGACTGGATCTTGACGAGAGCGATGTGCTGCGCCGGGTGATGACGGGCAAGAAAAAATCTTCCGCAGCGTTTGCCCGACTGCGTCAAAAGTATTTCGACAACTGCGGCGCCAGAGGCTACCCAGAGGCCCTGACCCAGGAGGTATGGCGGCAGATCGAGAGTTTCAGCGGTTATTCCTTCTGTAAAGCCCACTCGGCCAGCTACGCGGTCGAG
The DNA here is from genome assembly GCA_024103195.1 of Saprospiraceae bacterium. Lineage (GTDB taxonomy): Bacteria > Bacteroidota > Bacteroidia > Chitinophagales > Saprospiraceae > JAGNXB01. The sequence continues at coordinate 31,397 of JAGFIW010000206.1, read as the reverse complement.
TCCTTCCAGAGTCTCTGGCTCAAGGCTTGGTACCCGTTGGAGTTCATGGTAGCGGTGATCAACAATTTCGGCGGCTTTTATCGCACCGAGATCTATGTGCACGAGGCGCGTATGCAGGGGGCCAGGATCCATCCTCCCTGCGTCAACCGCAGCCGATGGCTCACCAGCATCCGGGGCGAGGACGTGTACCTGGGTTTCGTTCACCTTCAGGGCCTGGAACGACAGCTGGCACTGGATTTTATCACCGAGCGGGAGCGGGGCGGCCCCTTTCGCGATTTGGCTGACTTCTGCCGCCGCGTCCCAGCCGATCCCTCCCAGTTGGACCTGCTCATCCGCATTTCCGCCTTCCGTTTTACCGGTCAGAGCAAATATGAACTGCTGTGGGAAAGAGGCGCGGTGGGGTAGACGCGTGCGAAACCGCTGCCCCCTCCGGGCTGAAAATCTGAGGATTCCGATATTTGAATGCCGGGGCCAAATACGTTCTGCGCAAGGGGCACCTTGGGGTATGTCCGTTATCCACACACAAATTCTATCCCCGAAAGGATTCCTCGGAGGTGCAGTCCGGCAAAGGTCGTTCCCGGATGCGATTTGCGGGATGGCTACCCTGGGGAAAGACAAAACGCCCTGCGCATAATGATAAAATGACCGCTATGAAATGGTACATCGCTTTCCTCCTTGGTTTCTCACTCCTGAACGGGATACTGCCAGCCCAGAATTTACCCCCGGTGGTGCAGATTACCTCGGTCCAGGTCGACGAACCCGCGCAGACGGTAACCGTTCATTATGACCTCAGTGATCCTGAAGGGGATGCCTGCACGGTCCGCTTCGGAATTTCCTTGGACGGCGGCGAAACCTTCCTGGCCCAGAACGGACAATGGAGTGGCGACCTGGGAAGCGACCAAGCTCCCGGGCCCCAAAAATCCATCACCTGGGTATGGGACAATATCCCGGATATCCATCAGACCGTCGTGCGCGTAAGTGCTGAGGATGGCCATGTGCCCGACATCCAGGCTATGGTGGATCAGGTGGACAGCCTTCGTCTGATACAGTGGCTGCAAACCATCGCCGTTCCCCGGCATCACAGCGCGCATACAGGTAACCTGCAGGTGGTTCGCGATACCATCTATGTCACCCTGGAAGCATTGCCCTTCCAGACCACCATGCAACCCGTCTTTTACCAGGGCTCCAACTTTCCCAACATACTGTCCCGGCAGCCGGGCCTTGAAGATGAAGCCGCCACCATAATCGTGGATGGCCATTATGACGGAGTCACCGGTTCGCCGGGTGCCGATGATAATGCCTCCTCCGTAGCGGCCATGCTGGAAATCGCCAGGGTGCTGGCGCCATACCAGTTTCGCAAAAGCATTCGGTACATCGGATTTGCTTTCGAGGAACAAGGCCTTATCGGGTCCCAGGCTTACGTGCAATCAGGCATCAAACCCTGGGAACAAGTCGATGGGGTACTGAATATGGAAATGATCGGGTATTACTCCGACGTGCCCAACAGCCAGGAACTCCCCTTCGGGTTCGGCACCTTGTTTCCCGAGGCGGTCCAGACCATCAATGCCAATGAAAACCGGGGTGATTTTATTACTATAGTGGGCAACCAATCGTCACAGCCCCTGATTGACATTTATGAACAAGCCTGTGACATGTATGTGCCCGGGCTAAAATATATTCCGCTTACCGTGCCCGGTAATGGCCAAATCGCCCCTGACTTGCGTCGCAGTGACCATGCGAAGTTCTGGGATGCCGGTTATCAGGCGCTGATGCTCACAGACGGGGCCAATTTTCGCAACAAAAATTACCATACACCGGGTGACAGCATCGCCACGCTGGATATCGGATTCATGACCCGGGTTACCCGTGCCACGCTGGCGGCAGCGGCCCTATTAGCACAACCGGTACAAGCTGGTATAGATGTATTCGCACTGAGTGACCTGGTGGGGGTTCATCACCACCAGGCATTTCCCTGTAGTGTCAAGGTATATCCCAATCCCGCACGCGACAAGTTGGAAGTACGGATTGGCCACTGTGCCGGCGAATCCATCACCGTGCGACTGATGTCGCTGGACGGTAGGGAATGGTTGATGACAACACTGCGTCCAGACCGGGATGTTCAGGCGTTTTCCTTCCCTTTGTCCCCACTACAGGCGGGTGTGTACATGCTGGTCCTTGACGACGGACATAGCAGCCACAGTGAGAGGGTGACTTTGGAGCATTGACCATGCGGGATTCGGACTACGCTTACCTGGGTTTGATGAACTTCCTATGCGATGTTACTTCATGGTAAGACAAAAGAAGGCGATCATTTCAGGACCTGACAGACCTTGCGAAGATGACCGAAAACGATGAGTTTGTTGAGTTGTCTTTCGGTATCCTTGAAGGCATGGCGATTGCCGCAATCACACAATTCGGTCAGTGGGTCCTTGTCCAGAATCAAGGCCATGAGTTCTTCCAGGGTGGGTGTATCTTTCAAGGCGCTGTAATCCGCATAAGAAATGTCCAGAAATGCCACATTTGGTCCTATCCCACGCTGGTCCAGGAGGTACCCGCTTTCCAGAGGAATGGGATAGGGGTGACCTGACTTCAATCCAGGTTTTTCGCCGGCTGGCATTCTGATATCCGAAGGATGGGGATAAAACACAATCTCTGATCCGTCTTCCGACAACAACACAGGTACAAGACTGTCGTAATTGGCCTTGGTCTTGTAAACCAGGGTGGGTGGGCCGGCATCAAACCGGATGTCGGGTGTTTCCACTTTCTCGAAGTCCTTGCGTTTGGCGTGTTGGGCGGTATGGCATGATCCGGCCAGGACAAGCATGACCGTGAAGAAAATCCAGGCATTCATAAACGGATCAGTTTGCGGGTGATGACACCATCATCAGTCACGATCCTTACCGGGTAAAGGCCTCCGGGGCCGGCGGGCAACTGGATGTCAAGGACATTCCCCTGACGTTGCCCGGTCAAAGGGATGAATGTCCCATCCGCGGTGCCACCCTCTATCCGGTGAACAGTACCGGTATAATCCCCCAGGTGAATGGTCAAACGGTCACGGACAGGATTGGGAAAGAGGGAGATCCCCCGGAGGACTTCTGGTTCCTCTGTGGCCGTCACCGGACTGCGAACGATAGTGATATCCAGGAGGTAGGTGCCGGTTTCTCCGACAAAGAAAGGGGCTACCTGAAAAATGGCATGTCCGCCCGGTCCGACACTGATTGGTCCTGGCATCACATCATCGTGGGCTTCGGACCAGGTTTGACCACCATCCGTGGATATCGAAAACAGTCCGTCCAGACTGTAGGTTTTACCGTCTCCACTGTCCCAGGAGTCGTGCAATCGCGCCTGCACGCTGTACTGGTAGCCCGTGTTCAGATTGATGCGGTAGAAATCGAGGTCTGATTCTATATGGAGATTGGAACCGGTCGTGAGGATTTTGGCGGTATTGTTGGTAAATGTGACGGGAAGGACATGCGATGTCCCGGCGCTGTTATTGGCCTCATACCCGTCGGGTTGGATACCTGGTGATTCTACGATGATCCGAATGGGATTGGGGTATTCGGATGAACCGACCAGAGACCAGTTGGAGGAGAAAGCGTCCTTGAACATCACGGCCAGCAGGTAGGTCCCGGGTTGCACATTGAGTTGAGGGGTTGTGACCAAAAGGAAGGGGTGCAGATAGACATACCCAGGCGGCAGTCCGTTATTCTCATTGATGGTCCCCAGGGTGGTGACAAAAGTCCCGTCCAATTGAAATAGATTCACCTGGTATTGGCCCTGAAAGGTCGAGGCTCCGTTATTCAACAGGTTGAAATTGACGGAAGCGGATTGTCCCTGGATGAAATTCGGGACCGGAGTGGTGATCATTTCACTATACATTTCGATCGTATTGGACCATACGACATACTGTGTGAGGACATTGGTATAATTCCCGTTATCGGCGGCCAGCACCCAGTCTCCTCCATTGGGGCGGTAAAAAATGCCGATATAATAAGTCCCCGGCACCATGCTCAGCAAGCCGGGCGTGGAAAAGACGATATCGTTGGTGTAGGTATAGCCGGCTTCCAGACTCCATCCTGACTTCACCTCTACAAAGTCAACGAAATTGAGGTCTTCATCAAATACCGCAGCGCCGTAATCACCGGCGAAATTGTTGGTTCCGAGGTTGACGACATTGGTGGTAATGGAAAATCCGTCCCCATAAAGAATGGGATTGGCTGAAGAATAGACATAATTGTACAAGGCAAGTTGATGGCTTTGGGGCCCCGGATCCGGATCGGACTCTTCCAGGGGCTCAATGCCGACAATGGCCTGATGGCCGGAGTTGTATCCACCACTTCCGCCCCCCGTTCCAACGCCGGAGGGATTGAGTGCATTGATACTGAAATAGCCGTTGAAACTGCCACTCCAGCCCCAATTGAAATGGAAAAAATTGTTGGCATCATATCCGTCACACAAAAATGCGTGTCCACCTCCTGACCCGAAACCGGCATAATAAACCGGGCGTGAGGCATCCAATTCGGACTTCAGCAAATTGATCCATTGGGTCTGGGAATAATTGGCACGTTCAACGCCTTGCAATGAGGGTTTGTAGCCGAAATACGTCTCGAAGGCAAATTCCGCACAATGTTGGACCGGGCTCTTGGCATTAATGACATAGGCGCCACTTCCCCCTGTCGCTCCCACACCGTAATCCATATCCACAGCAACTCCACAATGATACATGAGCGTGGCTACGGCGTTGTTGGCGCTATTGACGACATTGGGCATTTGCGCCCAACCGTAAGTCGTTGCTCCGAAATTGGCGGATTGAACCCCGTATTTCTCATGGGTATAGGAATGAAATCCGGACCCGTTGGCGGGGTAGTTGTAATATTTCATCAGCATGGCCATGGCCGTGGCCACACAACCAGCTACCGTTCTTTGGTTATAGGTTTGATCAAACGGTGCCAGTGCGTTGTAATAAGGACTTTGGTCCCATAACGTGGTAACGAGCGGATTTACCGTGCTTACGGATCCGGTAGATGGGTCGGGTCCCTGCCCCTGGGTCAATTGCTGCCAAAGCAGCGTGGTCTCTGGGGTAGGAGGCATCCTTTGGTCCACCACTTCAGCGATCTGCCATCGGTATTCTTCGAGCCAGGCTTCCACGTGGTCAGGTCTGCCGGTGACGGGGGCATGGTAGGTCAGGGAATATCCCAATACGGGTTGGACACGGTCATCACCGGCTACCAGCACAAAGCCACCTTCTGCATTGACAAACAGGTAGTAAGCCACAATGGATTGTTGGTTGGATGGCAGCGTTGCTATTGAGGTCTCTGCCAAAGTGAGAGATAGCGTGAACCCGGCCGGCTTTTGAAGGGTGTGGTAAAGGAGGAAATGCTCGCCAACACGCCGGGCTTTTTCAGGGTCAACAGGATCGGCCATGGCAAAGTGGGCCCACAATCCGAACAACATCAGGAAGGGAAGGGTAACAAGCCGCATGGGTCACTGGATGAGAGGTGGCAAAAGGCCCGAACTGAATCCTTCAAGACCAATACAGGCCTTCGTGAAAAGATCATTCCGGTATCAAAGCAAAAATAATCAAGAGATGCCTCTCCGGAACTGCTTTTGCCAGGTTAATGATCGGCTGACTTCCCCAGGAGCGATTGGAGGGGTGCTCAGGAACGGAGTATTTCCCTGGAAATGACGAGTTTCTGAATCTCGCTGGTGCCTTCTCCGATGGTGCAAAGTTTGGCGTCTCTGTAAAACTTCTCAACGGGAAAGTCCTTGGTATACCCATATCCCCCGTGGATTTGCACGGCGTCGTTGGCCACTTGTACGCAAACTTCGGAAGCATAATATTTGGCCATGGCAGATTCGCGGGTCATTTTCAATCCCCGGTCTTTGAAATCTGCCGCTTGCCGGGTGAGAAGCTCTGCCGCTTCAATCCGGGTGGCCATATCTGCCAGTTTGAAACTGATACCTTGAAACCGGGCTATTGGTTGTCCAAACTGATGCCTTTCCTGTGCGTAGCGCAGAGCAGCCTCGTAGGCTCCTTTGGCTATGCCAAGGGACAAAGCGGCAATGGAAATACGGCCGCCGTCCAAAACCTTCATGGCTTGAACGAATCCCTCGCCTTCCTTCCCGAGGAGTTGGTCTTTGTGGATCCTGCAGTGATCGAAAATGATCTCGGCCGTTTCCGAGGCACGCATGCCGAGCTTGTTTTCCTTTTTTCCAGCCAGAAATCCCTGGGTACCCCGCTCGACGATAAAAGCAGACATTCAATAGCTGTCCAGCAGTTCCCCGGTCCGGGCGATCACCACCGCTACCTGGCCGCTAATTCCGTGTGTGATCCAGCATTTGGTACCGTTGAGGATGTAATGATCGCCATCCCGGGTAGCCACGCATTGCATACGACCGGCATCGCTCCCGGTATTGGGCTCCGTCAGCCCCCAGGCACCAATCCATTCTCCGGTGGCCAGTTTCGGCAGGTATCTGGCTTTTTGAGCAGCATTGCCAAACTGAAGGATGTGTCCGGTGCACAAGCTGTTATGGGCAGCCACGGACAATCCGATGGAAGAGCACACCTTGGCGATCTCCTCAATCACGCTGATATATTCCTGATACCCCAAACCGGCCCCTCCGTACTCTTCGGGTACAAGGACGCCCAGAAATCCGTGTTGCCCCAGTTGGTGCATCAAATCCACAGGGAAGTGCTGGGATTCGTCCCATTCCATGTAATGGGGCCGGATGTGTGTCTCGGCAAAATCACGGGCACTTTGTCGGATCAGGGCAAGATTGCCGGATGTTTCCACGTGTTGGTTCATAGTAGGAGAATGGAATTAATAAGGATAGTGGCCTTTCCACAGGCTCTTGAGGAGATGAACGTATTTTTCCTCGGCGGGGTTGTGAGCCGGCTGGTAAAATACACTTCCGGCAAGCCCCTCTGGCAGGTATTCCTGAGGGGCAAAATGTCCGGGAAAATCATGACTGTACCGGTATTCCTGTCCGTAACCGAGTTCTTTCATCAACCGGGTAGGGGCATTCCTCAAATGAAGGGGCACAGGTAGGTCGCCCGATCGCCGGACTTCGGCGAGGGCGGCTTCCATAGCCTTGTAGGCGGCATTGCTTTTCGGGCTGCAGGCCAGATATATGGTGGTTTCTGCCAAGGGGATCCGCGCCTCAGGCCATCCGATCCGGTGCACGGCGTCCATGCAGGCATTGGCCAGCAACAAGGCATTGGGGTTGGCCAGTCCGATATCCTCTGCAGCGAGGATGAGCGATCGCCTGGCAATAAAATTGGGATCCTGGCCGCCTTCCACCATACGCGCCAGATAGTAAACCGCAGCATTCGGATCAGATCCTCGGACGGATTTGATAAAGGCCGAAATGAGGTCATAGTGCCATTCTCCATCCTTGTCGAATTGGGAAAGTCGCTGCCTGACTTTGCGCGAAGTCAATTCGTTGGTCACGGTAAGCGTCTGACCGGCCTTCGCCTCCTGCGCCAATAGTTCCAGGATATTATAGAGTTTGCGACCGTCCCCTCCGGAAAGTCGAAGGATGGCTTCGTCCTCCTCAATCTGGATATCGAGATCTTTCAGCCAGACATCTTCTTCCAGGGCACGGTGCATCATGGCCCGCAGATCGTCAGCGCCAAGGGATTCGAGGGTGAAGACCTGGCAGCGGGACAACAGGGCATTGTTGACCTCGAAGGAAGGATTTTCCGTCGTGGCGCCGATCAGGATGACAAGGCCATTTTCGACGGCTCCGAGCAAGGCATCTTGTTGCCCTTTGTGAAAGCGATGGATCTCGTCGATGAGCAATACCGGAGCCGGTTGTCCCGCTCTGGTGAGTTCCTTGGCCTTTTCAAGGGCTTCGCGAATTTCTTTCACACCACTTTGTATGGCACTCAACGCCAGACATTCCCTTCCGGACGCTTCTGCCAGTAGCCTCGCAAGCGTGGTTTTGCCCACTCCTGGCGGACCCCAAAAGAGCATGGATGGCAACTGCCCGGTATCCAACGCCCGATCAAGGACTTCACCCTGGCCGATGAGATGGTTTTGGCCTGCGACTTCCTCCAGGCGACGCGGCCGCATGCGCTCTGCCAGCGGGGGAAGGCGGGAAACCTTGCTTTCTGACAATGGATGCTTTATCCCATCCATAGTCGCCGTATTTGCCAACCGGATCCGGCTGGTTGGACCCACTCCAGCAGGACGGGAAACTTTTCATCCACGTTGACGGCATCCTCCCTCTCGGCCACAATACGCCATCGTGCCCATTGATACAGGCTTGGCATTTCGTCATCGGCAAGAGCCAGAGGTCGGATGTATTCAAATACCGATAAAAAATCGGGTTTTCGCTCCAATTCCCCCAAATCTTCGGTGATGAGTATGGTCTCCCATTCCAGGCGTTCCGGAAACATGTACCGGCCCCAGTATGCCCGGATGACTTCCTTCCCCTGGGCGCGGTAACCTCCGGGCGCAAAGAGAATGGCCGTGTCGGAAAACATGTCACTGTTGTCAACAGGTCTCTGGTCTGCAAACTGTTGGACCATTTGTCGGCTGAGTCTTTCGATCTCGACACTGCCGAGCATTTCTCCTCCCTGGCACCCCGCCAGGACCATGCATCCTTGCAGGATGGCCGTTATCAGTATGCGGGAAGATAAGTTGAATGTCATACGGATCAAAGCAAACCGATGGACCTCCAGACCAGGATTAATGTCCCGAAATGGCAGAATGCGCGGCCCTATTGGAAATAGCGAATCATGCCCTCCGCGAGTTCAATACCTATTCTGTTTTGCGCCTCCTGGGTGGAGGCGCCTATATGTGGTGTTACGGCGATGCGCGGGTGGTGTAGAAGTTCTTTACGCGGGGTAGGCTCCCCGACAAACACATCAAGACCCACACCTGCAATTTTGCCGGATTCCAAACCTTTGAGCATGGCATCCTCGTCGATCAAACCTCCGCGGGCGGTATTGATCAGGTAAACACCATTTTTCATGATGTCGATCTCTGCTTCACCAATAAGCGCCCTGCCCGCCTGAGCCGGGGCATGCAAGCTGATGAAATCACTGGATTCCAGGACTTCATTCATGGAACGGGTAAGGATGCGGACATCAACCTTCCCATACATGGGGATTTCCCAGTTCAATACGGCTTCATTCACCACCGGATCCGTGGCGATGACTTTCATGCCGGCACCCAGGGCCATTTGGGCAACGGCTTGTCCAATGCGACCAAATCCGATGACGCCCAGGGTTCGTCCCTGAATTTCCACCCCTTTGCTGTAGGCTTTTTTAAGGGCAGCAAACGACTGTGCCCCTTTTTCCGGCATTTCCCTGTTGGACAAATGAAGGAATCGGGTCAAAGACAGGATATGCCCCATAGCCAGTTCGGCCACAGCCCGAGAGGAGGATGCAGGCGTATTGAACACGTGGATACCTTTGTCACGGGCGTAGGCGACGTCGATATTGTCCATACCGACACCGCCCCTTGCGATGACCTTCAGATCCGGGCAGGCATCAATCAGAGGCTTGCGAACCTGGGTGGCGGATCGTACGATCAGGGCATCATAAACCGGGAGCACAGTAGGCAATTCCTCCTGGGGCACGGGCGTCGTGTCCACCTCGAATCCTGCCTGTTGCAGCATCTTCAGACCGGAGGGATCCAGGCCATCGTTGGCGAGAATACGCTTCATCATTCGACAAAATCCTTTTTCAATCCAGGTAATTGCGTCATAGAGGCCAATGGCAAATATCCTGAAATTCCACGAAGACACCCCATTGGCCGTGGCAAAGGACTTCGTTCCTGCAGATGGGATTAATAGTCAAGCAGACTTTCGATGGCGGCAGAGACCTTCCCGGCAGAGGGGATCATCGTCTGCTCCAGGGTGCTGTTGAGCGGGATGGCCGGCAGATTTTCGGAGCCCAGGGTTCGTATCGGTGCATCCAGGAAGGCAAAACATTGTTCCTGTATCCTGGCCGCAAGACTCTGGGCAAAGGTGTTGTTCACGGGTTCTTCAGTGACAACCAACACCCGGTGGTGGCGTTTGGCCAGTTCATACATGGACGCTTCATCCAGGGGAGCCAGTGTCCTGAGGTCCAGGATTTCGATGCGGCCCGGCCAGGCGTTGGCGGCTTGCAGTGACCAGTGGACGCCCATACCATAAGTGACAATACCGAGCGTAGGTTGTGTCTTCATGAGTACAGGATCTGCGGCCAGACAGGTGCGCGCTTTCCCGAAGGGCACGATATAATCCGCCCCGGGTTCTACCGTCCGCGCCGCTTCGGTGCCTTTGACCTTACTCCAATACAGGCCTTTATGCTCGAAAATGACCACGGGATTGCCGTCGTAATAAGCCGCTTTGATCAAACCCTTCAAATCCGCGCCATTACTGGGATAAGCGATTTTGATGCCTCGGATGTTGGTGACGACACTTTCCACACTGCTGCTGTGGTAAGGTCCTCCACTGCCATAGGCACCGATGGGCACCCTAATGATGCAACTGACGGGCCATTTCCCGTTGGTGAGATAGCAAGACCGGCTGACCTCGGTAAAAAGTTGGTTGAGGCCTGGCCAGATATAGTCGGCAAACTGAACTTCAACGATCGGTTTGAGTCCGACTGCCGACATACCGACGGTGCTTCCAATAATGAACGCCTCCTGAATAGGGGTGTTGAAGACCCTGTGGTCGCCGAATTTTTGTGCGAGGGTAGCGGCTTCGCGAAACACCCCGCCGAGTCGGCCGCCCACATCCTGGCCGTAGAGCACGCATTCGGGGTGTTGTCGCATCAACTCTTCAATGGCGAACAAGGCACAGTCGACCATGACTTTTTCCTCATTGTTCTCCGGTTGGCGATCTCCCTGTTCCCGGGTGATGGTGGTTGGTGTGAATTCATGAAGGAACAGTTCCTCCGGCAAGGGGTCATCAGCCGCTAAAGCCCGCGAATAATCGGTTTTTACCTGTTCGGCGGCTTCGCGGTCAATACCATCCAGTTCTTGTCGGTCAAAGCCATCTTCCAACAGGGCTGACCGCAGTTTGGGCCAGGGGTCCCTGCTAGCGTGTTCTTCCAGGTCATCACGGTACCATTCCTTTCTAACGCCACTGGTGTGGTGATTGAGGAGAGGTACACGGGCATGGACCAGGAATGGGCGACGCTCCTTGCGGATCTTGCGGATGATGGTTCCCATCTGTTGGTAGCAACTTTCAAAGTCGGTACCATCCAGGCGCACCCGTTCGATACCGTGAAATCCTCCGGCGTAATCAAAGGCATCCTGGGCGCGGATTTCTTCTGCGGAAGCGGATATGTCCCAACCGTTGTCCTGGATGAGGTAAAGAATGGGAAACTGCTTCAACGCAGCCATTTGGAAGGCTTCTGCCACCTCACCCTCCGTCACGGAAGCATCGCCCAACGAACAAACGACCACCGGGGCCTCTCCTTTTTTCCAGGTTTTCAATCCTGCCACCTCCTGATATTGAATTCCCATGGCGATTCCTGTGGTGGGAATGGCCTGCATGCCGGTGGCAGAAGATTGGTGCGGGATCTTGGGCTTGTCGGGATCCTTGAGACTCGGATGACAATAATAGGTCCTTCCTCCACTGAACGGATCATCCCTTTTGGCCATCAATTGAAGCATCAAATCGTAGGGTCGCATTCCAATGCCCAACAGAAAGGCATCATCTCTGTAATAAAGAGACAAAAAGTCCTCCGGTCCGAGATGCATGGCGGTAGCGATCTGGATGGCTTCATGCCCGCGGGAGGTGGCATGGACATATTTGGAGACCACTTTGAAATTGGTTTCATAAATCTCGGTCATGCACTTGGCTGTTGTCATGAGCCGGTAAGCCTTCAGTAGGATTTCGCGATCCAGGCGGGTGGTTGCTGTTTTCATGCGTCAGAATTGGTCCGTCCCGGTGTCATTTCTGTTTGAAGGCGGCAATCGCCTCCCGGGCGAAGGAGGAAAGGACGAGGGTGCCGCTGGTAGCCGCACGTTCTTCCAACAAGCGGTCCCAATCTTCCGTGCCCTGCCAGAAAACACGTTTCAACTCGGCAAGGGCCTGTGGGTGGAAGGATGCCAACTGCATCGCCATTTGATGAATCGCCTTATCCAGGGCCTCCATGTCGGGCAAAACCTCCTGATACAACCCTTTTTGAAAGGCCCAATCGGCATCAAACCAGTCGTTGGGCTTGAGGGCCATCTGCCGGAACGCAGCAGTGCCGATTTTGCGCTCTATGACCGGACCAACCACGAAGGGACCGATCCCTACAGCCAACTCACTCAACCGAAGAGCTGCCTGCCGGGTGGCAAAGCAATAATCACTGGCGGCAGCGATGCCTACACCTCCTCCTACTGCTTTGCCCTGCACCCGGGTCAGGATGATTTTCGGGGAGGTGCGACAAGCGTTGATCACCCTGGCGAAACCGCTGAAAAATGCCTTTCCCTCCTCCAGCGTGCGAATGGATGCGAGTTCGTCAAAACTTGCACCGGCACAAAAGGTACGCTCCCCGGCACTTTGCAAAAGGATGACGCGAACATCAGGGTCCGTTCCGGCCTCTTGGATGGCGGCGGATAGGCGTTGAAGCTGAATGCCTGGCATGGCATTGTGCGAGGGGTGGTAAAAAGTCAGGGTTCCTATCCCGTTCTCTGTGTGAAGACTTACCTCACCTGCGGTCGCCGCTGAATGCATGTGGATTTGGTTGGTCAAAGACAAAGGTACAAAGGTGCGGACAAGGCTCGGGATAACCCATCAGTCCAAGGGGGGATGACATCCTGTGGGGGGGCGAACCAGATATCAGGAGGCTTCGCCTTCCAGGAAGTCCACCAGGATGATTATTTTGCGGGGACAGGTTGTACATTACATATAATATAGTAAAATTCCATCTATGATCGGCTCTGTATTCCTTCAATTGACGCGCCATTCGGGATTCAGGAGAATGGCGTGGAAACCCATCTATGAGTTGTTGGCCACCGTGTTGCCCCTTCGCAATTGGCGATTCATGAATTACGGGTACAGCCCGGGTCCCCATGAAGCACCCGTTATCCTTAAGCCGGAGGACGAGGAAGAACGGCTCCCGCTGCAATTGTACCATTACCTCGCTACCAGGGGCGATATGAACGGAAAGGATGTTTTGGAGGTTGGCTGCGGAAGAGGAGGCGGCAGTTATTACATGGCCCGTTATCTGGCGCCCCGGTCCCTGACAGGTCTGGACCTTGCAGAGGCTGCTATAGCTTTCTGTCGCAAGCATTGGAAACATCCGTCTTTGCGCTATGTCAGAGGCAATGCAGAGGATCTTCCCTTTCCGGATCAGTCATTTGATGTCGTGATCAATGTGGAATCCTCCCATGCCTATGGATCCTTCCCACAATTTCTTTCGGAAGTCAAACGGGTTTTGCGACCGGAAGGTATTTTGCTGATCACCGACATGCGGCTGGAAGGCGATTTGCCGGTCATGCAGGAGGCCCTTCACCAGAGTGGCATGAAGGTGGTTGAGGAGGAGGATATCACCCATCTGGTTGTCAAGGCGATCGAAGAAGGGGACAAAAGGAAACGCGTCCGGATCAGAAAGTTGGTGCCATGGTGGCTGACCGGGTTCTTTCATGAATTCGCGGGGGTCAAAGGCTCTGCCATACATTTGCATATGAAAGACAGGCGCCGGTTGTATTACCGTTGGAAATTGATCGCCTGAAAAATCAATATTCAGTCAGGATTTTATGGTTCAGGCCATCCCGCATTTCACGAACAGCATCATGATCACTGGGATGCCAGTCCGGCTGTTTTTGGCCGGAGTCCTTATGGTGATGTCTGGATGCCGCAAAGAGACCCTGGACGCTACCTGGACCTTATGGGAAACCGGCAGGGATGAAATCATCTGCCGGTTGACGGAGGACAGGATTGGCGGATTGTGGGCTTGTGGCGGAAAGACCTGGTATTCCGGGACCGTTTTTTCCATTGACACCGCAAATGGCCCCGCACATCCCGACCTGACAACGGGGAAAATGCTTCTGGCCATGTCCGCTTTATCCGACGGGCAACTGATCTGCACAGGCGTGGATGGGCATTTCTGGCGCAGAGACACATCCGGCCATTGGGGCTATCGGGAGCCGTCCTATTGGACGACCACCAGAGGAATCGCCGGATTCAGGGACGGACCGGTATTGATGGCCGGTGGGGATGCTTTTGAAAAGGGCTTCATGTATGTCATTGATCCTCAGGAAGTGGGGGACCATTTGTTTCTTCACCAAAACCGCATAAATGATGTTGTCGTCGTCGACACCAATACCGCCATCGCAGCGGGATACGGTATCGTTTATCATTCCGGCAACAAGGGGAAAGATTGGCAAGTGTTGGACATCCATGGCGACCATATCATGCAGCTTGCCTTCCCGACTCCGGAGGTGGGCTATGCCGTCGGCTATGGTGGCTCGGTTTGGAAGTCTGTTGACAAGGGCCACACCTGGAAGATACTTCGCAACGGCCGCGGGATTTGGGCCCGGGACTGGCCCTGGCGAGGGGTGCATTTCAGAGACCCGGATTTCGGGGTAATTTGCGGTGACGGAGGGTTGGCCTGGCTGACACGGGATGGTGGCAACTCCTGGGTGGAGCTCGGTGGTTTGGATCGGGGCACGGATTTGTATACGGCCTGGATCGCCGGACAGTCCGTAATCCTCGCCGGATCAGGGGGTCGTATCTTCAAGACCTGCCTGCCATAAGGATCCTCCTATGGCCTACAGGACCCATCATCCACCCGATAAAGGACACGCCGCCTTCCATTCCCCGTTCACCGTGCATGCAAAATCCCGGTGATGAGCCGATCTTTGGATCCGGGGATATACATACCATCTGTTTTTGTCATGCGTTGTAATTTTGCCTTTCCCGGGCAGCCCTTCGCGAATCCCAGGTAGCCCGATAAATCCCATGATCCAATTCCCCTTATGAGTCAGGTCCAATACACGGAAGACCAGATCCGGTCACTAGACTGGAGAGAACACATGCGTTTTCGCCCAGGGATGTACATCGGCAAACTGGGGGACGGGTCCAGCCCGGATGACGGTATTTATGTCCTGCTCAAAGAGGTGATCGACAACGCCATAGACGAATACGTAATGGGATATGGCAAGCAGATCGACATCGAACTGGAAGACGGCACCATGAGAGTCCGGGATTACGGGCGAGGCATTCCGCTGGGAAAGGTGGTGGATTGTGTTTCCAAAATCAACACGGGAGGCAAATACGATTCTCAGGCTTTCAAGAAGTCGGTAGGCCTGAACGGGGTGGGGACCAAAGCCGTGAATGCCTTGTCCTCCATGTTTGAGGTGTGGTCGGTAAGGGATGGCATGAAGAAAAAAGCGACCTTCCGGCAAGGCCAAATCCTGGAAGATGCTCATCCCTTCAAGGTTGCTGAACCCAATGGCACCTATGTCGCTTTCCATCCCGATCCTGAGATTTTCAGACACTTTCGCTTTCGCACCGAATACCTGGAGAACCAGCTTTGGAACTACGCTTTCCTGAATGCCGGGCTAAAGATCCATTTCAACGGAAAGACCTTCGTATCCCGCCACGGTCTCAAAGACCTCCTCGAAAGAAAGAATGGCCAGGAGGAGATCAGATATCCGCTCATCCATTTGCAGGGCCCTGATCTGGAAATTGCCATGACCCATGGCGAGCAATACGGGGAACAGTATTATTCCTTTGTCAACGGGCAGTTTACCACGCAAGGAGGGACCCACCTGGCGGCATTCCGTGAGGCCATTGTCAAGGTGGTGAGGGACTTTTACAAAAAGGACTTTGACCCCAAGGATATTCGGTCGTCCATCATTGCCGCCATCAGTATTCGGGTAGAAGAGCCGGTATTCGAATCCCAGACCAAAACCAAACTGGGCTCCACCAACATGAGTCCGGAGGGAGTGTCCATTCGCACCTTTGTTTCCGACTTTTTGGGACGAGAGCTGGACAACTTCCTGCATAGAAATCCGGAAGTAGCCCAGGCACTTTTGAAACGCATCACCCAATCAGAACGGGAAAGGAAAGAGATCGCCGGGATCAAGAAACTGGCCAACCAAAGGGCCAAAAAGGCCAATCTCCACAACAAGAAGCTCAGAGATTGCCGCTATCATTTCAATGAAGGCCGTATCTCAGATGAATTCCGCTTGGCTTCCACCCTGTTCATCACGGAAGGGGATTCCGCTTCCGGTTCTATCACCAAGGCACGCGATGTAGAAACCCAGGCGGTATTTAGTTTGAGTGGCAAACCCCTCAATTGCTTCGGGCTTACCAAAAAAGTGGTGTACGAAAATGAAGAGTTCAATCTCCTTCAACATGCGCTGAACATCGAGGACAGTCTGGACGATCTCCGGTACAACAGGGTGGTCGTTGCCACGGACGCCGACGTGGACGGCATGCATATCCGGTTGTTGCTCCTGACCTTCTTTCTCCAGTTTTTCCCCGATCTCGTGCGAAACGGCCACTTGTTTATCCTGGATACGCCTTTGTTCCGGGTACGCGACAAGCATCAGACCTTTTACTGTTATTCCGAACAGGAAAAAGCAGAAGCCGTCCGAAAATTAAAGGGCAAACCGGAAATCACCCGTTTCAAAGGGCTCGGTGAGATATCCCCTTCCGAATTCAAGGACTTCATCGGGCAGGACATTCGTTTGGATCCGGTCATCCTGAGAGAGGACATTCGCATCGAACAATTGCTGGGGTATTACATGGGCAAGAATACACCGGCGAGACAATCCTTTATTATCGACAACCTCAAGCTGGAGAAAGCTGTGGAGGACGTCCGGACAGTCACCGACAAACAACCCGAAGCCATTTTGGAGGAAATGTGACAAAATGGCACCCCGGACAGCGCAAACTGCCCTTTTGTGCCACTTCCGTTGCATGGCATGGTCATTGACCCTCTCAACGGAGAAGACGGTCGGCCTTGACGAAATCAGGATGGCGTCCATTATCCGCTCTTACATATGATAGAATTTCCTAATATTTTTTCCAATCAGGGATCCGATGAGGATGCCGAGTTCATGCCCCTTTTCTCGGTAGAAGAGGAGGATGAGTCCAACATTCACGAAGAATATCCGCCGACATTGCCGGTGTTGGCCCTCAAGAATACGGTGCTGTATCCGGGTATCGTCATCCCCATTACGGTGGGACGGAACAAGTCGATCAAAGCGATTCAGAAAGCGCATCAGGACCAGCGGATCATCGCGGTCCTGAGCCAACGGGACAGCCGTAATGAAAATCCCGGGGCAGAGGACCTGTACGAAATAGGTACCATTGCCCGCATCATCAAGCTGTTGAAGATGCCCGATGGTACTACCACGGCCATTTTGCAGGGAAGAAGACGGTTTCGCCTGGAAGGGATCGTGCGCGAACAACCCTTTCTGGTCGGACGGTATTCCATTCTCGAACAGGGGGCTCCCAAAGACAAATTGGAATTCAAGGCACTGATTTCGTCCATAACGGATGTGGCCAGAAGAATCATTGAGCTATCACCCAACATCCCGGCAGAAGCCAACCTGGTGCTTCGCAATATCAGCAACAACTATTTCCTGCTGAATTTCATTGCCTCCAACCTCAATCTGAAGGTGTCCATCAAGCAGGAGATCCTGGAGGTGGACGATGTGGTCGAGAAAGCGCGGATTGTCCACCAACACCTGGAAAATGAGCTGCAGATGCTGGAGCTCAAAGACCAGATCGAATCCAAGGTCAGGGATGATATTGAAAAACAGCAACGGGACTATTACCTCAACCAGCAACTGAAGACCATCCAGGAAGAATTGGGGCAGAATCCCCAGGAAGAGGAATATGAAAGGTTGCTGGGTCAGGCAGCAGCCAAAACCTGGCCTGACAAAGTAGCCAAAGCCTTTGACAAGGAGCTCAGCAAATTGCGGAGAATGAATCCGCAAGTGGCCGAATACAGTGTGCAGCTCAACTACCTGGATCTGATGCTGGATTTGCCCTGGGAAGAGTTTACCCAGGACAATTTTGACCTCAGGAAGGTGAAGCGTGTCCTGGATGAGGATCACTATGGTCTGACCGAAGTCAAGGAACGAATTCTCGAGCATCTCGCGGTGCTCAAGCTGAAAGGAGACATGAAAGCCCCCATTCTATGCCTGTTTGGACCTCCAGGTGTCGGCAAAACCAGCCTGGGGCGATCCATCGCGCGGGCATTGGGAAGACAATATGTCCGGATTTCACTCGGAGGTCTCCACGATGAATCGGAGATCCGGGGACACCGAAAGACCTATATCGGTGCCATGCCGGGGAGGATCATCCAATCCATGCGCAAGGCCAAGTCCTCCAATCCTTGCTTTGTGCTGGACGAAATCGACAAGGTGGGAAAGGACTTCAGGGGCGATCCGTCTTCCGCCTTGCTGGAAGTGCTTGATCCGGAGCAGAACAGCACTTTTTATGACAATTACCTCGAGCAGGAATATGATCTGAGCCGGGTTTTGTTCATTGCCACCGCCAATTCCCTTTCCACCATACAGCCGGCATTGCTGGACAGGATGGAAATCATCGAAATCAATGGGTATTCCGTCGAAGAGAAGATCGGAATTGCCGAGAAACATCTTGTTCCTAAACAATTAGGGGAGCATGGTTTGACCCCTAAACAATTGGTGCTCTCACGCCCGGTCCTCGAAAAGCTGATCCAGGATTACACGCGGGAAAGCGGGGTGCGCTCCCTGGATCGGGTGATCGCGCGGATTTGCCGCCACGCAGCCCGCAAGGTGGCGACCGGCGATCCATTCCATCCTGCCATAAAGCCGGAGGACCTGGAGAAAATCCTGGGTCCACGCAAGTTTTCCCTGGACCGCATGGTGGAAGACAATCCGGCAGGGGTGGCCATTGGCCTTGCCTGGACCAGTGTGGGTGGTGACATCCTATTTATCGAAACCAGCTTATCGGCCGGAAAGGGGCAATTGCGCCTGACCGGCAATCTGGGTGAAGTCATGAAGGAATCTGCGACCACTGCCCTCAGTTATCTGAAAGCACACGCCTCGCTCTACGGTATTGATCCGGCAGTCTTCGAGAAAACGGATGTCCACTTGCATGTGCCAGAAGGCGCCATCCCCAAGGATGGACCCTCAGCGGGTATTACCATGTTGTCGGCCCTGGCATCCGCCTTCGTGCAAAAGCCAATCCGGCCCCGTGTGGCGCTCACTGGAGAAATTACACTGAGAGGCAAGGTGCTTCCTGTAGGGGGTATTAAGGAGAAGATCCTGGCGGCCAAAAGAGCAGGCATCCAAACCGTTGTTTTGTGCGCAGAGAACAAACTGCATGTAGAGGAGATACCCTCCATGTACCGTAAGGGCCTTCGGTTCAAGTATGTGGAAGAGATGAGCGAAGTGTTGCAATACACCCTGGGACTTAAGATGGCCGGCGCCAGAGGCAAGGGTTAAAATTCTCTTAATCAGGACTGGATCGTGGACCGTTGACCCCGCGGGGATGTCTTTTGTCCGTACCTTTCGCCTATGAATGCAGCATTCCGGCCTCTGATTTTGGCCATCACGTTCCTGCTTCTCCTTTGCGGAATGAATAAGGGACGTGCTCAGCAAAAGACGGACAATGACCGGATGGTGGTACAGTTTTCCGGTCTTGTCCTGGATGGTTCCAGTTCGGAATTGCTGCCGGTACCTTTTGCCACCGTGGCTGTCAAGGATCAAGGCAGGGGCACCTATGCCGATTACAATGGATTCTTTTCCATTGTGGTATATGCCGGAGATGTAGTGGAATTCACTTCAATAGGTTACCAGACAGTGACGTTCCGCGTCCCGGATACCCTGAAAGACAACCGGTATTCCATGGTTCAACTGATGTCCAGGGACACCTTCAACCTTCCTGAAACCGTCGTCTTCCCCTGGCCAAGCCGTGAGCATTTCAAGATCGAATTTCTGGCCATGGATGTCACCACGGATTTGCAACGCAAGGCTCTGGAGAATCTGGCTCAGGAAAACCTCAACAAAGCCAGACAAGATCTGCGCTATGACGGTATGGAAAGCGCCAGTTATTATCTGAGGCAGCAATCCCACGCTTTTTACCACATCGGACAACAGCCTCCGATGAACATCTTCAATCCCATCGCCTGGAAACAATTCTTTGACGCCTGGAAACGCGGTGACTTCAAGAAAAAGAATTGAGGTTTTGTGCGGCAGGATCCATGAAGGCCTAATTCTTGTCGACGGCGTCAGAAGAGTGGCGGCTTTTGATCCTTTTGAACCATAGGAAAACCGGCCAACCGGCAAGGCAAAGCAAGAGCCCGATGCCCGCCTGTTTGGGTTGCAACACTAATGTGGAGCCGAGGAACCAAACGGACAGAACCAGAAATACAACAGGCATGCGTGGGTATGCAGGACTCTTGAATCCTTCGTAACTCTGCGCCCGTTGGCGCAACAGGAACAGGCTGAAAGCGGCTAGCACCATGAATATCCAATCCATGAATACCACATAGGCGATCAGATTCTCGAAGGTGGACCAAAACACCAGGAGGACAATGGCCCACCCCGCCTGTAACAGAATGGCAATATGAGGTACCTGAAACTTAGGGTGAATGCGGGCAAGCGCCGGAAAGAAGGTGCCGTTCGCCGCCATGGTTTGATAGATCCTGGGTGCAGACAGGGTATAAATACCGGCTGTACCCAGCGTAGACAGGACGATGAGGATGGCGATAAACCGGCTTCCCTGCGGCAGGATTTTACCTGCTGCATCGGAAGCTACCGCCAGAGAACGGGACATCTCCTCTGGCGAGAGGAGTTGGAGATATCCCCAATTCACACCTAAGTAAATCAAGGTGACGATCAAAGCACCGAGGACCATGGCCCGGGGCACGGTCTTCGCGGGTTCCACTGTCTCACCGGCCAGGTAGGAGGCGTGGTGCCAACCTCCGAATGACCAGAAAACCCCAATCAGGGCCAGCGGAAGGCCCTGTAAATGGAAACCGGAGGATAGGGATGCTGACGGCCGGATGGGATGCAGGAAGGCCACAAAGCCCAAAGCGATGATGGCGGCTATTCCCAAAACCTTGAGGAAAGTCAACCAGGCCCCAAGACCGGCACCAGATCGTACGCCGGCTAAATTGACAAACGTCAAGCCCAGAATAAGCGCTATGCCTGTTAAAGGAATGCCTGTACTTGAAAGAGGCAAAAGATAAGAGAGGTAACGCGCAGAGGCCAATGCCAGGGCGGCAATGGCACCGGAGGTTATGACGGTCAGAATGACCCATCCGTACATGAAAGCGACGAAATCACCATAGCTGTGTCGGAGGTAAGCGTATATGCCGCCATGTTCCGGCAGTCTTCCGGCGAGTTCGGCAAAGGTCAGGGACCCGGACAACGCAACCAGCCCCCCCAATGTCCAGGCCAGGTAAATGCCTGTCGCCGATCCGACATGACCGGCTATATCCGATGGTGTAAGAAAAATTCCAGAGCCAATACAGGCGCCTACAGCGATCAGGGTCAGCGGGACTACCGTAATCGCGCGCCGCAAAAGTGGGGGGTCAGCGTGTCGCTGTGGCCCGTCCTCCATTACCGTTCTACGGCAGGACGTTCGTATTTGCAGCAGGTGTGCAACTGCTCGTAAACCTCATCCCGTGCGCGTCTGGACTCCGTATCATGTCCCACAGCCACAAGGGCTTCATGGATCGCTGAAATGTCGGTGATGCCTGAACGGTACTTCAGGGTTAGGATTTGGGTTTCATCATCCCATCGGGCGTTGACGACTCCTTTGACGGACCGGGCAGCCCGCTCAATGCGTTCCTGGCACATGCCGCAAACACCATAAACCTTAAAGTGGGTCGATTCAAGCTGTTGGACGCGGAGGTCAGGTCGTTCTCCAAGCTCTGTCTCCTTGTAATCCGTCGCAGATACCTGAAGCTTGGCAAGCCATTCCCGAATGGTAATGACCGGATAGGACTCCCGGTCAGGAACGACAAATGTCAGCATGTTGCCGCGCACGGCTACCTGCCTGATATCCGAGTAATCCTCAAAAAGGGATTTGATTTGTGCATCCGTAACTGTGCCGGGCCTTTCTATGGAAAAGACATATTGGATTTGAGCCCGGGCAGAAACGGAGAGGGTCCACATCAAGGCAACGAGCATCACAATTCTATCCATCGGGGTCATTTAAAGGAAAATGCAAATTCTGAGGGAAAGTTACCGGAATTTGACGGATTGGCCAAAAAAGGGCGCGCAGAGTTCCATTTGCCATGACATGGCAGGGGCTATCGTCTTCCCGGGGTCTGGTATTTCTTCGCAAATTTGTAGGACATGGGACCGGGCCCGGGCGTTTTCCGGATGCCGCTCTCCAATGGCCGTTTGCATGGAAATCAAAGATGAGATTGTTGCCGCTTTGAAAATATTAGGTGATCCGGTAGCTGAAGCAGATCCAGGACCTGAGCGATGGAGTTCCTGGATCAGGGAGGTGGAAGCTTATTCCCAGACATTTCTGGACCTGACCAGAAAAGGTCCCGCATGGTGGCCAACTGAATCAGGCCATGTCGGGCCTTCCTTTCATTTGCAGGAAGATGCCGTGCCCTTGGCTGCGATCATGGAGGAATGCAGGAGCAGGATTGATTTCCGGGGTTTGAACCCGGCCTCTGGGGGGCATTTGGGCTACATACCCGGTGGCGGAATGCCCGCGGCCGCCCTTGGCGATTTGCTGGCCGCCGTGACCAATCGATATGCCGGGATCCATTTTGCCAACCCTGGCGCCGTTGAATTGGAACATTTTCTGGTGCATTGGGTGGCTGATCTGTTCGGATTGCCTTCCTCGGCCGGAGGCACACTGACATCGGGGGGCTCGATAGCCAGCCTGGTGGCCATTACCGCAGCCAGGGATGCCTCCGGGGAGCCACCTTCCAGGTGGATGGACATGGTGATTTACGGTACAGCACATCAGCATCATTGTCTGGACAAGGCCTTGCGAATTGCCGGACTCGGCTTTAGTAAGCGCAGAGATGTGCCCATGGATGAGGGCTTCCGTATGCGGCCTGATGTCCTGGTTGCCATGATTCAGGAAGATATGGCCGAGGGTCTCCACCCATTTCTCTTGCTGGCATCAGCCGGAACGACGGATACGGGAGCGGTGGATCCTTTGCATGCTCTGGCAGACATTGCCCATGCCTACGGATTGTGGTTCCATGTGGATGCAGCATACGGCGGGTTCTTCCGGTTGCTGCCGGAATTCGACCCTGTCTTTGCAGGTTTGGAACGGGCAGACTCCATCGTCGCCGACCCCCACAAAGGGCTTTTTTTGCCCTACGGAACCGGGGCGGTTGTCGTGCGGGAGATCAAACACCTTCTGCACAGCCATGCCTATGAAGCGGCCTATATGCAGGATGCCTACAGGGATCCGGAGACGCTGTCTCCCGCTGACCTGTCCCCGGAGCTGACCCGGCATTTCCGAGGGCTCAGAATGTATTTTTCCATGAAGATGAACGGTCTGTCGGTGATTCGGCGTCTCCTGAAACAGAAGATACTCCTGGCCCGATGGTTTTACCACGCCATACGGGAAGCGGGTTTTGAAACCCTGATGGAACCCGCACTGTCTGTGGTGGTGTTCCGATGGCCGGCCAGAGACGAAGAGGTTGACCAATGGAATGCACGATTGGTCGACAGGGTTCGTGAAGACGGACGGGTATTCCTTTCTTCGACACGTATTGGAGGAAGGGTTTGGATCCGGTTGGCTGTTTTGAGTTTTCGCACTACCCTTGAGCACCTGGAAGCGACAATGGAGGTATTGAAACGGCAAAGGGACCTTGCCTTGTCCACGCATTGATCCGCCATATGAAGAGGCACAATCCCATCCAAACCCGTTGGCAGGTCTTATTCCTGGTGATTATGACGGCAGCAACAGTGGGCATACCCGGCAGGAGTGACGCTCATGTTGAGGCGCAACAAATACCGGCAGCTGGCCGCACCATCCGCATACCCTTTACCTATGAAAACGGATTTCTGGTGGTGGAGGTCCTTTTTCACCATGTATTTCCCCTTCGCTTCATCCTGGATACAGGCGCTGAATACACCCTTCTGACCCACCGTGAGATCAGCGAATTATTGCAGTTTGTCCCGGAGCGAACATTCTCGCTGATCGGAGCCGACCTCGAAACCCGCGTGGAGGCGGACCTCATCCGGGGCGTTCATCTGGAACTGGGTGGTCATGCCTTTTCTGGAAGAGACATTCTGGTGACCCATGATGACTACTTCAGGATTCACGTTTGTACGGGTACACCCATCCACGGGATTATTGGAGCCGATGTGCTCAAGCCGTTTGTGGTTCGCATAGATTACCGGCGAAAGGAAGTGCTTCTGACAACTTCACCCCACTATCGCGTTCCGTCGGGAGCGGAAACCCTTCCTTTGGAAATTGTGCGCAACAAGCCATATGTAAGCATCCCCTATCAGCAAACGGCGGCGGATACGGCTGCCCATATCCGCCTGCTGCTGGATACCGGAGCGGCCCTTTCCCTGTTGCTCCTGACGGACAGTCATGACGCCATTCGTCTTCCGGATCGTGCTGTACATGGCACGCTGGGGGTAGGATTGGGGGGCTTTATCATGGGGGCTCGAGGTCGGATTGAGGCTTTTGGCACACCGCCAATCTCCACCCGCCATCTGATCGCCAATTTTCAGGATATCCGCGAGTACCCCGACACTTCATTTCTGAACGGTCGTCATGGACTGATTGGCAATCGCTGGCTCGAGCAGTTCCTCGTCATTCTGGATTACCCCGGAAAGCGTCTTCATTTGGTCCCGGGCAAGTCCGGGAGAATGGAGCCGCCGACGGACCGAAGCGGATTATTCGTACTGGCCAGCGGTGCTTACCTGGACCGTTTTGTCATCCACGAAGTGGTCCCAGGATCGCCTGGTTACCTGGCCGGACTTCTTCCCGGGGACGAGATCAAAGCGATAAACGGGTGGCCTGCTGCCTGGAGAAAGCTGGCCGGAATACAGCGTTGTCTGCAAGGAAAACCGGGCAAAACATTGACTATCAAGATAATAAGGGGCGGCTTGCCCGTGAAGGTCTATCTGACCCTGGCCGATTATGTGTAGTTGAGGGCCTTCCGGTATGATGGAAACTTCCTGATGCTGAACACTTTGGTATTTGAAAAAATCGGCTTACCTTTGCAGCCACTTAATCTAAACCTCAATCTATGTTTGCCATTGTCACTATTGCTGGTCAGCAATTCAAAGTCGAGGAAGGGCAGGAGCTCTTCGTCCACCAGCTGGAGGCAGGGGAGGGAGAAAAGGTCTCCTTCCAGGAGGTTCATCTGACTGACCGGGATGGAAAGGTCAGTATGGGCCAGCCCTTCCTGCAGGGCGCACGTGTCGAAGCGGTGGTTCTCGGTCGTCAGAAAGGCGACAAAGTCATCGTATTCAAGAAGAAACGCCGGAAAGGATACCGGGTGAAGAATGGCCACCGGCAGTCTTTCTCCCGCATCCGGATTGAATCCATTAACGCTTAAAACACTTGCCACCATGGCCCATAAAAAAGGAGTAGGTAGTTCGGATAACGGGCGCGACAGCAAAAGCAAGCGCCTCGGTGTCAAAATCTTCGGTGGACAGGATGTTCGTGCCGGTAATATCCTGGTTCGCCAGCGGGGTACCAAATTTCACCCCGGCGTCAATGTCGGCATTGGGAGGGATTTCACCCTTTTCGCCCTGACGGATGGCGTAGTTCATTACAAGGTTGGCCGTAAAGACCGGACCTTTGTCAGCATTCTGCAAGCTGCCGGAGAGGTGATGGAAACTGTAGCACCCGTGAAAAAATCGGCGACCAAAGCTGTCGCTACCCCGGTGGTGACCCCGGAGGTGACCCCGGAGGTCAAGCAAAAGCCCGTTGTGGCGGATGCCCCGGTAAAAGCCAAGGCTGCCAAGGTAAAGCAAGATGACCTGAAGATCATTGAAGGTGTTGGTCCCAAGATCGAACAACTCCTCAAAGATGCCGGTTGGGATACCTGGGCCAAACTGGCGGAAGCGCAACCAGAAAGGATCAAGGAGGTTTTGGCCGAGGCCGGAAGCCGTTATCAAATGCATGATCCGACCACATGGCCGGCACAGTCGCGTTTGGCCGCAGAAGGCAAATTTGACGAGCTCAAGGAGTTGCAAGGCAAATTGGACGGCGGCAGGGCTTCCTGAGCGTTGTTCCTCCTGAATACCAGAGGCGGAAGAGGGATATTCCTTCTTCCGCCTTTTTGTTGGAGGCCATTAATGCCATTCTTCGGCTTCTTTCTCCTCCTTGACGGCCATTCCGGCAGCTATGACCCAGCGGGTGCGAATATCCGGCAGACTGAGCGGTCGGTCCATATCGCGCCATTTGAACCCTTCCAATCGCAAGCTGCCATGATCAACTTGACCCATCGGCGTCATGGATGAACGGGGTTCCTTCAAATAGAAGATATCCTTGACCTGGTTGTCTTCAAAAAACAAAACCATATCGCTGCAGGCGGATTGATTGACGCCGATAAAGGCAAAGTCCTCATCCTGGGCGTAATAAATCGCCTCCGCGTTTCCATTGACGTCCATCCGGTGGATGGCGTTGTCCCGAAAGGCTCCCGTGATGTATCGTCCTTTGATTTGGTTGAAGTGCTGTCCGTCCGGACTGGTCACGATCATGCTTTGTCGGAGCAGGAAGATGGAATCAAGTTTGTTGTCGGACATACGGATAAGCAGGGTATCCGCCGTGAATTGGGTGGTATCTTCCGACCAAACGACGGGATCCTGATAGAAATAGAACATGGAATCCTTTTCGACCAGAGCCAGCGAATCGCAAATAGCCTGTAAGTCGGATTTGTAGACAAACACGTTGCGGAAGGCGCGAATGGTGCGGCCGGCTATTGCTCCTGTATCCTCCCGGGCAATGATCTGGTCAGCGACCAGAAACAAAGTATCCCCCTCGATGACCTGAATGAGCAATGGGGGTTGACCCATGGCCTGCAGGTATCCGGTTGGGCGATGGTACAGGGCCGAATCACATTGGAGCGTGATGAAGGCGCTGGTATCACGCCATAGGACATGGCCCTCCACAAGGACAATGCCGCTGGTATCCCGGTTTTCGACGCGATCTGCCGTCAACCACTGCGCGCCGTCCCTGATACTGGCTCTTCCGGTGGTGCGAAATTGTTCTGTGCGAACATTATAGTCAACACCATCTGCTTCAATGGTTTGAGTGCCGTCCTTGAGAAAGGCATTCCCCCGGACGAGGAACTCACCCGTTGATTCATGATAATAGAGAGAATCTCCGGTGGCCTGGCGTTCTCCCTCCTGATAATCAGCCTGACCGACCAGGCGGATCTCTCCGGAGGTTCGGTTGTAATAGATACGATCCGCAGTGGCCCGCCGACTGGAATCGGCAAATTGGGCATCCTTCTCAAACCAGCCGTATCCGTCTCCCAAAGCATAAAATCCCGCTTCGCAGTACAACTGGGCATTTTCCTGCCGGATGCGGGTGGGACCGGTGAAAATGGCGCGATCGTCCTGTATGCTGTAGCGCATGGAATCCGCCTTCAGACGAAAGTCCGGACTTTGGATCTGGACCGAATCCAGGAACTGCACCAGCTGGTCACTTACCAGATACGTGCCCCTGCGGCTGTAAATCCGGGTATCATCGTGCTCCAGCCAGGCACCTTCGCCGTAATATCCGATGCGGGCGCGTGTATCATAATTCAGTCGACTGGTCATCAACCTTTGGTTGCCATTTTCCAGCAGGACCCGACCTATTAAGATGGCCACGCCGGTGTGGCTGTCATAGGTCAAGGTATCGGCATAAATGCGCAGTGAATCCCCCTGGACAATGGACGTATTGCCCAGGGCATCCACAGTCGGGCCAAACAGGTAGGCGGTATCGCAAAAAAGGAAGGTGCTGTCATGTCTCAATCTGACCTCGCCGCCGAGAAATTCTTTCCTGCCTGCCGGCGTGTCTTCATAGTAATAGTCATGGGAGTAAATGATGTGGACGGTTCTCGGTGTCCCGGATTCCTGGGCCAGAGAAGAATGACCAAAGGCAGTCAAGCCCACTAGGAGCAGAATCAAATACGGTAATCTTCTCATGGTGCCATTCGGTGGGCGAGCGATTCTCCGACAAGGGTACCAATGGCAACACCCATCCCTCCCAATCGTACGGCAGCATGGACACGATCTCCAAGATCCTCGATGTAGGGATGCTTGGCGTCGCCCACACCAAGGGTGCCACTCCATTCCCATGCAAATCCTGCAGAAAGGTCCAGGCCGAAGTGACGGCGGGCAAACGCAGTGAGATAGGTGCGAATAGGCTGGGTAATTCCTTCTTCGGACATGGTTTCCGTTTGGAGGGCCAAATGTCTGGCCCCTCCAATCAGCAAACGGTCATCGACCCGTCTCGCATATACATACCCCTGGTGATAATGCATACAGGTATCCCATTCCAGTTTGTCCAATGGATGCGATAGAAAGACCTGATTGCGAGCCGGGAAAACCGGTAAGCCGGGATACCAGTCGGCGGTGAAGCCGTTGGTAGCGATACCTACCGATCCGGCAAGAATAGAAGTGCCACCACCCAGCGTTACGCAAATGCCTTTGTCCGTGGGATCCAGGTGGCTCACCTCCAATCCACGCATCAACGAAACGCCCAGTCCGCCAGCCAGTGCCGACAAAGCCTGCATCAATTTCCCGGGATGAAGCCTGCCTTCCCGGGCGATACGGATGACCCCTTTCAGCTCCTGTATGCCTGCTGGTGACTCCTTGGCCTCATAGAAATTTTGAGGTTCACCCGTGATATGGTGAAAAGCCTTATTCAGGAAAGGGATGATTTGCATCGCCCGTTGATAAGCCTCTTCATCCCCGGCAGGGAATACTTCCATACCTCCGCACCAGGCAAGATCAATGTCAGCGCCTTCGAGCTTTTGCAAAAGACGGTTGAGACCCTTCCATCGCATTTCCACCAGATCGAGAGTGACGTCTTCTCCGAATCTTGCCAAATCTGCCTCCAACTCGGTGGGACTGCCCAGACAGGCAAATCCGGCATTCCTGTAACTGGCACCTCCTCCCCAGGGATGCCGGTCAATGACAAGGACACGGGCAAGGGGATGCCGGCTTTTCAAGGCGATGGCGGCATTCATGCCGGTGATACCTGCCCCGATGAGGAGGAAATCCACATCTGCCAGGCTTGTGTCTCGTTCCCAAAAACTGATCATCCCAACGAATAGCCGAATCCCCGGTCAAAGTGGTTCAGGGTTGTCCTATCTTGCGTCAAAATTACAACCTCCATGCTACAACGGATCCAGACCGTTTATCTGATCGGCGGCGCCCTGTTGACCTTCCTGTTGTTCGCACCGTTTTTTCCCCTGGCATCCGTCGAAGGCAACCTCAGTGACCCGCCCGGGGAAGGGGTGACCATGCTGTCGGATGGCATTTTTGAGGTGGCAGATCATTGGCTGATGATCATATTGACCGTTACTGCCGGATTAATGGCCCTGGCAGCCGTTTTTCAGTTCAAACATCGGGGCAGGCAAATCGTTTGGACCCGCTTGGTCCTGATCTCCCAGATGCTTTTCCTGGTCCTTGCCTCTGTTTTGTTTTACCAGGAATATGTCCAACTTGATGCCG
Source organism: Saprospiraceae bacterium (assembly GCA_024103195.1). Taxonomy (GTDB): domain Bacteria; phylum Bacteroidota; class Bacteroidia; order Chitinophagales; family Saprospiraceae; genus JAGNXB01. The sequence continues at coordinate 1,836 of JAGFIW010000206.1, read as the reverse complement.
CTGCCTTCCGGTTTGAGATCGGATACGGCGTGTTGCTCTGCGTGTTGGTGATTGTTTGTTGCGGGTTGGCTATTCGCGCCATTCGAAGGGATGAACGTCTGGTCCGGTCGATGGACCGCTTGCGTTAAGGGGGAGCTGCTGTCAGCGCACCCCCTGGAGCACCAGAACAGGAACACTGCTGTTGAAGTCGGTGGCAGCTATTGGGCGGGCTTTGAAAAGAGATTCGAAAAAATCCCTCCTTCTCCGGATGACACAGAGAATTTGCGGATCAAAAGTTCGGATGACCCTTTCTATGCCTTCCGGCACCTGTTCGCAGGTCAGCTGGTAGAGGTTGTGCGGGACGTCCCCGAAATTGAGATTGGACTCCTTGTCATAGGATTCTTCCAGGGAAGAAGCTTTGATTTGTACGACACTGATTTCTGCTTCAAAGGCAGTGGCCAGGTCGATGAGGGGTTTCAAAACGCCGGGTTTGTGGACCAGCAAGGATTTCATGATGAAAGCGATCCTGACCGGCGGGATAAATGTTATTCCTGCCGGGACAAAGAGCAAGGGTAATTCGGTGTGTTTGAACATGGTCCCACTGACGGAACCCAGGAATTGGCCTTGTTGGCTGGCCTGCCCTTGACCGCAAGCGCCCATAATAATCAAATCTGCCTCGAACTGCATGGCCAGGCGTTCGATCACTTCTTCCGGAATACCCTTCAGGACTTTCGCCAGCACGGTGACATCCTCCCCAAGGCGGGTTTCGGCAGCTTCGGTCATCCTGGACAGCAAAACTTCCGGAGGCACGGATTCGTGGCCCTCTGCCAGTTCCGGATCAGGCTTTTGTACATGGAGAAGAACCAATAGGTGGACGGGGAGTCCGGCAGCCAAATGAAGGGCATAGTTGAAGGCGGACTCTGCGTTCGCCGAGAAATCGACAGGTACCAGGATTCGATGCATGGTGCAAATGTAGGGGCTTATCCTCATCCGGAAAGCCCGGGACCGACCCTTGCTTCGGGGATGCAAATGGGGGGCAATGCCGACATTTGGGGTTTAATGAAAATTATGGTGTACGCTTTCTCTTCTCATGGGTCCCTGATGGCCCTGGTGGTTTTGCTGGTTATCGGATGCGCAGAGCGCAAAAGTTCCTCATCCGGACCCAACATACATATTCCTGAACCGGAGATGTCTGACCCTCATTCATTTGCTCGTCCAGACGAGGCGAGGGTAACCCGTTTGCAATTGGATCTGACGGTCCTGTTTGAGGAAAAGGTCCTGGAAGGAATCGCCATATGGGATGTGGACCATGACAACGCGAAAGAGCTGATTCTCGATACCCGGGATATGGAGGTTTCGTCGGTCATCATCGACAGTCGCCCCGATCCTGTTGCATTCCAATGGGGAGATGAAGATCCACTGCTCGGTCGTTCCCTTTCAATCCCATTGGATCCGGAAACCGGACAGGTGACCGTTTATTACAGGACCAAACCCCAAGCGGCTGCCTTGCAGTGGCTTTCTCCGGAGCAGACGGGGCAATCATCACCATTCCTTTACACACAGAGTCAGGCCATCCTGGCGCGAAGCTGGCTTCCTTGTCAGGACTCACCAGGTATCCGGTTCCCCTTTCATGCGCGTGTGAAGGTACCTGTAGGCATGATGGCGCTAATGAGTGCCTCCAATCCGACCATGAGCAGCCCGGACGGCACGTATGTCTTTTCGATGGACCATCCCGTGCCGGCTTACCTGATGGCCCTGGCAGCCGGTGACATAGCCTATCGTCCTTACGGCCGCCGGGCGGGCGTCTTTGCCCAGCCCGATGTTTTGCTGTCTGCCGCCTGGGAATTCGAGGACACC